>JBBJNS010000001.1:0-61612 GCA_037720745.1 Candidatus Limnocylindrales bacterium
TCAGGCTGTGCGAGTGATCGGTGAGCACCTGGTAGGCGTAACCACGCCGGCGCGCTGCCTCGGCCCAGACGTCGATGGGCTTGGAGCCGTCGGACCACTCCGAGTGCGTGTGGCAATCGCCCTGGAGGTCGGAGACATCGACCAGCTCCGGCAGTCGACCCTCCCGGGCGGCCTCGATCTCCCCGCGGTCCTCCCTCAGCTCCGGCGCGATGAAGGGCAGGCCCAGGAAGTCGTAGACCTCCTCCTCTGTGGCGAACGTCCGGCGCTCGGCGCCCTGCCCTGCCAGCGCCTCGCCGTCCTCGCCGAGTCGCGTGAAGCCATGTTCGGAGAGGCTCCAGCCACGGTCGCGGGCGAGCTCACGCAAGCGCACGTTGTGATCCGCGGACCCGGTGAAGTGGACCAGGTACGTGCCCGTGGCGCCGAGCGGCATGGTCATCACGTCAAGCTGCGGGCCGCGCAGCAGCTGCACGGTGGTGCGCAGCTGTCCCAGCCGTCCGCCATGGCCACCCACGCGCTCAACGGCTGCCGAGGCATGCAGCGCTTCGATCAGATCCCGCCCGCGATCGGTCTCGACCAGCAGGTCCAGGTCGCCGACGGTCTCGCGCCGTCGTCGATAGGATCCCGCGGGCACCACCGAGCGCACACCCGACACGCCGCCCAGCAGGATCCCCAGCCGCTCCAGGATCTCCGACGCCTGGCCCAGGCGCATGCGCCGCGGCGGTCGCTTCCGCAGCTGCTCGAGGCCATCGATGATCTTCTTCTCCGTCCGCTCGCTGATGCCCCGCACCGCGCGCAGGCGTCCTGCGCGAGCGGCGACCTCCAACTCGTCGAGTGAGGTGATGCCCAGCGCGCGCCACAGGTCGCCCGCTGTCCGTGGGCCCAGGCCCGGCACCGCCAGCAGCGTCACTAGCGACGGCGGCACGTCGCGGCGCAGCCGCTCGTAGAAGCGCAGTCGCCCGGTGTCGGTCAACTCCGCGAGCTTGTCTGCGATGGCCTTGCCCACCCCGGTGAGCGCAGGAGGCGCGTTGCGCCGGTAAGCCGCAGCCACATCCGCCGGGCTGTGTGCGATGGAGTCGGCCGCGCGCCGGTAGGCGGCCGTCTTGAAGGGCAGCTCGCCCTGCAATTCCAGCATGTCCCCGATCTCGTAGAAGATCCGCGCCAGCTCGACGTTGGCCAGCAGCGGCACGTCGTCACCGCGCGAGGCGCGCGGCCGGGACTCATAGGGCGGATCGTCCGGATCGACCGTGACGACCTCGGCCGGCGCAGGGACCGGCGAGTCGGCCTCGCTGAGCGCTTCTTTCACGCCTCCGGCTTCACCGTCTCTCGCCTCGCCGCTGAGAGGGCCGGCTCATCCTCGGGCCGGAACTGCACGATCTCGCCGTCGCGCACCGTGGAGCCGGTGGGCACCGCGCCACCGGCCGCCACCTCCACGCGGTTCCGGCCCCGACGCTTGGCCAGATAGAGGGCGCGGTCGGCACCCTCGATCAGGGCCGCCACGTCCATGTCCTCTTGCACAGCCACGGCCACGCCCACCGAGACCGTCACGGGCCGCTCGATGCCCATCCGCTCGGGAGGCATCGCCTGGACTGCCGCTCGGACGCGCTCCGCCACCTCGACGGCCTGCGCCGCGCTGGCGCGGTGCAGGATGACGCTGAACTCCTCGCCGCCGTACCGGGCGGGGGTGTCCTCCGACCGGACGGTCGTGTAGATGGCCCCCGCCACGGCGCGCAGGACCGTGTCGCCCGTGGCGTGGCCGTAGCGATCGTTGAGGTTCTTGAAGCGGTCGATATCGATCATCAGGATGCCCAGCGTGTCACCAGCGCGTCGCCGAGGCCGGACGATGGAGATGATCTCGTCGAAGTAGCGCCGATTGGGCAGCCCGGTCAGGGCGTCGATGTTGGCGCGAGCCTCGGCCTCCTCCAACGCGTAGACGCGAGCCAAGGCGGCCGAGACCTCGCCCGACGCCCAGGTGAGAAGCCGCCGGTCGAGTTCGCTCCAGGAGTCGCGCGTCCGCTTGGAGAGCATCAGGGCGCCCACGAAGCGCGCGTCCGCGATGAGCGGCGCCGCCAGCGTGTGGGGCAAGCCGTATCCGGAGCGGACGCGACGGGCCACCTCATCGGCCGCCTCCTGGAAGCGCAGGGCTGGCGCGACGATCGGCGGCACGCCCTCCATCCGTGCCCCGGTCGGTAAGGTCATGGCGAGATCGGCGGGGGTCAGCGACGCGCCGCCGTCGGCCGGCGCGCCCAGGATGTCCGGGCGCAGCAACGTACGCGAGGCCGGCACGGAGGCGCTCGCCGCCACGAGCGTCACCTCGAGCGTGCCATCGGCCTCTGCCCGGCGAGCGACCACCACGTGGTCCGCACCCGAACTGAAGCGAAGCTCCTCCACGATGGCCTGCACCACGGAATCCCCCGAGACGGAGCGTGAGAGCCCGTGGAGGATGCGCGTGAAGCTCGCGTCCCGGACCATCCGGCGGCGTCCGGGGCCAACCAGTCTGCGCTGCACGAGCACGACGGCCACGATGCCGGCCACGACCGGAGCCTGGAGGAGTTCGATCTCCGTGGGCGGCCCGTCAAGCAGCGACACGGTGGTGAGGCCGGCCATCAGCACGAGCAGGATGGCCAGGGCCACCCGGGCGCGCGGCAGCCGACGTTCCTCCCGTGCCGCGGCCGGAAGAGGAGGCATGGCAGTCTGGTCGTGCTGGGTCACGATCTGGTCGTGCTGGGTCACGATGTGCGGAGCATGGCGCGTATCGCCGTAGAGTGTAGAAAGCACGGTCCGCAGGGCCGCCTCCACGCTCCGATCGGGGTGCCACGCGATGCTCTATCTCAGCCAGGCCATCGGCCGGCCGGTGCTCGACCGGCAGGGCGAGCGACTGGGCAAGGTGGCCGACCTGATCGTGGCCCTTGGTGATCCGTACCCGCCGGTCACCGGGCTCGTCATCTCCACCGGGCGGCGGCGCATCTTCCTCCCCTGGAGCGACGTGGCCTCCTTTGACGAGGGGGGCGCGCGGCTGCGCACGAGGCGCCTGGACATCGACCGCTTCCAGCAGCGGCCCAACGAGCTGCTGCTCTTCCTGGACCTTCAGGACAAGCAGATCGTTGACATCGACGGGCGCAAGGTGGTGCGCGTCAACGACCTGCGGCTCGACCACATCGAGGGGCGCCTGCACCTGGTGGCCGTGGATGTGGGTGCGGCCGGGATCCTGCGCCGGCTGGGCATCGAAGGGCCGTTTCGCACCCTCGCGCGGAACATCCGCCTGGATGTGCCCGAGCGCTACATCGACTGGGAGGACGTCGACCCGGTCGAGAGCTCCATCGCCTCGATCCGCCTGCGCGTCCCGCACCAGGGCCTGCGCGAGCTGCATCCGGCCGACCTGGCCTCCATCATCGACGAGCTCGCCCCGCGCGATCGTGCCGGCATCCTGGCTTCACTGGATGACGAGGCGGCGGCCGATGCCATCGAGGAGATGGAGCCGGAGACGCAGGTCGAGGTCATGGAGGACCTTAGTCCGGAGCGCGCGGCCGACATCCTGGAGGAGATGAGCCCCGACGACGCGGCCGACCTCGTGGCGGACCTCTCTGAGGCCGCGCGGCGCCAGATCCTGCCGCTCATGGAACGCGACGAGGCCGACGAGGTCCGTCAGCTGCTGGGCTACCCGGAGGACTCGGCGGGCGGCATCATGACCACCGAGTTCATCGCTATCCCGGAGCACTTGACGGCAGCCCAGACCATCGAGCGGTTGCGCGAGCTGGAGCCCAACGCGGAGACCATCTATTACATCTACGTGGTGGGCGAGGACGGTCGACTGTCCGGGGTGCTTTCCCTGCGCGACCTGATCGTCGCCCAGCCGGCGGCGCGAGTGATCGACTTCATGCAGCGCGAGCCGGTGGCGGTCGGTCTGCTCACCGACCATGAGGAGGTCGCCCAAGTAGTGGCGCGGTACAACCTGCTGGCCGTGCCGGTGGTGGACGATGAGGGGCGCATGGCGGGCATCGTGACCGTGGACGATGCCATCGACATGGTCCTGCCGGGCGCCTGGAAGCGACGTCTGCCGCGGCTCTTCAGCCGGAGCGAGCAGTAGTGGGGGGTCCTGTGCGAAGCGATGGGTGATCCGGTGCGGCGGCGGCTGCCCGCGGCGCCGCGCATCGGTGTGCTGGCGCGGCTGCGCGACCGCCTCGAGCAGGGCGAGCTCCTGCGACTTCGTTCGCGCTTCCGCCGGCGTCGCTTCTTCGCGTTTTTGGCCGTGTTGGGTCCCGGCTTGATCGCGGGCATCGCGGGCAACGACGCGGGCGGCATCACCACCTACTCCGTGATGGGCGCCGAGACGGGCTACGCGCTGCTCTGGCTGTTCCCCATCACGCTGCTGATGCTGGCCGTGGTGCAGGAGATGGCCGCGCGACTTGGCGTCGTGACCGGGCAGGGCCTGTCCGACCTGATCCGCGACTCCTTCGGCGTGCGCTGGACGGCCTTCGCCATGCTCGTGCTGCTGATCGCCAACTTGGCCAATACGGTGGCCAACTTCGCCGGTGCCTCCGCCGCGCTGGACATCTTTGGGGTGCCCCGTCTGGTGACCGTGCCCGTGGTGGCGGTGGCCATCTGGGCGCTGGTCATCTTCGCCTCGTACCGCATCCTGGAACGGATCTTCCTGTCCATCAGCCTCATCTTCCTGACCTACGTGATCGCGGCCTTCCTTGTGCGGCCCGACTGGGGTGAGGTGGGGGCGGCGATCCTGTCGCCCAGCCTGTCCGTGCCGGGCGTGCCCATCGCCACCACGCTTCTGCTGGCGGTAGCCGTGGTGGGTACGACCATCACACCGTACATGCAGTTCTACCTCCAGTCGGCCGTGGCAGAGAAGGGCATCGACGAGGAGGAGCTGCGGCTGGAGCAGGCCGACGCGGTGGTCGGCGCCGTCTGGACGAACACCGTGGCGCTGTTCATCGTGGTGGCCACGGCGGGCGCGCTGTTCGGCAGCGGCATCGCGCTGGAAAGCGCCGGCCAGGCTGCCGAGGCCTTGCGGCCAGTGGCGGGCGACCTGTCAGGCGCGCTATTCGCGGTGGGCCTCTTCGGAGCGAGCGTCCTGGCCGCCACGATCATGCCCATCAGCACGGCCTACGTGATCTGCGAGGCCTTCGGCTGGGAGTCGGGCGTGGGCAAGCCGTTCCGTGACGCGCCGGCGTTCTTCATCATCTACAGCTTCGTGCTCTTCTTCGGGGCGGCCGTGATGCTGCTCCCCGGGCTGGACCTGATCGGATTGATCGTGGCCAGCCAGAATCTCCAGGGACTGCTGCTGCCCGTGGTGCTCATCTTCATGCTGCTGCTGGTCAACGACCGGCGGCTGCTCGGCCGGCACGTCAACGGCCGCTGGCGCAACGTCCTTGCCGTGGGCGCCATCGGCGTGGTCGTGGTGCTGGACGTGGCGCTGCTCGGTGCAGGCCTGCTGGGAGCCGTGGGCATCGACCTCGGCTGAGGCGGCTCTGGCGGTGGAGTGGCGTATCGGGCGGCGTTCCCGTCAAATGTCCGCCACGTGGACGCTGATCGATATCTTGGCGCTCCACGAGGTCGACTCGAGATCCGAATAAGCCGCTTACGGCCACCATCTTCATGACATCACAATTGACTTCTGATGTCACGCCACTATGCTACTCGTATGCCCGATGACCGACCGTCGCGAACGGTCTTTCCGCTTCGTTTCGAGAGTGAGCGTACCCGCGAGCTGCTTCGCCTGGTCGCGCAGCGCCAGGGCACTTCGATGAACCGCCTCGCCGAAGAGCTCATCGCGCGCGAACTCGAGGTGTTGGCTCTGGGACTCGAGCTCAGCCTGTCACGGACGGTGGAGCTGCTGCGCAGCTATCGAGGCGATCTCCGGGCCGACGCTTGGTCCGAGTTCGCCGAGGCAGAGTCGCTGCCTGAGCCGGTGCAAGGCCGGCGGACTCACCCCGACGCCGACCACTACGGTGTCGGTCGCGCGTTCGCCGTCGAGGCTTGAAGCACGGCCCCTGCCCCGACTGGGACGAGGACGATCCGAGGGATGCCCCCAAGATCGTCGCCAACATCAAGACCCTCTGGCCCACTATCGCGGCTGACGCCACCTCTCGCCCCGTACCCGCGCTCCAGCGTGCCCTCGACTGGCATCGGTCGATCTACGCCGGCGTCGCGGTCCCGCTACCCGACTATGTGGGCAACATCCGCGACACGGACCCTGCTCATCCCTGCCTGATCGACTACGAAGTCAGGGTGGGACGAGCGGATGGCGTTCTGGCCAGAGACGTGCCGGCTGCCCTCGACTCGTTCTTCCGGGCAGCCGCTTCGGTCACCTCGAGCCTGGATGCAGCGATCCCCCGAAACGGTCAAGAATGGACACCGGCCCTGGTCTCGGCCGTGCTGCGACTCTGCGCCCTGGCGCACGGGGAGTGGCTCCGCATGCATCCGTTCGCCAACGGCAACGGGCGGACGGCTCGAGTCCTGGCCAACTGGCTCGCCGTCCGCTACGGACTCCCGCCCTTCGTACGGATCAAGCCGCGCCCGGCTGACGTGCTCTTCGCGGGTGCCGCCCAGATGTCCATGCGAGGGGATCACCGCGCGACCGAGGCCATGTTCGCCGCGATGCTTCAGGACGCGCTGGCACCTGTGGCTTCGGGTCCGTGAAGCCGATCTCAGGCCGACCTCAGGCCGACCGCGCCTCACCGGTCTGGACCGGGTACCCCGCAGCGCGCCAGTCCGGGAGTCCGCCGCGCACTGCGCTGACGTCGCTGAAACCGGCCTGGCGGAGCAAGCCTGCGGCGACCGAGCTGCGATAGCCGCTGGCGCAGATGGCGGCGATGGGACGGTCGCGCGGCAGCTCGGCCAGTCGCTCGGGCAGATCGCCCGCGTGGAGATGCCGAGCGCCGGGGACGTGGCCCGTCTCGAACTCGGAGGCCTGGCGGACGTCGATGACGAGCATCTCCGGCTCGCGGCTGAGCTGGGCGCGAAGCTCATCCACGCTGATGGACGCGCCCGCCTCCACGTGCCCGCCGCTCGCCCGCCACGCAGCCAGGCCACCTTCGAGGTACCCCGCCACGTTCTCGTGCCCGATGCGCAGCGCCTGGCGGATCTGCCCGTCCCAGTCGTCCGCGGAGTCCAGCAGCAGGATCAAGGGGCGGTCGTGCGGCACGACCCAGCCCAGCCAGGTGCCGAAGGAGCTCCCCGCCGGGATGGATAGCGAACCGGGGACGTGGCCCGACGCGTAAGCGCTCGGCGAGCGGGCATCGATGATCAGCCCCTCCCCTGCCAGCAGGACAGGCACAGCGTCCACGCCAAGGGGCTGCGGCGCCGGCACGCCACCCAAGGCAGCCGGCCCCGCCTGGTTGGTCGGGCGCATGCGAGCGAAGTAGCGCGGGAAGGCAGGCTGGTCGGCCAGCAGTGCGCGCACGAATGCCTCCACCTCATCGATGGCCAGCAGCGGATCGTGGCGTCGCTCGAAGCCCACGGTCGACCAGGGGGTGGTGGCGATGTCCTTGGAGCACAGGGATCCACCGCCGTGCGTGGGCAACACCATCACGGAGTCCTCGTGGGGCAGCAGTCGGTCGTGCAGCGAGGCGTGCATCTGCCGTGCGTACGCTTGGGCGTGATCGGCGCCCAGCAGATCGGTCCGGCCCACGGCTCCCACCAACAGCGAGCCGCCAGTGAAGAGCAGCTGCGGCTCATCGGCGCGGGAGCGATCTGCCACGGAGTAGCTCAGATGCTCAGGCGTGTGACCGGGTGTCTCGAGGACGCGAAAACGGAGCGAGCCCACGTCGAAGATCTCATCCCCACGGACGGCGCGATGAGAGTGGCGCAGCTCCGCCCCCGCGGCATGCACGTGCTCGGCGCCGGTCGTATCGGCCAGCTCGCGGGCGCCCGAGACGTAGTCGTTGTGCAGGTGCGTCTCTACGACATGGCTGATGCGCAGGCCACGCGTCCTGGCCGCGTCCAGGTAGAGGTCCACGTCCCGCCGCGGATCGACCACGGCGGCCACCCCAGCGGCGTCATCGATGACCAGCGCGCTGATGTGACCGAGCCCCTCGATCACGAACTGACGCAACTCCATGAGAAACGAGGATAACCGCCGATGGGATCTTGCGGGACCGTCGGTGGAGGCTGATCAGGCGCCGCGAACGGGACGCCTCAGTCGCTCCGCTGGGAGGACTTCGGCTCACGCCTCAGGACACGCCTCACCGCATGCATACCCTTGGACAGCTGCGCACGGAAGAAGATCGGCACGGCCACAAGACCGGCGATGAGCGCCTGGATGATGAGGCTGCCGGAAGCGGCATCGAGGTATGCGAAGACCATCGGTATCCATCCCTTCTGGAAGTGCCGCTACCCTCTCCGGCGCGCGGCGTCCGCGCAGGATAGCAGCAGCTTCGCGCGCCATCTTCCCTTTTCAGGGCGATAGCGAGTCCCCGGCGGGCTCAGCATCCAACGGAGGCACATCGGGAGGCGTCGCGACCAAGTCGGTCACGTCGACGAAGTCGTAGGCGCGGTCGTTATTCGGCCACGTGAAGCTGCGGTCCGTCAATAGCGGCAGGTCTGCTCCAAAGTATCGGGAGAACAGGAGCCGGAATGTATTGACGGAAGTGATCGATGGGTGAACGGCGTCTCCACCCACGCCAGGAAGATAGAGCGCGTTAAGGATACCGAACCGTACTTGGAGGTACTCCGCCTCGCGGCCCTCCCAAGCGATGTCCTTCCGAGCGAACGGTCCCTCGTCCCCTTGGACGATGATGATGGGCTGCTCTTCCGGGGGTCCCGCCAGGAGGTGCTCGATGGTCGCCTTGATGCGTCCGTCCAGATAGGCCAACTGTCCGCCGTACAGTCGACTTTCCGGCTCCGAATCCTCCTCGGCCTTGGTCACAAGACGTCCATCCGCCCGAAAGACATACGGCGAGTGGGGCAAGAGCACGTGCGCGAAGACGAACTTGGGGCCAGGGTCGTCCCGCAGCTCGGCCAGCTGACGGAACTGGAAGTCCGCGATGCGCACATGCCGCTCGCGGAGGGTGAGTGCTTCGTCCTGGTGGCCGAGCAGACGGAGGAAGGCTGGCACGATCGTCGTGTTGCGCATCACCGCCGAGAATTCCGACTCGGCATCGTAGGAGCGGGACTCATCCGCAAGCGGGCTGGTACGAGTCGGGTCGAACCAAGACCCGAGATGGATGTAGCGATACCCCTGCGCCTGCATGAACCGGCCGACCGCGTGGTCGCGCACCATCTGACGCGCCGGAGTCCGGTCGCCGGTATCTCGACCGTAGCGCGCCGTCAAGTCGTCCAGGTACGTCATGTTAAGCGTCGCTGCCAGCGAGAAGTCCGTGGCCCGGTAGTTGGCGTGGCTCTCTGTGGCCACTTGGAACCCCTGGTCGCTCAGCCACTCAGGAAGGTCGCTGTCGACACCGAACTGGTAGTCAAGACTCCACTCGGATCCGTAGCGATCGAAGACGAGGTAGTAGATGTCGCGCTGCTGTGAGGTGGCATCACCATCACCCTGAGTAGCATCCGGCGTGTCGCCTTGGGACGCGTCCGTCGAACGCTGTATCTCTCGCGGCACGATGGTGATCAGGACTAGGAGCACGAGGACCGATGCGACCACATTCAGGAACGTCGTGATGCGGGGCAGCAGATGCCGGGCCTTATAGGCAAGCAGTGTTGCCAACATGATGAACGCACCCCATGCCACCAGCTGGGTACGCAGACCCAGACCGATGGACGCCAGGAATGCCTCCGCGTGGCCATAGGCAGAGAAGGCGACGACCATGGCGGAGGTCACGATCGCGGCACGGGAGAGGCTCTTGAGGACGATGCCGAGAACGAGCAGAACGGTCGCGGCCGCCAGGACAGCTCCGACCAGAGGCTGGAGGACCTCGCTCGCCGTCAGCTCGGTGATATTCGAGGCGTATAGGAACAGCACCGCGTAAGAAGCCAAGAGGAGTGGGTGCAGCGGCACGCGGCCAAGAAGCGAGCGATAAGTGTCGGGTGCATCGATCGATCCGCCGCTGGTATCCATCCTGGCGCAGTGTATCGAGGTCCCGAGGTCAGCCACGGCTGGATCAACTGAGCGGAGCAGCGCGCCCTTCTTCACGGAAGAAGCGCCAGAGCTGCACGACACACCAGGCCGCCGCGGCCATCAGGGCGACCGCGATCAATGGCACGCCAGGCCAGTCAAGGAGTCGCTCGATCCGAAGGGGCACGTCGATCGCCCCGGACCGCCTTCCCCGGATGAGGACATACAGCAGGGACAGGCTGAAGACGCCGCTCAAGGCGACGAACGGGCGAAGCAAGGTCGGCCGCAGAGCGACCAAGGGAGCAAGGAGTGCGATGGCGGGAAAGAGATAGCGCTCGTGGACCCTCGTGGGCAGGAAGTAGACCGCCAAGGCGATGAGGAACGCGACTCCGAAGACGCCCGCCAGGTCCCGTCGGAGGTGGAGCAAGGCCAATGCGCCGAGGACGCCTGCTGCCAGCAGCGCGAGTCCCAGGTACACCCACGGCCCATCGGAAACCTCGAATCCGAAGATCAGGCCCCATGCATTGAAGCCGTGGAGCGAGGCGAAGGACAACTGCGCTGCGCTATCTCCGACGATCGCGAGCAGCTCGGCCGGCTCAAGGCCCAGCGGGACGGTCACCGCGAGATAGGCCGCAACGCCCCCCACGATGGCGAGGGCGACCCCGGAGGCCCGCCCGCCTCCTTTGCGGCGCAGGAGGAGCATCCCCAAGATGACCGCACCTGCGATGGCGAACTGCGGCTTCACCAGTACCGCCAGCACGGACAGCATGCCCGCAGTCACGTACCGACCCGACGCCACGGCTATCAGCGAACCGACCACGGCCGCCGTGCCGACAGCGTCGAGTTGCCCCCAGACCGCGCCAGCCAGCACGACCGCCGGATTGAATAGGTATAGGGCTGCAGCCAAGAGGCCGCCCTGTGGGCCGGCGAGCGATCGGCCGGCCACGAACAGCATCGCCCCGGTCAGGAGGTCGAACGGGATGGAGATCGCGCGCACGGCTGCGAACAGCTCTGGACGGTCGAACATCAGGCCCAGGGGCCACAGGAGGTAGAGGACAGCGAGGTAGTTCGAGTCGCCGCCGGCTTCGTAGTACCCGCCAAGGCCCCGTGCCGCGACGCTCTCCGCCCAACGTGCGAGCGCGCTGATATCACCCTCATGCCCTTGACCGCTCATCGCGACCAGTCGAACCATGAGGGCGCCGAGCAACATCATCGCCACTCTGGCGTTGACGCCGAGGGCGGCGCCACGCCTCAGCCGCGTCAACACCCTCGATTCAGCCGCGCCATGCTCGTTTCTCATCGGGGTGAGTCTTGGACGCGAGGGCGAGCGCGTAGGCACCGGCGTGAGTGTCCGTGCAGCGCGCTACCGAGAACCGCTCTACGGCGCGCTCCCGACCAGCAAGGCCCATCTCGGCGCGTCGCTCCGGGTCGCGCAGGATCCTCGCCGCCGCATCAGCGAACGCTTCATCATCGAGGGGCGATACCACGTAGCCCGTGACGCCATCTTCCACCACCTCGGCCACGCCCCCGACGTCCGTGGCGACCACGGGAAGGCCGCACGACATCGCCTCCAAGATCACGGTCGGGATGCCTTCCGAGCGAGGGACCGAGGCAAGCGCCAAGAGGTCGAAGCCCTGCAGCTGGCGCTCGATGTCGGAGCGGGCTCCCAGGAAGCGCACTGCCACCCCTTCCTCGAGGCCAAGCTCGGTCATTCGGCGTCGTAGCTCCCCGGAGTAGGCACGGTGCGTGGCGTACTCGGCGCCCACCACGACGAGGCAAGCCTCGGGGATCTCGCGGCGCAGCCGATCGAACGCCTCGATGAGCATCGCGATGCCCTTCTGCGGATTGATGTTGGCCACGGAGCCGATGACCGGCACGCCGTCCGCGATGCCCCATTGGCGGCGGACCGCGGCGCGCAGTTCCGGCTGCGGGCGAAAGGTATCCGTGTCCACGGGGGGCACGAAAGGCACGACGCGAGAGGCTACCCGCCGCCAGCCAGGGAAGGCGGAGAGGACCTTTCGACCCGTAGGCATGACGACCGTGGCCAGCGCCCTCACCCAGAGCATGGACGCCCAAGCCACGGGCCGCGGCGCGCGCGTGTCAAGGAGCTGCCAGACCACGGGCACGCCCTCCGCTCGGGCGGCCAGCGCGGCGTGGGGATTGACCAGACCACCGATCTGGACGAGGTCGATGCCGAGTTCGCGGATGCGGTGGCGGATGGCCAGCACCTCGGGCAGGAAGCCGAGCGCGAATCGTGCCTGCACGACGGGATCGGGTCGAGCGCGGAGGCTGTGGAGCGGCATCTGCTCGACGGCGATGCCTGACCTCCTCAGGCGCTCAGGTGCGTCTCCGGGCATGTCCGGCAGAAGCACGATCGTCTCGTATCCGCGCTCGCCGAGGGGTCCGGCCAAGCGCAACGCCTGGTTGTGTGGCCCCCCGAAGACCGCGTGATGGATCACGAAGAGGACCTTGCGGGGCGGGCCGTCCCTATACTCGCCGGCCATGACCGCCGCCTTCTCCCCATCTTCCGCCGGCACTGGACCCCGCCGTGGGCCGGAACCCGACGCGCGATCGCTGGCTGTCCCCGCCCCCAGCTTCTTCATCGTCGGTGCGCCGGGTTGCGGCACGACATTCATGCACGAGCACCTGCGAGTGCATCCGCGCATCTTCATGCCTGAGCTCAAAGAGCCCAGTTACTTCTGCACGGATCTGGACTCTGGCACGCCGGCTGACGGGCTCATCTTTACGCGGGACCTGGACGCTTACCTGGCACTCTTTCGACCGGCCAGGGACGGGCAGATCGCGGGCGAAGCCTCGCCTTTCTACCTGTACTCCACGGACGCGGCCGAACGCATCGCGGCCTTTCGCCCCGACGCCCGCATCATCATCATGCTGCGGGACCCGGCGGACATGATCCGCTACCTCCACGCTCGCCGGTACTTCGTCGGTAGCGAGGACATCGAGCGCTTCGAGGACGCGTTGGCGGCAGAGCCGGCTCGAAAGCGCGGTGAGCGGCTTCCTCCGGACGCCTGGAACGTCAAAGGGCTCTATTACCGGGAGGTGGGCCGCTACGCCGGGCAGGTCGGACGTTACTTCGCCCTGTTCCCGTCCGAACGGATCAAGGTCATCATCTTCGAGGAGTTCAGGTCCGACCCGTCGGGAACGTACAGCGACGTTCTCCGCTTCCTGGGCGTCGAGCCCCATCAAGACCTTCCGTCGCAGCAGGTCAACCCCAGCCTGGGCGTCCGCAGCCCTCGACTCCATCGGCTCTTGCTCACGCCCATCCTGCGCAAGGGCTTCCGCCGCATCGCTTCGCTGCGATTACGCAAGGTCGCGCGATCTCTGATCGAGCGCGTCAATGCAACGCCGCAGCGACCACCCTTCGACCCGGCCCTGCGCGTTCAGCTTCAGGCAGAGTTCCGGACCGACGTGGAACGCCTCGAAGGGCTGATCGGGCGGAACGTCGCATCGATCTGGTATGGATCCAGCAGTCACATCCAAAGACCCCTGCCACCGCCATCGTAGAGGTTCCTCAGCCTCCGGAACTCCGTTTCACCCACGATGTCCAGCACCGTCCATCTATCCGGGCGCGTGCTGCGACCCTCACGGACCGCGCTCATGAACTCGTCCGTGGAGATGCCCAGGTCGCGAGGCAACACCGGCAGTCCCGTCACTCGGAAGAAGCGGACGATGTCGTCACACGGTTCATCTCGGAGCACGTAGGCCGCGATGGTCGCGAGGGCGACCTGTAGCCCGTGGTGCCGCGGACGATCGAGGATCGAGTCGAGGGCGTGACTGATGAGGTGCTCCGACCCGCTGGCCGGGCGCGAAGAGCCGGACATCTCCATGGCGATGCCGCTGAGGATCAATCCGCGGATGAGCCGTTCTTGAAAGCCACGCTCCGTCAAGTCGGCATCGTTCTGGATCACCGACCCAGCGGCCGCCTCCGCGGTCAGACACGCGAAATCGTCTATTGGCTCGCCGTGGACCGCATGGGCCATACGCCAATCCCGTACCGCCGAGAGATTGGAGACCAGGTCGCCCAATCCGGATCGCCACGTCTCCAGTGGAGCCGAACGGAGCTCGTCCATGTCGACCACGATGCCGATGGGGATGCGCGCGCCGAGCGATCGCGGGCGACCGTCGGCCGAATGGATGACCGCGACGGGAGAGCAGATGCCGTCACTGGACGCCTGGGTCGGCACGCTGACGAAGTCCGCGGTCTTCTCGGCCGCGGCCATCTTGGCAACGTCCACCAAGCGGCCGCCCCCCACGCCCACCACCACGCCGGGGCGGACCGCGTCGATCGCTTGCGTGACGGCTTGGACCGATGCATCGCTGTTGCCGGCCGCCACGAATTCCTCCACGTCGAGGCCGATCCGCCGCCCTTCACCCATGAACCGGGCGCCGTAGCCGGTCACCGATGCGGCGCCGGAGTGGACCACCAGGTAGCGCGTCGGCTGCCGCATCAGGTCTGCCAGCGAGCCCACGGCCGAGGGGACCCCCTGAACGATCCGCAGCAGGCGCGGGATACGGATGGAGCGGTGTGCTGGGCTCGTCATCTGCTCGACGATGTGTCGAGCGCACGAGCCACATCGATCGCCCGCTCGTAGTCGGTGAGGTCATCGACCTCGGTCCATGCTCGTCCTGCGACCGGCACCAGGCCGATGGCCAGCTCGGACGCCGCTCGGTCGAACGCGTCCTCGTAGTAGAGGTCCGTCTGACCGTCGGCCACCAGCTGGCGGGCATGCCGTATGACGGCAGCGGCGCCCGCCGCGTCGAACCGAGCGATGCCGATGTACTCGCCCGCTGACACCTCCGGGATGAGACTCTTGCTGACCCGGCGGACAAAGCCGTCCTCGTCCACCTGCACCTTCATCTCCTCGGCGCCGAGCGGCTCATCGCCGTCGACCGTAAGCCAGCAGCCCGGCCCAGCGCTGGCCACGTCCTGCAGGATCGAGGCATCGAACACGATGTCCGAGTTGAGCAGGCAGAAGCCGTCCCGGATCTCGTCCTCGACCGTCAGGAACGAGACGATGTTGTTGGCTGTCGCGTAGTTCGGGTTGTACACGCAACGTGCGTCCCTCGTCCAGGCACCTTGTGCCACCACGGCTTCGATCATCTCTGCGCGATGTCCCGTGACGATGACGACGCGCGGAAAGCCGGCCGCTTTGACCGCCCGCATCGCCCGTGCCAGGAATGTGGAGCCCTCCACCTCTACCAGGGCCTTGGGACGGTCGTCCGTGAGCGGCGCGAGACGCCGCCCGACACCGGCGCCGAGGATGACCGCGATGGGCAGACCGCTGTGATGCATCAGCCGGCGATGGTAGTGCACAGGTCAGCGATCGGTCGGGGCCAGCATCATCGAACGAACGCGCGCTAGAGTCAGCCGGTGAGTGTTCCCATCGGGACCCCAGGCAAGCTCGCCGACTTCTTGGCGCGGGCTCGGGAGTTCCGTCGGCGCTACCAGGGCCCAGAGGGATTGTTCTGGATCCGTCGCGTAAACCACCCCGTGGGAGCGATGCTCGCACTTCCTCTGCTACCCACGCGGGTGACGCCCAACGCCGTGACGGTGGCTGGCCTTCTGGTGCACCTGCTAGGTGCCCTGATCGTGGCACTCGCGTCACCGCCAGCGTCGCTGCTGGTGATGCTCGCTGTGCTCATCATCTGGCAGCTCGCCTTCTCCCTCGACTGCGCTGACGGGCAGCTGGCTCGAGCGCGGGGTCAAGCCAGCGCGTTCGGGGCATGGTTCGACCAGCTCGTTGACGTGGTCTCTCACGCCGCGGTGTACACGTCACTCAGCCTCTTCCTAGTCCGGGCCCTGGACCCTGACGCCGGGACGGCGGTGGTGCTCGCTGCCACGGCCATCACGCTCAGCCTGCTCCAGACCTTCAGCACCTGGCAACGCGCGGAGCTCATCAGCCGCGAGCGGCCCGTCGGCGAACGACCTTCTCCGCAGCTCCTCCTGCTCTACGCCAGCCGGCATCTTCTGGACTACGGATGGTTTCTCTTCGCGGCATCGGTGCTGTTGCTGTGGCCAGCCGGGCTCCTCGCCTTCCTCGTCTTCAGCGGGCTACTGCAGGGGCTTTACGTCGCAGCGCAGGTCCTTCTCTCGTGGCGTGCCGGTGATGCGAACGGCTCCCGCCCCGGCGAGTAGCCGCTGGGGCGGCTCGACAGTCGGCTTCCTGACACGGGTCGTGACCTGGGCCGGCATCGGGCTGTTCGTCCTGATCGCCCTGGAGGCCACAGCCATGGTCGGGGTGATCGTGGCGCGATCGGTAGGCGACCTGCAGCACCCCGCCGTTGCGCCTGCCCTCCTGACCAGCCTGCTTGCTGTGGCTGCGACCGCAGCTCTGATCGCCGGCGTTCACCGATGGACGGCGCGCGACGCGCGACGGCAGTGGCTGATCGTGATGCTCGGACTGTCGCTCGTAGCGCTGATACGCATCGCCATCGCTCTCGTGATCGATGCGCCGGTCGACCGGGACATGGTGGCCTACGACTCGCTGGCCGCTCAGGTGCTGAGCGACGGCCGGCTGTTCAGCGACCGGCCGATGGGCTTTCCCTATCTCCTGGCTGGGTCGTACGCGATCTTCGGGCGCGGAGCCCTGGCGGGCGAGGCTTTGAACACCCTGGCCGCGCTGGTCGGCGGCCTCGCTCTGTGGCTTCTCGTCCGGTCTGCTCATCGCGAGCGAGCCGCGAACGTGGCGCTGTTCCTCTACGCGATCTGGCCAGCGGGGGCACTGATGACGAGCGTCCGTCTGACCGAGACCACCTACACGGTGAGCCTGCTGTTGGCGGTCCTGGCCGTCATGCAGGGAGCGCGCCCACAGCGCATGAGGGATCACGCGCTCGCGGGAGGGCTGCTGGGGGTCAGCCAATACTTCCGACCGACCAGCCTCTTCCTGCTGCCGGCCTTTCTGCTCGCAGCCACCTCGCCCGGAGCCGTCGGTCGCCGGCGGGTGCTCCTGGGCGCGGTGACTGTCGCCTTGGCCTTCCTGGCGGTTCTGCTGCCGGTCGTGGAGTACAACCGGGAGGCACACGGCGAGCTGTCGGTGTCGACCTCAGCGTATGGCGGCTGGAGTCTGTGGGTGGGCGCCAATCAGGAGCACGGCGGACGCTGGAATCCTGGCGACTGGGAGGCGCTCTTCCAGCTCACCGACGGCACGGTGTGGGATGACAGCAAGGCAGCCGGCCCGCTGGGCGTTCAGCGCATCAGAGAGGATCCCGTCGGCTTTGCGCTCCTCGGCATCGACAAGTTCCACACCATGTGGGGTTCGGAGGCGTACGGCGTGGACTTCGCCATCGCATCGCGTGCGGCGGCGCTTCCCGAGCACACCTTCCTGACCCTGACCAGCCAGATCTTCTATGCCGTCGTGACGGTCGCGGCAGCTCTTGCGCTGATCGCCCGACGCCAGTGGCTGGACCGGCTCGGGCTGCTGATCGTGACTGTCACGCTCACCGTGGCCCTAGTTCACGTCTTCGTGGAGGTGCGCGACCGCTATCACGCCTACCTTGTGCCCCTCTTCATCGCACTCGCCTCGGACTGGATCGCCCGGCAGCGAGCGGTCTCCGCGACCGAAGGCAACCAGATCTTGCCGTCTGGCCAGCCCACATAAGACAGAGCTGGCGCTTCCTACTGCGCTGGTTCCTGCTCACCGCGCAGCGCACGGCCGACGCTGGCGTGCAGCATGGCGTTGTCGTACTGGAGCTCCACGCGCCGCAGCGCACGCTCCGTCATCTCCGCCATCAACGTCGGCTCCCGCCAGAGTCGAAGGAGCGCGTCGGCGAACTGCGCGTCGGTCTCCGCTACGGCCACCTCCTCATCCGGCGTGAAGTCGAGCCCCGCAAGGCCCAGTGACGTGGTGACCACCGGGATGGCCGAAGCGGTCGCCTCCAGGATCTTGAGACGCGTGCCCGTCCCGGCCTCCAGTGGAGCGAGCAGTGGGCCAGCCTCCGCCAGGGCCGCCATCGCGTCGGACACATCGCCAAGCAGCGTCGCGCCGGGGGTGCGCTCCACGAGGGCGCGGAGCGAGGGCGGCGGATCACGCCCGATGAGTACGAGCTTGGCCTCTGGGCGATGCGACCGCACCAGCGGGAGGATCCGTGTCAGCAATCTGATGGCGGCAGTCAGATTCGGGTCGAAGCTATAGATACCGACGAATCCGAAGGTGGACGGTTCGGCTGCGATCGCTCGATAGGGAACGTAGTCGGCGACGCGGATGGTGTTCGGGATGACTCGCACCGTGGCGTCGTAGCGCTCGGCGTAGACCTTCGCCTCCCCCTGCTCGACGAACCAGACCTCATCGGCATAGCGCGGCACTTCCCGCTCCAGTCGCGCGAGCACGAGGAGGTCGAGTGCTGCGCGACCCCGGCGACCCAGACCCGACCCGGTGTGCAGCCGCTGGCGCGCGCCCACTGAGCGGAGTTGCCAGAGATCCACGATAAGGCGGCCGACATGTGGCCTCACAGCGGGAAGGAAGCCGTCGTAGAGGGGATGCCCCAGGACTACCACGTCCGGCCGCGTCTCGCGCACGATGCCCGCCAGCCTTTCCATCGCGCCGAGTCGAGCCAGGTTCTCCTGGAATACCTGGCGGCCGCGCACGGTCGCCGCCGAGCGGATGGCGACCCGTCGCAGAGGGTGACGAGGCATCGGCGACGGGAAGACGCGCGCCACGTTCGGCGGAGTGGGCTCCTGCGGTTGGCTCCAGATGGGGAAGCACACGAGTTCGAGATCGGCCTGGGCGTCAAGGGCCCGATAGATGCCCAGGTCGCGCAGCTTGGCGCCGGAGACCGCCTCCCAAGGCAGGTCCGCTGTAGCGAATACGACCTTCACGAAACCTCCCGGAGGGTGGGCATGAAGCGTATCCCGACTGACCCGCCGGCTGCTCTCC
The DNA here is from genome assembly GCA_037720745.1 of Candidatus Limnocylindrales bacterium. GTDB lineage: Bacteria > Chloroflexota > Limnocylindria > Limnocylindrales > CSP1-4 > Palsa-1032. Next base: position 18,910 of record JBBJNS010000001.1, read on the forward strand.
ATCCAGCGGCTCGACGTGCCCGTCCGTGGCCCTATCCTCCGAGGTGATGCAGCCGGAGCAGCCAGGTGCCGCGGACGACGCGATCGATCCCTTGCAGGGTGTCGCGCGGCACGGCGCCTGGCACATGGCGGCGATCGTCGTGCCCGGCGTGTACACCGTCCTCCTCATCGCGTACCTGTTGCGCACCCTTGGCCCCGAGGCGTACGGCATCTGGGCGGCCGCGACGGCCCTGGTGGGCTACCTGACGCTGTTGGACGCCGGTCTTTCGACTACGACCGCGCGCGCCGCGGCACGTGCGGCGGCGGGCGAAGAGGAGGCCATCGACCAGGTCCGGACAGCGTACGGAGCGTATGCGCTGCTGGCCTGTGTGGCGGTCCTCATCGGACTCCTGCTCGGGACGCTCATCCCTTTGATCCTTCGGCTGGAGGGAGACATCGCACGGGAAGCATGGTTGGTTGCCGCCTTCCTGGCGCTCGACCTGGGGATCGTCATCGCCACTGCCGGCTGGATGGGCACGCTTCGGGGCACCCGCCGCTTCCGCGAGATGCTGCTGGTGAACTCGGCACAGGTCGCCGTGGCGGTGCTTCTTCTGCTCGTCCTCTTGCCGCCCCTCGGCCTGGTCGGTGCGGCCGCGGCACAGCCCGTTGGGCGTATCGTCGGGCGGTCGCTGGCAGCGCTCATCCTCGCCCGACAGGTGAGCTGGTTCCGCGCCCGGCCACGGTGGCCCGGTTGGGCGAACCTCCGGACCGTCACCGCGTTTTCGCTGCCCATCCTGGCCATGCAGACCGCTACGCAGCTCGGCGTGGGGACGGACGTCATCATCGTCGGAGCTGCCGCGGGTCCCACAGCCGCCGGGCTCTACGCAGCAGGTGCGCAGCTGTCGCGCTACGTCGGCTACTTCCTGTTCCCGGTGCTGGGGGTGCTGTTGCCCTCATTCTCGACGGCCTTCTTGCAGCGTCCCGAAGCCGCGCCTGAGCTGGTCCGCCGCGCGGTGCTTCTCACCGGCTTGATCGGCGGAACGGTGTATGGCGTGATGGCGTTCCAGGCCGAGCCCCTGCTCCGGCTATGGTCGGATCAGTCGTCCGCCCTGAGCGTCCAGGTCCTGATCCTCTACGCCCTGGCCTGGACGATCGTCACGCCCACGCACGTGATGATGCTGATGGTCATCGCCAGCGGACGGCATCGGATCATCGGAGCGATCGTGCTCGCCGAGGCGCTCGTGAACCTGGTCTTGTCCATCGTCCTCGTCTCGATGATGGGTCCGGTCGGGGCGGCGATCTCGAGCTTCCTGGTCATCCTGGCGGACGACCTCTTCCTCCTTCCCGTGGTTTCCGCGCGAGCGCTCCGGACGCGAACGCGGCCCATCCTGCAGGGCTCACTGGGGGGCGCTCTGGGAGGGATCGCCATCGCGGCGGCCGTCACCCTGCTGCCAGTGAGTGGCGTGGAGGGCCTCCTCCTGCGTGGCCTGGTCGCCGCGGCGGTCCTGGCAGTGGCCATCGCCGTGGTCGTGCCGGGCAGTCGGGCGCTTATCGCGGGGCGCCGACGGAGCGGCTGAAGGAGTCGACCGCGGGGCTTCGCCCGACAAGTCCGGCTGCCAGCCCCAGCATAGTTCCGAAGATCACGGCTTCGGCCAGTACAAGTGGATTCGTGCCGGCGAGCTGCACCAGCGCCCAGACCGGGATCCAGGCGGCCAGCCACAGGAGCGCCGCCCCTTGCCAGACGCTCCGGACGCCGCGGAGTGCGCCGAGGAGCCGGACCCACGTGACGCCTAGCAGCGCTGCCAGGAGGAGCACCGCGGGAAGTCCGCCTACGAGGCCTGCCGTCAGCCAGAGTGAGTTGGGATCGTTGATCCTGGCCGCGTCGGGGATGTAGTCGGGGCTATCGGGATCGTGCACGGCCACATCGAAACGGCTCATGCCCGTGCCCAGGACCAGCGAGCGCGGCGACTCGAGGATGGCTTCGAGCGCTACCGCCTGAAGGCGCACACGGGTCTGCCCGGCGCGACTGGCCCCGCCCTCCACGCTCGGATCGAAGGGCGTCTCGGATGTCATGGGGTCGGGCAGATCAGTGGCAGCCAGCCGCCTTGCCCCCAAGTCGTCGGCGAGGACCGTGGCACCCAGCGTCAGCACCAGGAATCCAGCCGTCAGGGCGCCGGGCACCAGCTCCTTGCGGAGTGACCGACTCCGGACGCGCAGCCTCCAGATCACATCGATGACGACCGTCAGCCCCACCGCCGCGACCAGCCCAAGCAAGCCTGCTCGAGAGTAGGTCCAGTACGTCAGGAGGCTGACGAGCGCGATCCCCACGAAACCTGCGGCAACGAGGCGCCGGTCGCCGGCATGCCAGCCGCGCAGGGTAACGGCCGTCGCGAGCGGTGCCAGCAGGATGCCGAAGAAGGCCATGTAGTTGGTGTGGAAGAAGAGACCCGTGGCACGGATGTCCCCCTCCCCGCCCAAGCGGAAGTGCAGCGGCGGCGGTCCGACCTCTCCCAGCCGAGGATGCTGAAAGACATTGGCGGGCCGGAAGAACCGCCAGAAGTCGGCCAGCGGATCCGCGCTGCCTGGCTCGGGATATGTCACGCGCTCCAACACCGCGCCCGCGAAGGCCAGGAGGAGGAGGACGCCCAGGAAACCGATGAGCCGGCGCGGGCCGCTGTCAAGGCTTGCGCGCAGTGCGGCGAAGGCCACGGCCGCCGCGCCCCCTGCGAAGAGCAGATACACGATGGCCGGCTTGAGGTCGGCACCGCCACCTCGTAACAGCGCGGCCAGCGGGAACCAGCTGAGGTAGGCGGCGAAGAGGAGCAGCCACGGGAGGTCGCGGCGCTCCAGCAGCCGCCAGGCACCTCCAGCCAGCAGGAGGAGTGCACCGAGCGGCACGATAAGCTCCATGGGCGTGATGTCTGCCCATGGCGTGCGCAGCAGCACGTTCTGAGGGAACCACCAGGCGGCCACGAGCTGCGCGAACGTCGCCAGGATCAGCCCCGCTGCGATCGGCGCCGCCACCCGCGGAGGCCCCCGCCACCCAAGCCCGCCGAACGGGCCAGAACGCTGCGGGCGATCGCGGGGTGCGTTGGGGGAACGGTCGTCCACCGATAGACTCTACCCGCCGCTGAGGAGATCCGATGTGACCACCCGCCCGACGGGCGCCGCCATCGTGCATGACTATTTCGTGCAGGACGGCGGAGCGGAGCGATGCGCCGTGGAGTTCTCGCAGCTCCTGCCAGGTGCCACGATCCATACCAGCTTCTTCCACGAGCGGCGATTTCGCGACCGGATCGACCCCGCCCGCGTCCGAGCCTGGCCCGTGCAACGCCTGCTGGCCCCGACCGAGCGGTTCCGCGCGCTGCTGCCGCTCTATCCCGCCTACTTCGGCGCGTTGCGGGTGCGCGATGGTTTGGTGATCAGCAGCTCGTCGGCGTTCGCGAAGGCGGTCCGCACCTCGCCGGGTGCACTGCACATCGCTTACGTCTACACCCCGATGCGCTTCGCCTGGGACCTGGATGGCTACCTCGAAGGCTCCAGCGTGGGCCTCGGCCAGCGCCTCGGGGCGCGGCTGGCCCGACCGCTCCTTCAGCGTTGGGACCGCGCCACGAGCCAACGGCCGGACCTCTTGATCGCCATCTCGCAGGCCGTGCAGGAGAGGATCGCTCGCCTGTGGGGCCGTCCGTCCGAGATCATCCATCCGCCGGTGGACACGGACGAGTTCCCCATTTCTGACCGTGACGACGGCTTCCTGCTGGTGGCCTCACGCCTGCTCGCCTACCGCCGCCTAGACCTCGCTGTCGAGGCCGCGACGGTCCTGCGTCGTGACCTGGTGGTAGTGGGCGACGGCCCGGAGCGGCGACGTCTGGAGTCGCTGGCCGGACCGACCATCCGTTTCCTGGGCCATGTGCCGCGCTCGCAACTACAGGACCTGGTCGCTCGCTGCCATGCCTACGTCCTGCCCGGAGTCGAGGACTTCGGCATCGCTCCAGTGGAGGCCATGGCAACGGGCAAGCCAGTGGTCGCCTTCCGCGGTGGGGGCGCTTTGGAGACGGTGGTCGAGGGCCTCTCGGGAGTCTTCTTCGACCAGCCAGAGGCCCGCTCGCTGGCCGAAGCGCTGGAACGGCTCGACGCGATCACCTTCCACGGCCCGGCGATCCGGGAGAACGCTCGACAGTTCGACGTGGAGGTCTTCCGGCGCAGCTGGCGCGCGCTGCTGGCTCGCGAGGGCGTGGACCCGCACCTATACTCCGCGCCGTGACCAAGACCGCACTCATCACGGGCATCACCGGCCAGGATGGCTCCTACCTCGCGGAGCTCCTGCTTGAGAAGGGCTATCGCGTGGTGGGCATGACGCGGCGCTCCAGTTCCAGTGCACATGAGCGCATCGACCATCTGACGGGAAGCATCGAGCTCGTCCAGGGCGATCTGCTGGACCAGGCGTCGCTCGTCAGTGCGCTGCAGACCACGGGACCTGACGAGGTCTACAACCTGGGGGCACAGAGTTTCGTGCCCACCTCTTGGAATCAGCCCACGTTGACGGCAGAGTTCACGGCGCTGGGAGTCACGCGTCTGCTGGAGGCCGTCCGCCAGGTGGATCCCGCCATCCGCTTCTATCAGGCTTCCTCATCCGAGATGTTCGGCAAGGTGCGCGAGACGCCGCAGAACGAGGAGACTCCCTTTTATCCGCGCAGTCCGTATGGCGTGGCCAAGGTGTATGGCCACTTCATCACCGTGAACTATCGGGAGAGTTACGACCTGTTCGCCTGCTCAGGGATCCTCTTCAACCACGAATCACCCCGCCGCGGTCACGAGTTCGTGACGCGCAAGGTCTCCGACGCGGTAGCTCGCATCAAGCTGGGACAGCAGCAGGAGCTTCGCCTGGGCAATCTGGACGCCGAACGCGACTGGGGCTTCGCCGGCGATTACGTCCGGGCCATGTGGCTGATGCTCCAGCGCGACGAGCCGCGCGACTATGTGGTGGCCACGGGCGAGACGCACAGCGTCCGAGAGCTATGCCAGATCGCCTTCGCTCGCGTCGGCCTCGACTACCGCGATCACGTGGTCATCGATCAAAGCTTCATCCGGCCGGCCGAGGTGGACCAGTTGCTGGGCGATGCCGACAAGGCACGTCGCGAGCTGGGCTGGGAGCCGGAGGTCACCTTCGAGCACCTGGTGCACATGATGGTCGATGCGGACATGGCCAGACTCGAACAGCAACAGCCGAGCGCCGTGGGCTGATGCGCGTCCTGGTCACCGGCGCCTCCGGCTTCGTGGGGCGCTGGCTGTCCCGGGCACTCATCGACAAGGGCCACGAGGTCCTGGACGGGGGGCCACGACTCGACGTCACCGACCAGGGGGCGATGAGGGAGGCTCTGGCGAGAGCGGAGCCTGACGCGGTGGCGCACCTGGCGGCTATCGCGTTCGGACCCGATGCCGGCGCGGACCCGGCCAATGCCTTCAGAGTTACCGTGGGTGGCACGGTGAACCTGCTCGAGGCGGCCCGTGCCCTGCGCCGGCCGCCGGCCGTCCTGGTCACCGGCTCATCTGACGTGTACGGCACGCCGGCGGCCGAGGACCTGCCGCTGACGGAGGACGCGCCGTTGCGGCCCGTCAAGCCTTATGCGCTGTCCAAGGCGGCGCAGGAGTCGATCGCGCTGGCCTACGCCGCTCGTCACGAGCTGCGCGTCGTGGTGACGCGCTCCTTCAACCACGCTGGGCCGGGCCAGCGGCCGGTCTTCGTCATCCCGGCGCTCGCCGAGCGCGTGGCGGCCGTGGGCCGCGGCGAGACCGATGAGGTGCCCACCGGCAACCTCGACGTGCGGCGCGACGTGACCGACGTGCGTGATGTGGCTGACGCCTACGTGCGCCTTCTCGAGGCGCTCCACGAGGGCAGAGTGGGCAAGTCTGGGATCACCATCAACGTCTGCTCCGGCCGATCGGTGACCATCCGCTGGCTCCTGGAGGAGCTCGGGCGACTGGCCGGGGTCCAGCCCCGCATCCGCATCGATCCTGCCCTCGTTCGCCCCGACGATGCGCCAGAGATCCGCGGCGACGCATCGGCCATCGAGGATCTCATGGGCTGGCGGGCCACGACCCCGCTGGAAACGACCTTGGCCGACATCTGGGCGGCCACCAACAGGGGCCTGTGAGCCGCCCCGCCGCCTGGGTTCGACGTTCTTCGGTTATCTTGACGACAAGTGGTGGCCGAGGGTGACGCCGATAGACCCGCCGGCCCTGGTCGCCTGGGGACGCGGTAGGGCACGGACCCCGGGACCCGAACAGCGGGGTTTTCGAGCGAGTGACTGAACGTATCCTGGTCCTGGGCGGAGACGGCTATCTGGGCTGGCCCACGGCGATGCACCTCTCAGGACGCGGCGCGCGCGTGGGCGTGGTGGACAACATGTCCAAGCGTGCCTGGGAACGCGAGCTAGGCGTGGAACCGCTCATCGCCATCGCATCGCTCACCGAGCGGATCGCTGCCTGGAAGGAAGTCTCCGGAGCCTCCATCGAGCTGTTCGAGGGGGACCTGACCGAGGCTGACTTCGTGCACGCCACGCTGGAGTCCTTCCGTCCCGACACGATCATCCATTACGGCGAGCAACCGTCCGCGCCGTATTCCATGATCGATGTCCATCACGCCGCCTTCACGCAGTCCAACAACGTGGTAGGCAACCTCAACGTTATTTTTGCCATGCGCGACCTGGTGCCGGACAGCCACCTGGTGAAGCTGGGCACCATGGGCGAGTACGGCACGCCGGATATCGATATCGAGGAGGGCTACCTCAAGGTCGACCACAACGGTCGCAGCCACACGTTCCTCTACCCCAAGACACCCGGCTCGATGTACCACCTCTCCAAGGTCCACGATTCCCACAACATCCATTTCGCCTGTCGGGTCTGGGGTCTGCGCGCCACGGATCTCAACCAGGGCGTGGTCTACGGGATCGAGACCGAGCAGACCGCTCTCGACCCACGGCTGGCCACGAGCTTTCACTACGACGAGGTCTTCGGCACCGCTCTGAACCGCTTCTGCGTGCAGGCCGTGGCGGGCGAGCCCATCACGGTCTATGGCAAGGGCGGGCAGACACGTGGGTATCTCAACATCCGTGACACGCTGGCCTGCGTCGCGCTGGCCGTGGACAACCCCGCCGGCCGCGGCGAGATGCGCGTCTTCAATCAGTTCACGGAGACCTTCACGGTCCTGGAGCTGGCCCAGCGCGTGCGCGATGCGGCGGCGCAGCTGGGCATCGCGGCCGACGTCATCCATGCCGATAATCCGCGCTTCGAGGCGGAGGAGCACTACTACAATCCCAAGCATTCGGGACTCGTCGAGCTAGGTCTCCAGCCACATCTGCTGTCGCAGGAGCTCATCGACACGATGCTGCAACGCATCGTCGAGCACCGCGCGCGCATCCGACCCGAGTCACTCGTCATGAATGTACGGTGGACCCCCAAGCTCCGATCCGGCGCGGCGGCCGGGCTGTGAACCCGCGCCCTCAACCATGATCAGACGGCATACGGCTGCCCTGCGCGTGGCGCTCATGGTGGTCGACGTCGCCAGTGCGATGCTCATGTTCGTCCTGGTGGCCGGGCTGCGCGTGAGCGACCGTGACTGGACCGCCGTGATGGGCCCCGCCACGGCGCTGACGGGCCTGGCGGCCCTGGTTTACGCGGGCGGCTGGGTCGTCACGCTGTGGCTGCGAGGCCTCTACCGACTGCGCACCCGCTGGTCCATCCGGCGGGAGGCGCTGGACATCGTCACCTCGGCCGTGATCCTGGCGGTGATCACCTTCGCCGTCCTGTTCCTGTTCCGGCTCAGCGATGTCAGCCGGCTCTTCCTGCTGGCCCTCTTCCCCGCTCAAGTGTTGCTCACGCTGGGCGTGCGCATCGTGCTGCGTCGCGGCTTCGAGTGGATCCGTCGTCGCGGCGGCAACGCACGCTTCTCACTGGTAGTGGGCACCGGTCCCGCCGCGCAGGAGTTCGCCGATCGCATGGAGAGCCACCCGGCGCTGGGACTCAAGGTCATCGGTCACCTTTCTGAGCCACACGACCCGCCGCTCGTCGTGAGCCGGCCGGTGCTCGGCTCTGTGGAGGACGTCATCGATATCCTCCATGACAACGTGGTCGATGAGGTGGCCATCTGCCTGCCGGTCACGGAGTGGGCTCTGGTGGAGCCTGTGACGCGCGTCTGCGAGGCGGAGGGCCGCGTGGTGCGCATCCCCATGGACGTGGTGGGGCTGCCCATGGAGCGCGGCATCGTGGAGGAGATCGACGGTCAGCCGGTGGTCTCGTACGTGTACGGGCCGGATCGGGCGGTCGGGCTGCTCTTCAAGCGCGGCATCGACGTGGCCATCTCCGCCATTGCACTGCTACTGCTGGCACCGGTCCTGTCCGTCGTGGGCGTGTTGGTGCGGCTCAGCGACGGCGGCCCGGCCATCTTCCGCCAGACACGTGTCGGCCTTCACGGTCGAACCTTCACGTTGCTCAAGTTCCGGAGCATGGTGGCCGGCGCGGAAGAGCAGCTGGATGACCTCCGACACCTCAACGAGATCGAGGGCGGCGCCTTCAAGCTCTCCGAGGACCCTCGTCAGACCCGGACCGGCCGCTGGCTGCGTCGCACCTCGATGGACGAGCTTCCTCAGCTCTGGAACGTCCTGCGCGGCGAGATGAGCCTGGTGGGGCCGCGTCCGCCGCTCCCCGACGAGGTCGCCGGCTACGACTTGTGGCATCGCCGCCGACTGTCCATGAAGCCGGGCGTGACGGGCCTCTGGCAGGTCGAGGGGAGACGCGAGCCCCTGTTCGACCGCTGGGTGGCCATGGACCTCGACTACATCGACCGCTGGTCCCTCTGGCTGGATCTCAAGATCCTGCTGCGGACGATCCCCTCGATGCTTCAGCAACAGGGCCGCTGAGTCGCTTCGAGTTCCCTTCCCGCAGGGCCAGGCCAAGGGCCGTGCCCAGGACGGCGAAGACGGGGATGTTGAGCTGAGCGTAGTTCAACGGGTTGTTGAACGAGGCCATGATGGCGTAGGCGACGAGCACGCCGAAGGCACCCAGCGCGACGGCGCCGCCCCAGACGACGGCCCGGGTCAGCTGCCAGAGGGCTGTGAGGGCCGCCACCAGGAACACGAGGCCAGCCGTCCCCACGATGACGCCCTGCTCGGCATAGAGGCGCAGCCACTCGTTGTGTGGTGCGGATTGGGCTGGATCCCCGAACTGCGCGTGGAGCAGAACGTATGAGCGGAAGCCATGACCGATGAGAGGCGAGTCCAAGGTCATCCTGATGGCCGCCGCCCAGCCGCTGGCGCGCACCGAATCGCCCACCGTGAAGAACCCCTGGAGGATGCCCTCGACCCCGGCCAGCGGGGTCCCGGCGCGCTGTTCCAGGTAGAGCGGCACCAGGATCGCCGCACCCACCACTGCGACGAGCAGCATCACGATGGCGGCGGAACGACGGATGTACCAGGCGTACGAGACGGCAACCGCCGCCAGGGCCAGGACCGCCGAGCGACTGAAGGTCAGCAGCACGCCCAGGGCCACCACGGCCAACACGGCTGAACCGGTCAGCCACACGGACAGCGACCGGCGATGCATCATCCAGGCAGCCACCAGGCAGGCCGCTAGCAGGGCCAGCATGGCCATGGCGTTGGGCGCGGACATGATGCCCCTCAGCCGCAGGGGCTCCTCGTCCACGGCGATCAGCCAGCCCAGTGGTGTCGAGACGATCAGGCTGGGCAGTGCCTCGTGTAGAAGGCCGATGCACACTGCGATGGCTGCCGCTGCGGCAGCACCGGCTGCGACCAGGCTCGCGCGTGACCCTCCCTGGCTCCCGAAGAAGACGCCGATGAGCAGCACCACCAGAGCCATGCCTGTGCCCGTTCCCCATAGTTCCGCCGCCTCGTAGCCCGCCGCCGGTCCGAAGCGGACGGTGGTGTGGATCACGCCGAGGCCCGTTCCGAAGAACACGACCGCTGCCGCAGCGAGAGCAACGCCGGCCGGCGTCCGGAGCGCAGGCAGTTCCGCCAGGGCGCCGCGTGCTCGCCACCATTCGGGAAGTCGCGCCAGCGTCCGAACGGCCTCGGATATGACCAGCGAGCCCTCCAGGACCGCGCGGCCGCCGGCCTCGGTGCCCAGCACGGACCAGTCATCGAAGGGACCCAGAGCGACGGCCGCAAGGAACCCGGCCAGCGGCGAGAAGAGCGCCACGAGGGAGGCCAGAGCCGCCCATACCTCGGGTACAGGGCTGCCCATGCCCGCGGAACGAAGGATGACGAAGGCGGCCACGAGAAGGGCGGCCAGCGCCGGATCGCGGGAGGACCACGAGGTCGACCGAGGCCCGGTCACGGTCCTGCTGCCACCGGTCGCCGCCATGCCCGGGCAGGATAGCGGCATCGACCGACTGCTAGACTCGGCCGCGCTCCACCGGAGCTCACGGGAGGGATGGACACGAACGCCGCGCGACGCATCCTCGTGACCGGCGGGGCCGGCTTCATCGGGGCTTCCCTGGTGCGCGCCCTGGAGGCCGCCGGTGACAGGGTGACCGTGGTGGACGACGGCCGCGCGGCGGGCACCGCCTTTGTGCGCGGTACGGCGGCACCGGTCGTGTCGGGTGACGTCGGGCGGCTGAGCGCGAATGGCGAGATGGAGCGCCTGCTGGCCGGCACCGATGCGATCGTGCATCTGGCGGCACGGACGGGGGTGCCCGCCTCCATCGCTGATCCGGCGGCCGACTGGGCCGACAACGTGGTGGCCAGCCTGGCCCTCCTTGACCTCGCCCGGCGGAGCGGCGTGGAGCGCTTCGTCTTCGCCTCCTCCAACGCCGCCGTGGGCGCGGCAGAAGGCCCCATCAGCGAGAACACGGTCCCGCGGCCGACCTCACCGTACGGCGCCGCCAAGCTCGCCGTGGAGGGCTACCTCTCGGCCTTCGCAGACTCTTATGGGATGGCCAGCGTGGCCATCCGCTTCGCCAACGTCTACGGTCCGTACGCCCTGCACAAGCGAAGCGTCATCGCCTCCTTCCTGCTGGCCGGGCTGCGGGGTCGACCACTGACCGTCTACGGCGACGGCAGCCAGGCCAGGGACCTGGTGCACGTGGACGACCTGGTGAGTCTCATCCGCGCCTCCCTGGATGCACCGTCCGAGCGCGTGGCGGGCCGCATCTTCCAGGGTGGGAGCGGTGTGCGCACGCCCATCGGCGAGCTGGCCACCCTGGTCAGTGACGTGCTGGGAGGAGAAGTGCCGGTCGTCCATCAGCCGGCGCGCACGGGTGACGTGGCCGGCGCTGCCTGTGACCTGTCGCTGGCCACGGAACTGGTCGGGTACCGGCCGCAGGTCGAGCTTCGTGCGGGCATCACCAGCGTGGCCGGATGGTTCCGAGCGGCCCTTCAGGATCCCGAGCTCGCGGCCCTGGCCGACCGGTGACCGCTGGGAAGTCGCCTCCGGCGAGTCGATCCCTGGTGCGTGAGGCGGCCACCACGGTCGGTGCCCGCTTCCTGCTGGCGGCCCTCATCCTGGCCACCGACGTGCTGCTGGCCAGGACGTTGGGCGCGGACGCCAAGGGGCGCTTCACGCTCGTTCTGCTTCTTTCGCAGCTGTCAGCGCTGGCCATCGGACTGGGCTTGGACCGGGCCATCGGCGTGGCGGTGGCTCGATCGGCGGCGGCCGCCCGTGCCAGCCTGGCCAACGCCCTCGCCTGGACCGCCGTGGTGGGCGGTGCCGCCTCACTGGCCGGTCTGGCCCTGGCGGCCAGCACAGCGGTGCCCAACCTGGCTGCCAGCGACGTCCTTTTCGCGGCGTTGGCGCTGCCCCTCGAGCTGCTCATCTCCATGGGCCTGCTGGCCCTCCTTGGGCGGCGGCTGGTTGGTGCCTACAACGCTACGCGCCTCTTGCGCCGAGCGGTGCTGCTCACGGGCCTGGGCATCGTGGCCCTGGCCGGCCTGGATCTGCGTGCTGCGCTGGTCGCCAACCTGGTGGCGCTGGCCCTGGGCGTGCTCCTGGTCTTCGTCGCACTGCGCCGCGACGGCGTGTCGCCGGCACGGCCGGGGAAGCACCTGCTGGCCGACCAGCTGCGCTACGGGATCCGCTCCTGGCCCGGCTCTCTCGCCGAGCGTCTCCAGTTCCGTGCCGACCTCTTCCTGGTCAACGCGCTGGTGGGCGTGACCGCGACTGGCGTCTATTCCGTGGCCACATCCGTGGCCGAGACGCTGTGGTACATCCCGGCAGCGCTGGGTGTGGTCATCTTCAGCCGCGTCGCGGCAGGCGGCCTGGATGCTGCGCCGCTGACGAGTGCCGTCACTCGCGTGACGCTGGCCTTCGGCCTGGTGGTCGGCGCGGCCGCCCTGGTCATCGCTCCCATGGGCGTGGAACTGCTGTACGGAGCGCCCTTCCGCGACGCTGGCCCGGCCCTCCAGTTGCTGCTGCCTGGCATCGTCGCCTACGGCGTGGTCTCCGTGCTCTCGCAGTTCCTGCTGGCGGCGGGGGCGCCCGGCCGCTCCACCCTGGTGCTGCTGGCCGGACTGACCATCAATCTGGTGGCCAACGCCCTGCTCATACCGCGCTTCGGCATCATGGGTGCGGCCATGTCTTCCTCCATCTCCTACACCATCACCGCCCTGCTCATGGTCCTCGCGTTCCATCGACTGACCCATCAGCCCCTGCGGGACACGCTGCTGGTGCGACGCAGCGATCTGCGCCGTCTGGTGGAGCGCTTGGACAGTCGATCGATGGGGAGCGCGGCTCGTGGCGCCTGAGGCCGGGGTGGCAGAGCGAGGGAGCGGCCGGGCGAGGCGCCAGCGCGGCCCGGTCCGGCTGACCATCATCGACGACAACCCCTTCCTCCGTGAGCCTGACGGGCAGTTCCGGCCACGTGCCGCGACCTTCCACCGCTTCGCCGAGGCCGTGGTGCGAGCGGGGCCGTTCGGCGTCGCAAAGTACGTCATCCCGGTGAGCGCAGACGCGCGTGACGGCACGGAGCAGGCGACCGCACTGGGCACGGAGCAGGCGACCGCACTGGGCACGGTCGACGAGTCCCTGCTGCATATCGTGCCCAGTGCCCCCTTCGAGGGTGCGGCGGGCTACCTGCGCCGCCTGCCCTGGATGTGGCGCCACAACCTGCCCCTGCTGCGCGAGGCGCTGCACGGCGAGCACCTGGTCTGGATCAAGGTGCCGGGTTCCAACGGCGCGGCAGCCGCCCTGGTGGCGGACGCGCTGGGCGTGTCACGTTTCGCGTACGTCGTGGGCAGCGTCAGCGAGGTCGTCGCGGCGAGCCCGCGCACGGGACTGGCACGCACCGCTGCCTTGGGGGCCGCCGCTCTGCACGATGGCACGACCACCATGCTGACGCACACGGGACCCAGCCTGCGCCTGGGCCCGGAACTATTCACGAGCGCCATCGATGAGGTCGAGCTGCTTCAGGCGGTCGGTGAGCGGGACCGTCGCACGATGGATGAGCCTTGGCGGATCGCCTGGGCGGGGCGGATGGCGCCGGAGAAGGGACTGGCCACGCTCCTGAGGGCCGTCACGCTGCTCGTCGCGACCGGTCGGGACGTGCGACTCAGCCTCATCGGTGACGGACCCGAGCGACCACGCCTGGAAGCTCAGGCACGCACGCTGGGTATCACCGATTCGATCAGCTGGGAAGGGTACGTCGGCGAGCGGGAACGCTTTGTGGCGATGCTCCGCGAAAGTGACTTGTTCGTGCTGCCATCACTGACCGAGGGTGTGCCCAAGGTCCTGCTGGAGGCGATGGCCTGCGGCCTACCGGTGGTCGCCTCGGCCGTGGGAGGCATCCCCGCCCTGCTGGGTGACGGTGACCGGGGACGGCTCCTGCGCGCGGGCGATGAGATCGACCTGGCCGCGGCCATCCGCTCGGTGCTGGAAGATCCCTCCGTCGCCCGAACGTTCCGTGAGCGCGGCGTGGCCTGGGCCGCCGACCACACCGCGCAGCGACAGGCCGAACGGATGGTGGACTGGATGCGCGCCACCTTCCCGGCACTCCCCTGGCCCGTCTGATGAACGATCCCTGTACGCGGCCTCTCGACCGCTTGGAACCCTATCGTCTACCGATGGGGGCGGTCATATGTGAACGATCGCGTCGCAGAGTCATGTGCGATGCCCACCAGTCGGGGTCGAACGAGCGCGGAGGAACGGCGGGACGAAGGGTCCCGAGCCCTGCTGATGCACGACGGGCATGGCCCAGTCGTTTACTACCGCCCCGAACCGTAAACGACAGGAACGTCGGCCCTCCATCCGTGGCACCGGCCTGATGGCCCGTCGTCTCTTCTGGGCAGCCACGGGGCTGCTCGGCTGGGTCTATGCGGGCTATCCGCTGGCAGCCTACGCGGCCGGACGCGTGCGGCCGGTCATCGTCACCGCCGTGGAGCCGCCGGTGGCCAGCGTGACCGTGGGCATCGCCATCCACGACGAGGCCGAAGAGATCGCCGCGCGCATCGCCGATGTGCTGGCACAGGAGATCGACGCCTCGCTGGAGGTGATCGTAGCTTCAGATGGCTCCACCGACGGCAGCGACGAAGTGGTCCGAGCGCTGGCCGCGGCCGACCCCCGCATCAGGCTGCTGTCGCTGGCACGTGCCGGCCAGACCGCGGCACAGAACCGGATACTGGCCGAAGCGCGTTCCGAGATCGTGGTGCTGACCGATGCCGAGACACGCTTCGAGCCCGGTTGTCTTGCGGCGCTGGTGGAACCGTTCGCCGACCCGCGTGTGGGCGCCACCACGGGGGTCTTGCTGTGGCGCAACCTGGGCGACACGCAAACTACCCGCCACGAGGGCATCTACTGGCGTTACGAGCAGTCAGTGCGCGGCGCGGAGAGCCGCGCCGGCTGGCTCACGGCCGCCACGGGCGCGCTGCTCGCCCTTCGCCGCGAGCTGATCGGTACCGTGCCGGAGCACAGCTCCTTCGACCACATCGCGCCCCTCCAGGTGCGTGAGGCCGGTCGTCTCATCCTGGCTGTCCCGGAGGCTCGGGCCACGGACCGCGTGGTGGCCGGTCTGGGTGATCAATTCCGTGCCCGTTCGCGCACCGCCACGCGAGGCATCGCCGCCAACCTGGCCATGGCCCGTCGCCTGCCACCGTGGCGCAGTCCCAGCGCGGCCATCGCCATCTGGTCGCACAAGATCCTGCGCTGGGCGTCGCCCTGGGCCGTGCTGCTCGCCTGCGGCGCAGGGCTGTTGCTGACCTTGCGGGGCCAACGCCGGTACGCGGTGGCGCCGGCAGGCGCGGCTGCGGCCGTCCTCACGGCTACCTGGGAGTACCGTGCCAGGAAGGCGTCGCGGCCGGGTACTCGCATCGGGACCGCAGCCCTGGCCATCGTCGCCGTCAACGCCGCCTTCCTGCGAGGCTGGCTCAACCTCCTGGCACGTCGGCGCATCTATGTCTGGCAGGGCCATCACTGGCAGGCTCAGGGTACGCCGAAGCAGCCCTAGTCCATGTGCGAGCCGACCCAACCCCGCACGGCCCTGTTCTTAAGCTTCGATGAGTCCTTCGGGTACGTCAGCACCTTGGCGTAGGAGGGCGGCACGAACACGATCCTATCCGAGCTGTAGGCGATGGCACCAGCGAGCTTGCTGCGCAGCCACGAAACGTCCTCCCAGCCGGTCGGCAGGCTGGTGGTGACGTGGCTGAGAGAGGCGGAGCGAAGGCTGCTCAGGTCAGCCCCACCGGAAGCCACTTTGCGTATGGCGGCGAGGACCAGGCCCTGCTGACGGCGCACACGTTGCGCGTCGCTGTTGGCGGCACTGCCTACGGTGCCCTTGCGGCTGCGCACATAGACGATGCCGCGCTTGCAGTTCATGGCTGTGCCCGAGCAGCGCTTGGCTGCCCATCCCCGCAGGTTCCAGCCGTATGCCGTGGGGAACTGGATGCCGAAGGGCGGCGAAGCTGAGTCTTGATAGTTCGGATCGACGATCCGCGCAGGGATGTCCACGGACACTCCACCGACGTTGTCCATGAGCGCATCGAAGCCGGAGAATCGCAGGTAAGCGTAGTAGTCGATCTCCATGCCCAGCGCGAAGGCGACGTCCTTCCTGAACTTGTCCAGAGCGGTGCGCTCGATGACGCCGTCTGCCTGCCGCTTGTACCCGTCATACAGGAGGTTGACGCGCAGCGCTCCCGAGTCCTTGGCCGTCCCACTGCGGTTGTCCGGATGGACGGGGAAGTAGGCTACGTCACGGGGGATGCTGGCCATGGCCAGGCGCTTGGTGGCCAGATCGAGGGACGCCACCATCATCACGTCCGTGTGTTCCGTGTAGCGATAGCCCGTGCGGTAGTCCGAGCCCAGCAACAGGACGGTCAGACGGCCGTCGCTGCCGGCACTGACCGCGGACGGCGAAGCGGCGGCGGCGGCGGCCTCATCGAGCGCGCGCGAGATGTCACTTCGCAGCGCCTCAGCTCCCTGAGCGAGCGATGCCCCGAGAGAAGTCCCTGATGGTCTCAGCGCAAGCGCGTCTTCGGGAAGCGGGCTGCCCGATGAAGCCGGGGCGCGCTGAGCTAGCTCCGCCTCCGAAGCCGTGACACCCATCCCCGGCAGCGCTGCGACCAGCAGGCCAGCCAGGAAGACGCCACCGAACCGTGTGCGCGATCCGGTCATCAGGGCACCTCCACAGCGGCCATCTTCTGGGCGATCCACGCTCGGACATCCTTGAGGAGAAGTCGGGCCGAGTCCTTGGGCACGGCCAGATCGGTGGCCCAGGTGGGCGGTGCGAACACCACGCGAGACCTGGCCGGCGACCTTGCCCCGGCGAGGCGGTCGCGCAGCCAGGCCGCATCGGCGGCGGTGCGCGGCATATCAGTCGCGATGTGCGAGATCGACCCCAGGCGGAGCACCTCCAGATCCGCCTCTCCTGCCGTGACCTTCTGGATGGCCGCAAAGATGAGTCCTTGCTGGCGTCTCGCGCGCTGGTAGTCGCTGTTCGACGCGCTGCCGACCTTGCCCTTGCGACTCCGGACGTAGACGATGCCGCGCTTGCAGTTCTTGGTCGTGCCAGCACAGCGTTTGGCGCTCCCACCTTTGAGCAGCCAATCGGTGGCGACCGGGAAACGGATGCCCGGCGTGGGCGAGTCCTGGTAGGACGGGTCGACGATGGCGGCGGGGATGTCCACGGCGATGCCGCCTGCCATGTCGACCAGGGCATCGAAGCCGGAGAAGCGGATGAGGGCGTAGTAGTCGATCTCCACGCGCAGCGCGTGTGCGACGTCCATCCCCACGCGCTCCAGAGCCCGTGCGTCGGCTTCGCCGTCACCGCCCGTTTGTCGATAGCTGTCGTACAGGAGATTGACGCGCAGATCACCGGAATCCTTGGCACCGCCCGGAGGTCGGTTCTCAGGATGGATGGGGAAGCGGACCATGGAGCGTGGGACGCTGGCCATGGCCAGCTTGCCCCTCACCGGGTCCAGCGAGACGACCATCATCACGTCCGTGTGTTCCAGGTACTTGTAGTCGGCGCGGTAGTCCGAGCCCAGGAGCAGGATCGTCAGGCGCCCGTCCGCCCCGTAGCTGATGGTCGGCTCCTCACCGGTGGCCAGCCCGGCATAAGCCAAGGCAAGTTCGTTAAGACCCGAGCGCAATCGCTCGCCGGCCCCCGATGCGCCACGCAGCAGCGCACCCAGGGTGTCATCACCCGGCGCAGCGAGCGGCGGGTTCGCTCTGGCTCCCGGGACTGCCGCCGCGTCTGGCGTGGGGCTGGCGGCGACCCCGGGAAAGGCGGCGACCAGCAGGGATGCGGCCAGCGCGAACGAACCAAGACGACGGCGGATGACGGACACCGGCTCACTCCCCCTCGCGGGATCCCTTGATCCCGTCACCCGCAGCCTAATACCTCTGGCAAGGGGGTTCCAGCAGCCACTTCAGCGGGACCCCTCAGGACCTTATCCGGACGATCGTCCCGCCATCACCTGCTCAGGCACCTACCTGGAGCCCACCGGGCACCGGGCCGCCGCCGACGCCGCGGGTGGGCGGTGGCGGGACGGGGATGGGGGTCAGTGGCACGGGCGGCATGTAGCGGTCGATCCAGCCGCGCACCGAGTCCAGGTACAGGACCGTGCCATCGCCGGCGACCTCACGTCCGAAGCCCGGCGACGAGAAGACGGCGCGACCACCCGGCGCGAACCGGGCGCGCCGCAGCATCTGGTACAACGACGGCGCGGCGCTCAACGGGATGTCCGTGGTCAAGTGTCGGGCCGCGCTGACCAGGAGGGTACCCAGCCGCTCTCCGTCGCCGCGCTGGATGACGCGCCTGACGGCTGCCAAGACGAACTCCTGCTGGCGGCGAGAACGCTGCGCATCGCTATTGGAGAAGCCGCCCACATATCCCTTGCGGCTGCGCACGTAGACCAGCGCCCGCCGGCAGGCGGTGGCGGTATCCGGGCAACGCGCCGCCGAGAAGCCGCCGAGTCGATAGCGGGAGACACCACCGGGGAACACGATGCCCCGAGGCGCGCTGCTCTCATCGGAGTAGATGTAGTCCACGATGCGCGCCGGGATCGAGACGGGCACGCCGTTCATGGCATCCACCAGCGCGTCGAAACCGGAGAACCGGACATACGCGTAGTGATCGACCTCCACACCCAGGGCGTGGCTGACGTCCTTGCGGAAGCTCTCCAGGGCCGGTCGCTCGATGACTCCGTCGGCCCGGCGCTTGTACGTCTCATACATCAGGTTGATGCGCTCCGATCCGGAGGTCGACCCACCCGGATTGTCGGGATGACGCGGAAAGAAGACCACGCTGCGCGGCACGCTGGCCATGGCCACCCGGCGAGTGTTGGGATCGAACGAGACGAGCATGATCACGTCGGTGTGCTCGCGGTACCGATAACCCTCGCGATAGTCCGAGCCGAGCAGAAGGATGGTCAGGCGTCCGTCCTGACCCAGGCTGAGGCCATCTCCGGGTGCATCGACGTGGCCGGTGGCTACTCGCTCCGCGATCTCCCGGCGCAGGCTCGCCACGCGGTCGCCCAGCGAGGTGAGGAGGGAGGGCGCTTGATCCCTTGCCGTCCCCGCGGAATCGCTGACGGCCGCCGGCAGGAGCACGCTTTGACCCAGCAGCGCGGTGGGCACGAGCGAGCCGGCCAGGGCGAGCGAAAGCGCCATGGCCACCCAGCGGTGGCGAAGTAGAGACACGGATAGGACCCCTATGCCTGTTGCGATGGACGCGCGCGGCTGGCTCGTCCGACTGGCAAGCCTAAACGGCGCAGCGCGAACCCGCCATGGGCCGAACGTCCCTACATCATCACCAGGCCGCCATCGACGGCCAGTACCTGCCCCGTGATATAGGCGGCTTCGTCGGAAGCCAGGAAGCAGACGGCGGCGGAGATATCCTCCGGCGTCCCGAAGCGGCCCAGTGGCGTCCGGTCCGTGATCTGTGCCTGGAGCTCCGGCGGGAGATCCTTGGTGAGCTCGGTGAGCACGAAGCCGGGCGCCACGGCATTGACCGTGATGCCCCGACCGGCGAGCTCGCGGGCGCTCGCCTTGGTCAGGCCGATGAGGCCCGCCTTCGCCGCGGAGTAGTTGGCCTGACCGGTCTGCCCAGCCTGGCCGGACACGCTGGTGATGTTGATGATGCGCCCGCCGCGTGCCTTGAGCATGGGCCGCGTGACCGCCTTCAGCGTGTAGAAGGCACCGAAGAGGTTCGTCTCCAGGACCTCCCGCCAGGCTTCCGTGCTCATGCGCATGATCAGGTCGTCGCGCGTGATGCCCGCGTTGTTGACCAGGATGTCGATCTTGCCGAACTCGCCCGTGGCGGCCTTGATGAGCGCCTCGGCGGCGGCCGGGTCCGTGACGTCGGCCTGCACCGGCAGTGCGTGCCGGCCGAGGGCTGTGATGGCCGCGGCGACTTCGTCCGCGGCGGCCTGATCACGGCGGAAGCTGAAGCAGACATCGGCGCCCTGTTCGGCCAGCCGAGTCACGATGGCCCGCCCGATGCCGCGCGAACCGCCCGTCACGACGGCGCTCTTGCCGGATAGGTCGATCACACTGGCACCTCCCGGCGGGCATGCTCAGGCTCGCCGGGCACGACATCATCGAGCGGGACCTGCGGCCCTTCACGGTCCTCCAGCACGGCCGTGAGGCGCGCCGGCATGGGGTCCACGGAGTCCCAGTCGACCGGCGCGCGGACGGAGGCGACCGGCTCCACGCTCTCCGAACGACGTCCGTTGGCCGGGTCGGCGGTCCATTCGACGGCCGCGGCACCACTGGTGAAGCCGGCCCCGAAGGCCACGAAGACGATCTTGTCGCCCACCTTCACGCGCCCGAAGTCGACCGCCTCTGCCAGCGCGATGCCCACCGAGGCGGCCGAGGTGTTGCCGTAGCGGTCGACGTTGACGAACATCTTGTCCATGGGCAGATCCAGCCCCTTGGCCACCGATTCGATGATGCGGATGTTGGCCTGGTGCGGGATGAAGAGGTCGACCTCGGAGGGATCCCAGCCCGCCCGGCTGATGGCCTTGAGAGCGGAGGTGGCCAGGGTCTTGGTCGCGTAGCGGTAGGTCTCCTTGCCCTCCATGCGCACGTAGTGCTCGCCGCGTCGCACGGTCTCGTCCGAGGGCGGGCTCTTGGAACCGCCCGAGGGCAGCCAGATCATGTAGGCACCGTCGGGGTCGGTCGTCATCTCCATACCGGCCAGCCCGCCGCCCTCCTCGTCCGAGGCGGAGACGACCACCGCGCCTGCTCCATCGCCGAAGAGGATGCACGTATTGCGGTCACTGAAGTCCAGGAAGCGCGTGAGCAGCTCCGCGCCGATGACCAGCACGTGGCGGTACATGCCGCTGCGGATGTAGGCGTCGGCCGTGGCATAGGCGAAGACGAAGCCGGAGCAGGCGGCCATCACGTCGAAGGCGGCCGCCTTGCTGTTGCCGATGGCCTCTTTGACCAGCGCCGCCGTGGAAGGCATCCAATAGTCGGGCGTGAGCGTGCCCACCAGGATAAGGTCGATCTCCTGGGGATCGAGTCCGGCCACGGCGATGGCGCGCTTGCCGGCGATGGCCGCCAGTGTGGCCGTGGTCTCGTGAGGCGCGGCCACGCGACGCTCGCGGATGCCCGTGCGGGAGCGGATCCAGTCGTCATTCGTGTCGACCAGCTTCTCTAGGTCGGCGTTGGTCAGGATGCGTTCAGGGGCGTAGTGCCCCCAACCCGTGATGCGAACGCTGCGCGGCACCATCCTCCGTCCCTCCACGCTCATGACGGCTCGACCTCGATGAGGGTCTGCTTCTGCTTTACGAGCGCGCCGCTTTCGGCGGCCAGGCGCCGGACCGTGCCACTGACGTCGCTCTTGATCTCATTGAAGAGCTTCATGGCTTCGATGAGACCGATGACCTGCCCCGCGCTGACGTGGGCTCCTTCCTTGACGTATGGCGCGGCGCCCGGCGAGGGCGAGGTGTAGAAGATGCCCGTGAGCGGTGCCACCACGGCATGAAAACGGCTCTCCGGCTCGTGCGCGCCGTCCGTCGGCGCGGCGGTGGCTGAGGGCGGTGGCGTGGCCACAGCCTGGCTCACTGGCGGGGCTGTGGGCCGCAGCGCGGCATGCTTGGCGAGGCGCAGCATGGTGGGACCGGCCTCGACCTCGAGCTCGATGAGATCCGAGCGCTGGAGAAGCGCCTCGTACCGGTCGATGAGCGCCAGGAGCTCGCCCGCTTCACTCCGCTCGGACGGTTCAGGCACTGCACAGCTCAGGCATCGGCCGGCTCAGGCATCCCAGCGCCGCATCACGAGGCACGTGTTCTGGCCACCGAAACCGAAGGCGTTGATGATGGCCACGCGGGCATCGCGGCGCACAGCGGACAGTGGCGTGCAGTCCAGGTCCCCTACCTGTGCATCCGGATCGGTCAGGTTGAGGGTGGGCGGCACACAGCCCTCGAGCAGTGTCCGCACGGTGACCACGGCGGCGATGGCGCCCGCCGCGCCCAGCGAGTGGCCGATGGAGCTCTTGGTGGCCGTGATGCTCACCTTCGGTGCTCGCTCACCCAGCAGGGAGCGGATGGCATGGAGCTCGGCCACGTCGCCTTCTGCGGTGCTCGTGGCGTGGGCGCTGACCACGTCCACCTCGGAAGGGTCGATGCGCGCCTTCTCCAGCGCTCGCCGGCTGGCCCGCAAAGCGCCCGAACCACCCGGGGCGGGCAGCGTGATATGGCTGGCGTCAGCGGTGGCGCCGTAGCCGCACAACTCGGCCAGGATGGTGGCGCCCCGTCGCTCGGCCTGGCCCAGCTCCTCCAGGATGACCACCGCGGCACCCTCGGCACAGACGAAGCCATCGCGGCCCTGGTCGAACGGCCGGCTTGCTCCCGCCGGGTCATCGTTGCGCGTGGACAGCGCGCGCATGGCCGCGAAGCCACCCACCGTGGCTTCGTGGATGGGCGCCTCCGAGCCGCCCGTGATCATCATCTCCGCGTCGCCGCGCCGGATGGTCTCGAAGGCTTCCCCGATGGCATGGCCCGACGATGCGCAGGCGCTCACGGCGGCGTAGTTGGGCCCCTGCGCTCCGGTGCTGATGGCCACCTGACCGGCGGCCATGTTGGCGATGACCATGGGGATGAAGAAGGGGCTCAGGCGCTCAGGTCCGCGCGTCGCCCAGAGCTCGACCTGATCCATGAAGCTGCGCGTGCCGCCCAGGCCGGAGCCGATGAGCACCCCCGTCGACTCGCGCATCTCGGGCGCCAGCTTTTCGGGCAGGCCAGCCTGCGTCATGGCCTCGCGCGTGGCCACCAGGGTGAACTGCGTGCAGCGGTCGTTGCGCCGCATCTCCTTGCGATCAAGGACGCCACTGGCGTCGAAGTCGACCACCTCGCCGGCCATCTGGCTCTGCACCCGGCCGGGGTCGAAAGCCTCGATGCGGCGCACACCGGACTCCCCGGCCACGAGTCGTCGCCAGGTCGTGGACACGTCGCTGCCCAGGGGCGTCACGGCACCCAGGCCGGTGATCACCACACGGCGCTGCTCGCTGGTCATCGGATGAGCCTCCCTGTGCGCACCGTGGCGGCGCGATAGACGTCACCCGGCAATCCTCGCGCGGACAGTTCGTCGGCCACCTGCTGCGCGTCGAAGGCGGCTCGGAAGAGTTCCGCCTGCGGTTCGTCGCCTGCCACGGTCAACATCGCCCAGCCCGCGGTCGGTTCGCCGTCGAAGGCGTAGCCGCACGAGCCGGGGTTGCAGATCAACTTGCGGCCCAGTTCGCGGACCTCCGCCACGTGCGTGTGGCCACAGACGATGACGCGCGCGTCGGTCCGGGTCACCCGCTCGACGGTCACCGACGGATCGAGGTCCGCCGCCAGGCCGCTGGTCTGACTGCCGGGCGAGGCGTGACAGATGAGGACCATGTGCTCGCCCAGCATCACGCGACGCTCGAACGGCAGCCGGCGCAGCCACTCCACCTCGTCGTCGGCCAGCTCGTCGTGGGCCCACTCCGCGGCAAGTCGCTGGGCCTCGGGCACCTCGTCCAGCCAGGGGAATGCGGCCGCATAGTCGGCGTCGGCCACGGCCACATCCGTGTTGCCCTGGATGACCAACACGCCGCCAGCCGCTTCCATCTCACGCAGTCGAGCCACCACGGCCGATGGCTGCGGGCCGTTCATGACCAGGTCTCCGGTGACCGCCACGAGCTGGGGCTCCTTGCGCTTGATGTCCTTGAGCGCCGCCTCGAGGGCCGCCACGTTGCCGTGGATGTCGCCCAGCACCGCGATGCGATCAGCCATCAGTCCAGCGCCCCTTCGGGTGGGATGACGAAGGAGAGCAGCGCTTCACAGGCGACCTCGCCGTCCACCGTGGCCAGCGCGCGACCCTTGCCGAAGCGACGACCCAGCTTCTCCATGGTGACCTCCAGCGAGAGCCGATCGCCGGGCTGCACGATGCGCTTGAAGCGGCATCCCTCGATGCCCGCGAAGAGCCCGATGCGATCACCGAAGCCGGGCTGGCGTGCCACGTACACGGCCATCGTCTGCGCCAGAGCCTCGACCTGGAGCACGCCGGGCATGACAGGCAGACCCGGGAAGTGGCCCTGGAAGAACCACTCGGAGGCGGTGACGCCCTTCTCGCCGCGGATGTAGCCGCGTTCAGGGTCGTACTCCATGATCCGATCGACGAGCAGGAACGGCCAGCGATGCGGGATCAGGTCCTGGATCGCCCGAGAGCTCAGCAGCGGCCCGGCGGCACTGGCGGTCTGGTCGGTCATCGGCTCCTCATGATGCTCATGTTCGCGCGTTGTCAGGACTCGGCGCCGGCAGCCGCGGCCAAGAAGGCCGCGCTGCCCACGCGATCGAGCAGGTTCGTCGTGAAGCGGCCCTCCAGGAACGTGGCGCCCTCGATGAGCGCGCGATGGAAGGGGATGTTCGTCTTGAGTCCGTCGACCACCAGCTCCCCCAGCGCCACACGCCCCCGGTCGATGGCCGTGGCTCGGTCGGGACCCCAGACGATGAGCTTACCCAGCAGCGAATCGTAGTAGGGCGGGACCTCATAGCCCGCATACAGGTGCGTGTCCATCCTGACGCCCGGGCCGCCGGGCTGCGTGAAGGCCGTGACGGGTCCCGCCTGAGGCCGGAAGTCGTGCTCCACGTCCTCGGCATTGATGCGGAACTCGATGGCGTGCCCGCGCAGCGAGACGTCCGCCTGCGAATACCCCAGCGGCTCGCCCGCCGCGATGCGGATCTGCTCCACCACCAGGTCGATGCCCGAGAGCATCTCGGTCACGGGATGCTCCACCTGGATGCGACAGTTGATCTCGATGAAGTAGGCATCGCCCTTGGCATCGACCAGGAACTCCAGGGTGCCCACGTTCTCGTAGCCTGCCGCCACCACCGCCCGCACGGCATCCTCGGCCAGCGCCGCACGCTGCGCTGCGTCGAGGGCGGGCGTGGGCGCCTCCTCCACGACCTTCTGATGGCGCCGCTGGACGGAGCAGTCCCGCTCACCGACGTGGACGCCGTTGCCGTAGCGGTCGACGATGACCTGGATCTCCACGTGGCGGTTATCGTCCAGCCACTTCTCCAGGTAGAGCGAATCGTCACCGAAGGCCGCCCGCGCCTCTGAGCGGCAGATGGTCAGGGCCTGCTGGAGTTCCCGCGTGGAGCGGACCAGGCGCATGCCCCGGCCGCCGCCGCCGGCGGAGGGCTTGATGAGCACGGGATAGCCGATCCGCTCCGCCTCGGCCAGGGCGTGATCATCGTCGCGCAGCATGCCGTCCGAGCCGGGGATGGTGGGCAGGCCCTGGCGACCCAGCAACTGACGCGTGCCGGCCTTGGAGGCGAAGCGCTCCAGGACCTCGGGCGGCGGCCCGATGAAGGTCAGGCCGTGTGCCCGGGTCATCTCCGCGAAGGTGTCGTCCTCGGACAGGAAGCCGTAGCCCGGGTGCACAGCGTCGCAACCTGTGACCACGGCGGCCGACAGGATGGAGGCCACGGAGAGGTAACTGCGTCGCGCCTCGGCGGGTCCCACGCAGATGGCTTCGTCCGCCATCTGGACGGCGCGAGAGTCGCGATCAGCCTCGCTGTAAGCGACCACGGCGCTGATGCCCATGCGTCGGCAGGCGCGCAGGATGCGCAGGGCGATCTCGCCGCGGTTGGCGATCAGCACGCGGCTGAACATCAGGCCTGCTCCGGCCGGCTGGGCGAACCATCGACGCGCGCGAGTTCCTGGCCGTATTCCACGGCCTCGCCGGCCTCCACCACGATCCGGCCCAGCATCCCATCAGACGTGGCCACCACGTCGTGGCGGATGCCCAGCACATCGACATGGCCCAGCATATCGCCAGCGCGGACGCTGCGCCCCACATCGAGTCCCTCCCCCGGCTGGAAGTAGCCCACGGCGGGCGACGTGACCATCGATCGGTCGGCGTGACCACCGTCCCCCTCGGCACGGCGCTCCTTCTCCGCGGCGCGGCCGTCGCGCGCTTCGCGGGGACCGACCGTGCTCGCCACGCCGTCGGCTCGACGGAGACGGACGCGCCAGTCCCCATGCCGGACCTCCAGCTCGCCCAGGCCGCCGCCGCTGAAGCGGGCGATGAGGGCGGGCAGCACGTCGTCCGCGACGCGCCTCAGCTCGCGCTGCGCGGCCTCGCCGTCCAGTGGCGCCGGCGGGGACTCGTGGGGCACTACACGTCCTCCCGCAAGGGCGGCTCGTCCTGATCATCAGCGGCTTCGGGACGGAGCGGACCCTGCTCCGCGCCCAGGATGCCGCGGCTTGAGCCGAGCCGCATGCGCAGGCGGTCGGCCAGGCTCTGTCGCTCGGGCCGCGGCGTCACCACCGAGCCGCTGTCGGCGAAGGCGCCCATCCGCCGGAAGCGGTCGTAGCGCTCCTGAAGCAGCTCGTCCAGGTCGCGCGGCATCAGCCTGTCGAGCTGCGTCACGATCTGGGCGCCCAGCCGACGGGCGGTCTCCTCGGGCGCGGCGTGGGCGCCCTCTGTCGGTTCGCCGACCACGACATCGATGACACCCAGTGCCTGTTGTTCGCCGGCCGTCAGTCGCATGGCGACGGCCGCCTGCTGGGCCGCCTCGGGCGCGCGCCACAGGATGGAAGCGCAGCCTTCCGGGGAGATGACCGAATAGATGGCGTTCTCCAGTGCGATGACCACGTCACCTACGGCGATGGCCAGCGCGCCGCCGGAGCCGCCCTCCCCGGTGATGACACAGACGATGGGCGTGCGCAGACCGGCCATCACGCCGATGGAGCGGGCGATGGCCTCGGCCACACCGCGCTCCTCCGATGCCGCGCCAGGATAGGCACCGGGTGTATCGATCAGGGTCACCACGGGCAGGCCCAGGCGTTCGGCCAGCTGGAAGAGCCGCATCGCCTTGCGGTACCCCTCGGCATGGGGCATGCCGAAGTTGCGCCTGACGTTCTCCTCGACCTCCGAGCCTTTCTGCTGGCCGACGAAGACGACGCGGTGCTCACCGATGCGGCAGAAACCACCGACCAGCGCCGGATCGTCCCCGAAGAGCCGGTCGCCGTGTAGCTCGATGACGTCGGTGGCCATCATGCCCACCAGCTCCAGCGTGTGCG
Organism: Candidatus Limnocylindrales bacterium; assembly: GCA_037720745.1. GTDB lineage: Bacteria > Chloroflexota > Limnocylindria > Limnocylindrales > CSP1-4 > Palsa-1032. Next base: position 45,888 of record JBBJNS010000001.1, read on the forward strand.
GCCGCTTGACATCGCGTGCCTGCTGGACCCGCGCCCAGACCGCTTCGCGCAGCGCCTCATGGTCCACCCGATGAGGCTGGACGAGTCCGCCCTCGGCGGGCGGCATGTGCGTGGCCTCAGCCACGGGTCCGCTCCGGCTCGCGGCGAGGATCGGGCCGCACGTCCACGAAAGCGGCCAAGGGGCGAGACAGCAGGCCATTGCCGGAGGTGCCGTTCTCCGACCCGGTGGGGGCGGCGCGGGGCCGCGGACGGGGTCGCAGGTACTGCAACAGCCCGGCCAGGGTATCGCGCAGGTCCGCCCTCTTGACGACCTGATCGACGAAGCCGTGCTGGAAGAGGAACTCAGCGCGCTGGAACCCCTCGGGCAGCGTCTCGGCGATGGTGCCTGCCGAGACCCGTGCGCCGGCGAAGGCGATGAGCGCGTCGGGTTCGGCCAGATTAACGTCGCCCAGAGCCGCGTACGAGGCGAACACGCCGCCGGTGGTGGGATCGGTCATGACGCTGACGTAGGGCACGCCCGCGTCAGACAGCCGGCGGAGTGCCGCCACCGTCTTGGCCAGCTGCATCAGCGCCAGCGTGCCTTCCTGCATCCGCGCGCCGCCCGAGGCACTGACCACGATGAGCGGCAGGCGGTCGGCCAGGGCCGCCTCGGCGGCGCGCGTCACCTTCTCGCCCACCACCGAACCCATGGAGCCGCCCATGAACGCGAAGTCCATGACGCAGATGGCCACGCGCTGGCCGCCGATGGCGCCCGTGCCCCACAGGGCCGCGTCCCGGATGCCGGTCTTGGTGCGTGCCTCAGCCACGCGATCGGGATAGGGCTTCTGGTCCACGAAGCCCAAGGGGTCGACCGACTCCAGGCCTGCGTCACGCTCGCGAAACGTCTCGTGGTCGAGCAGCTGTCGCAGCCGCGCGTCGACGCGCAGACGGAAATGATGGCCGCACGTGTCACATACGCGCAGACTCTTCTCGAGCTGCTTGTTGTAGAGCATCTCGTCGCAGCCGGGACACTTGGTCCACAGATCGGGCGGGAAACTCTGGCCGCGTGGCCGGAAGGGCAGTTTGATGGGCATCAGACAGCGCGCCCACCGGTCAGGCCGGACGGGGCGGCCGCTCCCCTGCCCCGGCGCCAGGCCAGCAGCGCGGCGCCCGCGATGGACACTCCCGAGGCGATGGCACCACCCACCAGCAGGCTGCGCGCACGCCGGTCATTCGAGTCGACGCTCGCGTCCGACAGCGGAGCCGCGCCGGGGAAGGCCACCAGCTCGCCGGCCGACAGGGTCGCACCGTAGCCGGCAGCCTCCGATCGCAGCCGGCCCGCCAGTCGTTCCTCGAAGTGGAAGGAGGGTCGGAAGCGGGGTAGCACTCGGTCGAGCAGATCGGCCGTCAGGCGGAGGGAGGGCGCCAACTCGGTCGAGGACACCGGCGTGAGCTCGGTCGGTCGTGACCCGGCACGCCTGGCCAGCAGGCGCTCGAGATAGATATCCGTAGCCATCGCTTGCCGCTCGCCCATCACGAGGATCGCGAAGGCCGCGCCGGCCGCGATCCATCCATCTGCTCGGCCACGCTGTGCAGGGCGCGGTGCACCAGCACGCGGACGGCACCCTCCGAGCGGCCCATGACCTGGCCGATCTCGCGCGTGCTCAACTCCTCCACGAAACGCAGCGTGAGTGCGCGCCGTCGGTCCGCCGGCAGCCGCTCGATGGCGGTCCAGGCGCGCGCCACCAGGTCTCTGGTGACGACTTCCTGAGCAGGATCGTCGGTGGCGGCGATGGCCAGTGCATCGTCCAGCGGCTCGGTCGGGTGACGTCGCGCCCGGCGCCGCTCGTTGGAGAGGGCGTTGCGAGCGATGCGAAAGAGCCAGACGCGGAACGTGGAGGCATCACCGTCGCCTTGCTCCCGGAAGCGGGGCAGTCCGTGCAGTGCCCGGAGGAAGACCTGCTCGGTCAGATCCTCGGCAGCGTGCGGGTCACGGGTCTCGTAGAGGGCGAAGCTATACACCTGGGCCACGTACTTGCGATAGAGCGCGTCGAATGCGCCATGGTCACGACGAGCGGCTTCCACGGCAGGACGGTCCGCGTCATAGGGGATCGGGCGTTGGGGCGCCTCTTCCCTCCCTCTACCGAACACCGGGGCAGTCTATCCGTTACGCCGATGCGCTCCCCGGCTCACCCCTTGCCGGGTCCGGGCGTAGATCGACTTGGTAGCTCGACGACACGGCAGCGGACCACCTCGCCGGAGTCGACGGCCAGCGCACTCCCATCTCTTTCATCCTCGACCAGCAGGGCGCCCGACTCAGGGTCGACGCCCACCGCCAGGCCGCTGACGAGGCTTCCGCCGAGGTCGACCTCCACGCGTCGGCCGATGATGCGCTGGCGCCTGGTCCAGCCGCCGGCATCGAAGGCGCCCGCTGTGAGCGCTTCCAAACGAGGCTCAAGCCGCGCCAGCCAACCCTCGAGCAGGACATCGCGGTCGACCGGCCGACCGGCCGATATCTCGCGCAGGCTGGTCATGAAGGGAGCCAGGTCAGCGGGGAAAGATGCCGTGGACCAATCGACGTTGACGCCGATGCCGATCACCGCGCTCTCGACCCGATCACCATCGGACTGGCTCTCGCCCAGGACACCCGCCAGCTTGAGCAGCCGGCCGTCCGGCCCGTCTGCCACCAGGTCGTTGGGCCACTTGATCCAGAGCGTGGCGTCGCGCAGCCCGGCAGCCGCCTCGGCCGCGTCCATCATGGCCAGCGTGACCGTCGCCGCCAGGCGCCAGGCGTGGCGCAGAGCCAAGCCGCTCGGCGTGAAACCGGCCGAGACGAGGAGCGCCGCGCCGGGCGGAGCGGACCAGTCCCGATCCAGCCGGCCCCGACCGGCGGTCTGCTCGTCCGCGACCGCGACACAAACGCCCTGCGTGCCCTCTGCCAGCCACTCGCGCACGATGCGCTGGGTGGAGTCGACCCGCCCGAAGCGCTCCAGCCTGCTGGGAAAGCTCGTCATGTCGCGAGTGTGGCCGGGGGCCCGATGCCGATGACCCCCTGCGAGCGCGGCCGGAGGATCAGCGAACGACCGGTCAGCCCCGCCGCTGCTGCGGCGCGCTCCAGCGCCGTGGCCACGTGCGCCGCCAGATCGGGCCGATCGGCGAAGGCGAGGATGCTCGATCCAGCGCCGGAGAGGCAGGCACCCAGCGCCCCCGCGGCACGGGCCGCCGCGACGAGATGGGGCAGCTCCGGATAGACCGCCGCTCGGTAGGGTTCGTGCAGACGATCGTCCGTCGCGGCGTCCATCAGCTCCATGCGGCCGCTGGCCATGGCGGCCACCGCCAGTGCCGCTCGAGCTACGTTGTGTACGGCGTCGCTGCGCGGCACAGGATCCGGAAGCACGGCGCGCATGCGCTCGGTGGAAAGGGTCCGGTCCGGCACGAAGAGCACCGCCAGCAGACCGGGCGGCGGCTCGAAACGTGCCGTCAGGAGCCTCTCCGGCGACCGCGCAAGCCGGCCCTCCGTCGAGTCGTCACGCGCCCGCGCCGCGACCGTGAAGCCGCCGTGGATAGCCGCCACGACATTGTCCGGGTGCCCCTCGAGCTCCGCGGCCAGCTCGAGCATCCGCTCAGCCGCCATCACGCCGCCGCCCGCCAGGAGATCGGCCGCCGCCAGCCCGCCGACCGTAGCTGCCGCCGACGAGCCCAGGCCGCGCGACAGGGGGATCGCGTTGTGCATCCTCACGCGCCAGGCGAGGCCAGCCGTGTCGGGACCGCCCACCTCGGCCAGCCCGCGCCGAAGCGCCTGGCTGAAGCGGTCAGAGCCGTCGCCGGGGATCGAGTCGGCGCCCTCGCCCTCGACCGTCAGGGAGATGCTTCCGGGCGGCAGGTCGGCAGCGCCGTCCACGCTGAAGATGTCGGCCAGGTCCAGCGCCAGCGCGAGCGTATCGAAGCCGGCCCCCAGGTTGGCGCTCGAGGCCGGCACGTCGACCGTCACCGGTCCACGCGCGGCGGTCAAGGCTCGTTCACCAGCCCAGGGCCCGCCGTACTCCAGCGGCAGACGGCTCCGCCTCGACCACCGGCAGCCGGGCCTCGCGGCGCGCCGTGTCGGGATCCTTGAGGCCGTTACCGGTGAGCACGCAGACGATGGTCGCGCCCGGATCGATGGCGCCCTCCGCGGCCAGCTTGCGCACGCCGGCCACGGAGGCCGCACTGGATGGCTCGCAGAAGATGCCCTCGTAACGTGCCAGGTCGCGGTAGGCGTCCAGGATCTCTTCGTCGGTCACCGCTTCGATGCGACCGCTGGACTCGTCGCGAGCCCGCAGCGCTGCTTCGCCGCTGGCCGGGTCGCCGATGCGGATCGCCGTGGCCACGGTGGTAGGTTCGTAGACGCGATGCCCTGACACCAGCGGCGCCGCGCCCGCCGCCTGGAAGCCCAGCATGACGGGACGCGTCTCTACCAGACCGGCCGAGCGGTACTCGCTGAAGCCCTTCCAATAGGCCGTGATGTTGCCCGCGTTGCCGACCGGGATGGCCAGGTAGTCGGGCGCGCCGCCCAGGTCCTCGCAGACCTCGAAGGCGGCGGTCTTCTGGCCCTCGATGCGGAACGGGTTGACCGAGTTGACGAGGGTCATGGGCTGCCGCGGGTCGGGGTCCTCCATAAGCTCGCGCACTGCCCGTAGCGCGCCATCGAAGCCGCCTTCGACGGCCACCACCCGAGCCCCGGCGGCCTGCGCCTGGAGCAGCTTGCCGGCAGCGACCTGTCCGCGTGGCAGCACCACGATCACCTCCAAGCCGGCGTGGGCTCCGTACGCCGCGGCGGAGGCGGCCGTATTGCCGGTCGAGGCGCAGATCAAGGCCCGGCTGCCCTCCTGCATGGCTTTGGCCACGGCCAGCACCATGCCCCGATCCTTGAACGACCCGGTGGGGTTCTGACCCTCGACCTTGAGCTGGAGCATGGGACAGCCGATGGCGCGTCCCAGCGTGCGCGCGTGGACCAAGGGCGTGAAGCCCTCGCCCAGCGAGATGAAGGGCGTGGCGGGATCGACCGGCAGGAAGGCCTCGAAGCGCTGGAGCAGGCGCGGCCGGGCACCGGCACGTGATTGCTGCTGGCGTAGCTGCCGAAGGACGTCGCTCATGCGCATCTGGCGAGCGTATCAGCGCAGAGCGGTGCTCATCCGGTACTCGACAAGCACCCCCAGCTTCGGCACGCTCCCCCACGGTAGACTCGGCGCCGTGAGTGCGACGATCCCCCTACCAGCTCTCAGCGCGGCCCCGTCACGTCCGGCCGGGCGCGTCTTCAGCGGCGTGCAACCGTCGGGCCTGCCGCACATCGGGAACTATCTGGGTGCGTTTCGGAACTACATCGCGATGCAGGAGTCGAACGATGCCATCTACTGCATCGTCGACTATCACGCGCTGACCTCGACACACGATGGCGAGCTCATCCGGCGCAACGCGCACGAGATGGCGCTGGGGCTCCTGTCACTCGGCCTCGACCCGCAGAAAGCGGTCCTCTTCCGTCAATCCGATCGACCTGAGCACACCGATCTGGCGTATCTCCTCTCCACCGTGGTGCCCGTCTCGTGGGTAGAGCGCACGCCATCGTTCAAGGAAAAGAAGCGCGACCAGCCCGACGATGTGAATCACGCGCTGCTCACCTATCCCGTGCTCCAGACCGCCGACATCGCGATGTATCACGCGCGGTACGTGCCGGTCGGTCGCGATCAGGCGGCGCACCTCGAGTTGGCGCGCGAGATCGTGCGTGCCTGGAACTCCCGCTACGGCGACTTCTTCATCGAACCCGAGGCGGTCTTCACTGATTCGCCCGTGGTGAAGGGCACGGACGGCACCCAGAAGATGTCCAAGTCGACCGGCAACGTGGTAGAGGTATTCGCCGAGGAGGCGACCATCCGGAAGCAGATCATGAGCATGGTCACGGACACGCAGCGCATCGTGCGGTCGGACCCCGGCCGGCCCGAGGTGTGCAACGTGTGCCAGCTCCACCGCTTCTTCGGTGAGGACTACGAGTCGGTCTGGGAAGGAGAGCGGACCGCGCGCACGGGTTGCGTGGACACCAAGCGCCTGCTGGGGGATCGGATCCTGGACTTCTTCGCCGAGGCACGTGAACGCCGGCGGGACATCGAGTCGCGTCCCGGATACGTGGAGGAGGTGCTGCGGGCCGGCGCCGAGCGCCTCGCTCCCATGGCCCGAGAGACGATGCGCGAGGTCCGTGCGCGGATGGGCCTCGGACGTTCCTGATGCAGGAGCGCGGGTCGACCGGCCGGTCATGCCGCCGCGCTAGACTCGGCCCACCGTGAACAGCCAGCCGCTCCTGCCCGAGTCGGAACGCCGATGGCTCCATGCCCTGCTCGTGCTGGGTACGTTCGTGCTCGGCTTCCTCCTGCTGGGGATGGTCGCCGAGGTCCTGATCTTCTTCAGCGACATCCTCTTCATCCTGGTGATGGCCTGGCTGCTGGCCTTCGTGCTGTCGCCCATCGTGTCGGTCGTCCTGCGCGCCTTCCCGACCCTGCCGCGCGGCCTGGTCACCATCCTCGTCTACCTGGTGATCTTCATCATGCTGACCGTAGTCGTGGTGCTGACGGCACAGAGCCTGGTTTCGTCCATCGCGGGCTTCATCACCGAGTTGCCCACCTTGAATGCGCGTCTGCCGGAGATCCTGGCGCCCTGGCAGGAGCGACTCCAAGGCTTCGGGCTCAACGTCGATCTGGTCGCGGCGTTCCAATCGGTCCTGAACGGCTTGGCGGGCTTCGGTGGCGATCTCGTCACACCGCTGGCGGGCCTCGCCGTAGCCAGCCTGGGTGCCTTCGGCAACCTCCTGCTGATCGTCTTCCTGTCGCTGTTCATCCTCATGGACAAGGACAGCATGGTTGCGTTCATGAACCGGATGATCCCCCCGCGTTGGGCCGATGAGGCGCGCCTCTTCCAGACGAGCGTGGCTTCCTCTTTCGGCGGCTTCATGCGCGGGCAAGCCATCCAGGGCATCATCTACGCGGCCTTCGCCGTCGCCACGCACCTCGTCCTGGGACTCGACTTCATGCCCGCTTCGGCCGCCCTGGTGGGCCTGCTCCAGGCGCTGCCCTTCTTCGGCGCGTTCGTGTCGTGGGCGCCACCCGTGGTCGTCGCCGCACTGACCAACCCCGGAGCGCTGCTGCCCGCCGCCGTGATCATGGCAGTGGGCTGGTTCATCGTGATGAACATCGTTCAGCCGCGAGTGATGGCCAGCGCGGTGGGCATCCACCCGGTGGTCGTCCTCGCTTCCGTGCTCATCGGGCTCAAGCTGTACGGCGTGACCGGCGCGATCTTCGCGGTGCCTGTCGCGGCCGTCATCTCGTCCTTCTTCTTCTTTTATCTGAACCGGAGCGGCGGTCCTCGTGATGTGACGTCACGCGCTGCTCGCCGCGTGGAGCAACGAGAGGGCCGGCGCGTGCGCGTCCCGGCGGCCCCGGCGCTCGAGTCATCCGAGGGACCGGCCTCGAGCCCGGCGAAGGATCCGCCTCCGAGCCCGGCGAAGGATCCGCCGTCGGATCCCACGCAATGATCGGTGACGACGGCCAGCGAGAGCGCAGCCGCATCGAGGGCCGCTCCATGGATCGCGACATGGGCGAGCCGCGGGCGGCTGGTGAACGCACGGCGCGCGCGCCACGCTCGCGGTCGCTCTCGCCGCGCCCGCTCAGCGAGTGGACGTCGCGGCCGCGCATCCTGGTCACCAACGATGACGGCATCGAGTCGCGCGGACTGCTGGCCCTGGCACAGTCCCTCAAGCCGATCGGTGACGTGTATGTGGTCGCCCCCGAAACCAATCAATCGGCGGTGGGCCACCAGAAGACCTTCATGCGGCCTCTGCGCGTTCGAGAGCGTACCTTGGCCGATGGGTCGACCGGCTGGTCGGTCGACGGCTCACCGACCGATGCCGTCAGCCTCGCCTTTCTGGGCTACTTCGAGATCACCTTCGATCTGGTCGCCTCGGGCATCAACTACGGGGCCAACCTGGGCGATGACGTGACGTATTCCGGGACGGTCAGCGCTGCCATGGAGGCCGTCATCAACGAGTGCCCCGCCTTCGCGATCTCGCAGGAGTACTACGAGCACCCCGATTTCCTGCTGGCCAGCCGCATGGCGCACCTGACCGCCACCAACATCCTGGAGCACGGCCTGGCCCCCGGCGAGCTGCTCAACATCAACGTGCCGGCCGTGGCGCCGGACGACTGCCAGGGCATCGAGGTCACGCGCATGGGCAAGCGCATCTATCAGGATGAGCTCATCGAGCGGCTCGATCCGCGCGGCATCCCCTACTATTGGATCGGCGGCCCGCCACCGTCCGGCGTGGCGGAGGACGGCACGGACTTCGCGGCCGTGGTCAACAAGCGCATCGCCATCACGCCCATCCACCTCGATCTCACGGCACGTCGCCTGCTGTCGCGGCTCCAGACGTGGGACTGGGAGCTGCCGCCGGAGGTCACGCCGGCCGCTGCCCATGCTGATACGGCCGTCGACGCGGCCGCCGACGAAGTAGTCACCGCCCAAGCTGACCCCGCCGCCGAGCGCCGCTGACACCGCCGCTTCGTCCGCTCGTGGCCAAGCATCGGCCGGCGGACCACCGTCAGGGCTGGCTGGCCACGGTCAGGTTGCCGTTCGAGGTGTCGGCGCGGATGCGGACGTCGGGATGGTCGTCGTCCGTGCTCGTGCCCGCCAGCGAGTCATCGCCCACGGTGAGCTCGGAGAAGTTGCTCGAAACACTGGCGTTCGAGGTCTGACCATCGATGGAGAACTCCGCATCGGCGGGCAGCATCAGCGCCAGCGACGCGTTCGAGGTCCGGAAGAGGTGATCGCCCGGATCGAGCGTCCCGCTGAAGCCGAGCGAGCCGTTGGAGGTCTCGGCCCTGACCACGGCGTTCTCCGCGGACACGATATCCAACGCGCCGTTGGAGGTGCGCAGATCGAGGCGCCCGCTCGACTCGGCAACGGTCAGCGGCCCGTTCGAGGTCTCGGCGTCGACGCCAGTGGCGTCGCGGATGGTCACGCCCCCGTTGGAGCTGCGGGCGATGACGGAACCGGTCACGTTGGCCGACTCGATGCGCCCGTTGGAGGTTCGCAGCTCCAGCGATGAATCGAGGGGCACGGAGAGCTCGACATCCGCGCCGCTGTTGCCCAGGCTGAGGGCATCGTCGGTCCGCCGCACGGCAACGGTCACGCGGGTCCCTTCTCGGAAGATGGTCAGCTCCACACGCGACAGGTCTCGCTCGGCTTCGCCCTGGCTTCGGCCTGATCCGCGCTTCACGACGCGAGCCTCGATGGTCGTCTCGCCGCCGGTGATGACGCTGATGCGGCCGTTGAAGGTCTCGACCAGGATCCTGGAGCCGTTCTCCACCTCCACCGATTCCTCGACCACCTCGTTGGCCACTACGGTCCCGGTCATGTTGCAGCCGGCCGAGGCCAGAGACAGGGCTAGCAACGCGGTCAGCAGGCTGAGGGGAGTCTTCACGCTGCGTCTCGTGACGGCATTCCGCGCCATGCCGGGCGTCGCCGCCGGTCGGCCAGCACCTCGCGCGCCGCGTTCTGCCCGGGCCAGCCGGTCACGCCGCCGCCGGGGTGAGCGCCCGATGCACACAGGTAAAGGCCATCGACCGGCAGCCGGTAACTGGCGAAGCCGAGCAAGGGGCGCCAGGCGAACCACTGATCCAAGGCTGGCTCGCCATGCAGCGGATGCCCCTCGGTCAGGCCGTGATCCCGCTCCAGGTCGAGGGGGGTGAGCACCTGACGCGCCACCACTTGCCCGCCGATCCCCCGCGCGACCGTCTCCAGCTCGGCCGTGACGCGATCGCCCAACGCCTCGCGATCGGCGTCCCAGTCACCCACGCGACGGTGGTACGGCGTGCCCTGAACCAGCACGCTCATGACGTGTCGCGCCGGCGCGGACCCATCGACCAGCGTGGGATCGACCAGCGACGGGATGGTCGCCTCCAGCACCGGATGCTCAGCGATGCGCCCGGCCTTGACCGCGTCGGCGGCACGGTCGATGGCAGCCACGGAAGGAGCGAGCACGATGCGACCGCGCAGCCGGCGCCTCGCGTCGTCCTGGTCGGCAAGCCCCTCGAAGGCGGGCAGGTCGGACAGGGCCAGGTTCACCTTGGCCACCGAGCCCTTGAGTCGAAGGTTGCCCGCCTGCCAGCCCAGATGGGGGCCCAGCAAGGCGGGATCGAGCAGGCTCAGAAGCGTGTGCTTGGGGTCGAGCCCGGAGACCACTACGGCCGCCTCGATCTCCTCTCCGTCGGTGAGCACCACCCCGCTGGCTCGGTCGCCGCGCGTCCGCACCGACACGACCGTGGCGCCGGTGCGGATGGTCACGCCGGCGGCCGTGGCGGCCGCGGCCAGGGCCCCGGCCAGAGCACCCGGTCCGCCTCGAACGAAGACCGTCTCACCGGCCGCCCCCTCGCGAGTGCCCGCCGTGTCGGCCAGGAATGTCTGCGTCGAGCCGGCATCCCGCGGCCCCATCGCTGAGTAGCGCACGCCGCGCCAGGCCAGCGCCGCCCGCAGCGCATCACTTTCGAACCAGTCGTCGAGGTGATCGGCGATGGGCATGGGCAGGACGCGCAGGAACGCGCGACCATCCTGCGTGCCGAGCGCGCGGTAGCCGAGGCCCAGCCGCACGGCACCAAGAGCGTCGCTCAGAGCCGGGTGTGAAGGATCCGGTGGCGTGATGGCCATGAGTCGGGCCAGGAGACCGGAGAGGGCTCGCGTCTGGCGGTCGAATCCTGAGTAGGCTGCGGCATCGTGTGACGATCCGGCGGCGCCCAGCTCAGCGGCCGTGCGCCGGACATCTCCCCAGAGCGTGAGCGGCGCCGCATCCGACTGCAGACTCACGCTGCGCACCTCCGGCGCCACCAGTCGCAGCCCATGCGCCGTCAGCCCCAGATCACGCACCACCGACGGGCGCAACCGCCCCACGCTGTGCGCCAGAAGCGGCACTCGCACGCCGGGCATGAGCTCTGCCGTGGCGACGGCACCACCGACCTTGTCGAGCCGCTCCAGGACCAGGGTCTGCAGTCCTCCGCGGGCCATGTACGCGGCGCACACCAACCCGTTGTGGCCGCCGCCGACGACGATCGCGTCGTATCGGCGGGTCGCCGAGGCACTCACGCGGCCAACCGCCGGGAACGCAGCACCTGGAGCGCCGCGATGCGGCCCGGGGCACCCATGATGCCGCCGCCGGGATGGACCGCCGAGCCGCACAGCCACAGGTCGCGGATGGGCGTCCGGAAACGCGCGTGCCCGGGCACGGGCCGATTGAAGAAGAGCTGCTCCAGGCTCAGCTCGCCCTGGAAGATGTTGCCCTCCGTAAGCGAGAACGTCTGCTCGATGTCGAGCGGCGTGAGCACCTGTCGCCCGACGATGAGGTCGCGGATGTTGGGCGCGCGCTCGGCGATGACGTCGATGACCGCGTCGCCGAAGGTTTCTCGCTGCGCGTCGTCCCAGCTACCGTCCGCCAGGTGGTAGGGCGCGTACTGCACGAAACAGCTCATGACGTGCTTGCCGGGCGGGGCCATGGACGGATCGACCAGCGTGGGGATGATCACGTCGGTGTAAGGCCGGCGGCTGAAGCGGCCCTCCTTGGCGTCGATGTAGGCGTTTTCCATGTAGTCGATGCTCGGCGAGAAGCTGATGGCCCCACGCAGGTGCTCGCCCGGGCCGGGCAGGCAGGTGAAGTCGGGCAAGCCATCGAGGGCCAGGTTGACCTTGCCGGACGAGCCGCGGAATCGGTAGCGTCGGACCTCGTCGGTGAAGGTCGGGTCAAGCGTCTCCGGCTCGAGCATGCGCAGGAAGGTCTGGTGCGCATCGGCGCTGGAGAGGACGACCTTGGCCTCGATCTCTTCGCCGGACTCCAGCGTCACGCCCGTGGCCCGGCCGTGGCGCACGTTGATGCGCGCCACCGGTGCCTCGGTCCGGATGGTGGCGCCGTGGGCCCGCGCGGCCGAGGCGATCGACTCACTCACGCCGCCCGTGCCGCCGCGCGGGATGCCCCAGGCACGGAAGGCACCGTCGATCTCGCCCATGTAGTGATGCAGCAGGACGTACGCCGTGCCCGGCGAGCGGACTCCCAGGAACGTGCCGATGATCCCCGACGCGGCCATGGTCGCCTTGAGCGGGTCGGTCTCGAACCACTGATCCAGGAAGTCCGACGAACTCATGGTCATGAGCTGGATGAAGGCTGTCTGCTGTCGCCGGGGCAGTTTCGAGAAGGTGCGGGCCAGGCCGCCCAGCGGCAGGAGATCGCGCGGGTCGGGGCGGATGGTGTCAGGCGGGACCGCGGAAAGGATGGGCTTGATGAAGCGCGCCATCTCGACCATGAGCAGGCCGTACTCCTCGTACGCCTCCGCGTCCGTGGCCGACCAGCGCCGGATCTCGCGCATGGTCTGGGCGTGGTCGTTGGTGCGCCACAGGTAGTCGCCGTCGAGCGGCGTGAAGGTGCCGTCCAGAGGCAGGATCTCCAGGCCGTGTCGCGGCAGCTGGAGGTCGCGGATGATCTCCGGGCGCAACAGGCTGACCACGTAGCTGGCCACGCTGAAGCGGAAGCCGGGCACGATCTCCTCCGTGACCGAGGCGCCGCCCAGGACGTGCCGCCGCTCCAGGACGAGGGTGCTCATCCTGGCCCGTGCGAGGTAGGCGGCACTCACCAGCCCGTTGTGCCCCCCACCGATGACGATCGCGTCCCAGGAACGCGCCACGACCCCTCCTTGTGCCCATCCGCCAGGGTCCGCCGACGGGCGCCACTCGCCACATTCGGGGCGCACGCGGCGCATCCCTAGACGGCCGCGAGTCTACGCGACGAAGGCCCCGGGGAGCGGGCCGCGATCGGCCGCCGCGCCAGAGGAGCGGGCCGCGACCGGCCGCCGGGCCCGGGGAGCGGGCCGCTACCGGCCGCCGCGACCGGCCGCCGCTCCCGACGTACCGCCGAGTTCCCCTCACATTCCCGTGAGGCGGACACTAAGTCGACGGACGGGCCGAGTTGCCTGCAGATTCCCGTGAGGCGGTCGTTGAGTCGGAGGACTTGCGTTCGATCGCCCGCCGAGGAGCATCGAACGCCCTCCGGCCGGCCCTCCGCTGCCGCGATCCACGCTCGGATCGAGCGGTCAGCGACCCTTCGCGTCCACTCTCACCCGTCGGATCGCTGACGGATTCCGCGTAGCGCCCGCCTCACGGGAAGATGACAGGAACCACAACCCGCGCAAAGCTCCCACCGGCGCTCGGAGCCAGCGTCGAACCTCTCTGGATCGGTGCGGCAGCGCGATGTCCAGCACGGCCGCATGTCGCGCGACCTGTCGCCGGGCACGAGCATTCTCGGGCAGCACCACCATGGAGCAGACCTGCGCCGCACGCCAACCGAAGCGCTCGGCGGCGATCCCGCCGGCCAGCCGCGCCTTTACGTCGAGCGGCCGGAGCAACCCCTCCACAGACCCAAGCTCCGACTTGATCTCCACCACGAGGAGCGTTCGGCTGGGCGCATGCCAAGCGAGGATGTCGATGGAGCCACGCTCTCCGTAATGCGCGAAGCTGACCTCCACCTGCGTGTCCCATCCCCAGCCGCGCAGGAGCTTGAGCGTCTGACCACTCAGGCGCGCATGACCCTCATCCAGCAGCCGGTCCATGGCCGCGCCTCGCCAGAGCGGCCGGATCTCGACCCGCGCGCCCACCGCCTCGAATACAGCCGTCAGCGTCCCCACGGTGATGCCGCTGACATCGCCACCCTCGATCCGTGCCACCGTGGAGCGGCTGACGCCGGCCGGCCGAGCCACGTCTTCCTGGCGCAGCCCGCCCCGACGGCGGAGCGCACGAAGCGAGGCACCGATGCGCTGACCGTTCATCGCGCCGTCAGTGTCGCGGCCAACGCTTACCAGCCACTCACCGGCGACTTTGCTCGGGTGAACCGACGGCGCAGTGCCCTCACAACACCGCCCCACCTCCCAGGGATCGACCGCACCGGCATACTGCCCGCCATGACCGTCGGCAGCCCGCTCGATCCGCGCACGCTGGCCCTGAACCCCAAGCGCCAGTGGCGTGAATGGGCCGGCTTCTTCGCCGCCAGCGCGTATGCCGCGAGCCATGACATCGAGTACAACGCTGTGCGCAACGCGGCCGCGCTCTTCGACGTGAGCCCGCTCTTCAAGTACCGGGTGAGCGGCGCGGACGCGGTCGCGCTCATCGACCGGATCATCACCCGCGACGCGACCAAGATCCGCCCCGGACAGGTCGTTTACACGCCGTGGTGCGACGAGCACGGCAAGGTCGTGGACGACGGCACGGTGGCACGGCTCGACGATGACTCTTTCCGCTGGACGGCCGCCGACCCTCAGCTCCGCTGGCTGCGAATGAACGCCCGCGGCCTGGATGTCTCCATCGAGGAGGAGACAGAGCGAGTCGCCGCCCTGGCGCTCCAGGGTCCCCTCTCGCGCGCCGTCCTGGGGGCCGCCACGGGGGCCGACTGGTCGGACCTGGGCTATTACCGCCGCCGATCCGGGAAGGTCGGGCGGATCGGCATCGACGTCAGCCGCACCGGCTACACGGGCGACCTCGGCTATGAGCTCTGGGTGGACGCCGCCGAAGCGCTGCCGCTCTGGGACGCGCTGCTGAAGGCGGGTGCCAGCTACGGCATCCGTCCGGCCGGGTTGCTGGCGCTCGACGTGGCACGTGTCGAGGCCGGGCTGATCCTGCTGGAGGTCGACTACACCAGCTCGCGTCACGCCCTGACCCCGGAGCAGAGCTACTCGCCCTACGAGATCGGGCTGGGTCGCCTGGTCGACTTGAGTAAGGAAACCCGGTTCGTGGGGCGGCGCGCCCTGGAGCGAGAGGTCGACCAGGGCGGCCCGGAGCGACGGCTGGTCGGGCTGGACCTCGACTGGGACGACCTGGAGCGTCTCTACGCTCGGCAAGGACTTTCGGCCGTACTGTCGCCGACGGCCTGGCGGGAACACGTGCCCGTGTTCGTGGGCGGGCGTCAGGTCGGCCGTGCCACCAGCGGGACGTGGAGCCCCGTGCTCAAGAAGAATCTGGCCATCGCCTCGGTGGACGCCGCGCTTGAACCGGCCGGCTCCAAGCTCCAGATGGAATGGACCGTGGAGGGCCAACGCGGCCGCATCGGTGCCACGGTCGTGCCGCTGCCCTTCTTCGATCCGCCACGCAAGCGCAAGTGACCATCCCTCTCGACGGCCGGCCCGAAAGGCAGACATGACGACCACCACCTATCCACTACGTCTCGGTCCGCGGCAGCGCTGGCTGCTGCTGCCCTTCGGCGTCCGCCCGGGGAACGCGTGGGCCCGACTGGATCATGAGCATCTGGACGCCCGCTTCGGCTTCTTCCGCCTTCGGACCAGGCTGGACGACATCGTCCGCTGGGAGATCAGCGGTCCATACCGCTGGTTCATGGCGCTGGGCGTCCGGCGGAGCGTCCGCGGCGGCGACGTGACCTTCGGCTCCAGCACGCACGGCGGCGTCCGGGTGGACTTTCGCGAGCCGGTCCGATTCGCCGGATTCCTCCGGCCACCCGCGCTCTACCTCACCGTGGACGACCTTGAAGGATTCGCCGCGGACCTGGCACGCCGCGGCATCCCGGGCACTGACGCGAGGCCGTAGACGGTCGTCGGACCCTGCGTGTGACACTGACGCGCACACCACCGGATACCGAGGACGACGTCCATGAGGTTGACCCGGACGAACGTGACACTGCCCGAGGAGCT
>JBBJNS010000034.1:0-16903 GCA_037720745.1 Candidatus Limnocylindrales bacterium
GGCGGCTCGCCTACAATCGGTCCATGACCCGAGACTTGGCGCGGCCCGTCCGAGAGGCCTGGATCGTCAGTGCCGTTCGCACCCCGGTCGGCCGGTACGGTGGCGCACTTCGGTCCGTGCGGCCCGATGATCTGGCCGCTATCGCCGTCCGCGCCGCGGTCGAGCGCTCCGGCATCGACGCCAGCCTGATCGAGGACGTCATCCTGGGCGCTGCCAACCAGGCCGGGGAAGACAATCGCAACGTGGCGCGGATGGCAGCGCTTCTGGCGGGTCTGCCCACCAGCGTGGCGGGACAGACCGTCAACCGGCTGTGCGGCTCGGGGCTCCAGGCGATCAACACCGCGGCTCACGCGATCATGGTCGGCGATGGCGATGCCTTCGTGGCCGGCGGAGTGGAGTCGATGACCCGCGCGCCCTACGTCATGGCCAAGGCGGAAGCTCCGTTCGAGCGGGGCGAGCGCACCATGTTCGACACCACGCTGGGCTGGCGCTTCACCAACCCGCGGCTCTCGGAGCTGCACCACCCCCACACCATGGGCGAGACCGGCGAGAACGTGGCGGAGCAGCACGGCGTCACCCGCGAGGATCAGGACACTTTCGCGCTGACCAGCCACCAGCGCGCCGTGGCGGCCATCGAGGAGGGCCGTTTCGAAGGTCAGATCGTGCCGGTCACGGTGCCCCAGCCGAAGTCAGAGCCGACCGTGGTGGATCGCGACGAGCATCCTCGGCCGGATACCAGCCGAGAAGCGTTGGCTCGTCTCAGGGCCGCCTTTCGTGACGGCGGAACCGTTACGGCCGGCAACAGCTCCGGTATCAACGACGGTGCCAGCGCGGTCGTCCTGGTCGAAGCCGGTTTCGCTCGCAGCCACGGCCTGCAGCCAGTGGCCCGCATCACGAGCACGGCCGTGGCGGGCGTCGATCCGTCCGTGATGGGCCTCGGTCCCATCCCGGCCACGCGTAGGGCGCTCGACCGGGCTGGCCTGACGGTCGATGACCTGGACCTCATCGAGCTCAACGAGGCCTTCGCCTCCCAGTCGCTGGCCTGCATCCGCGAGCTTGGCCTGGACCCCGAGCGGGTCAACGTCAACGGTGGTGCCATCGCCATCGGGCATCCCCTGGGCATGAGCGGCGCTCGTCTCATCACCATGCTCGTCCACGAGCTCCACCGCCGCGAGGCGCGCTTCGGCCTGGCCACGATGTGCATCGGTGTCGGCCAGGGGATCGCCACCATCGTGGAACGCTTCGAACCAGAGGAGATGGCTCATGACTGACGCCGAAGGAACCCCGCGGACCGAACCCGAACGCGACGACGTGGAGGAAGTGCCTGCCGAGGACATCCAGGTCGAGACGGTCGAGGAACACGGCTGGATCGAGCACGACGAGACGGGCGGTCCAGCCCGATGAGCCCTGACGCTTGCCGAAACGCCCGTGCGGGCCTACGATGACCCATGCGACCGCCGTGAGGCGCCGCCACTCGCAGTCCCGGGGAGGACATTCCACACGATGATCGAATCCACCACCACCACGCCGACACCCGAGCACATGCTCGACACGGGCACCGCACCCCTCGTCGTGCTCAGCGATGCGGCAGCCGACAAGCTGCGTGAGCTGACGGCCGCTGAAGCCGATCCGAACGTCGGCCTGCGCGTCTACGTCTACAGCGGTGGCTGCTCCGGCTTCCGCTACGGGATGATGCTCGAGGATCAGCCCTCCAACGAGGACATCACGGTCGAGAGCAAGGGCATCAAGGTCTACGTTGACCAGAACAGCACGGAGCACCTGAGCGGGTCGGAGATCGACTATCTCGATACGCTCATGGGCGCCGGTTTCACCGTCAACAACCCCAACGCAGTCTCAGGTTGCGGTTGCGGCAGCAGCTTCCGGACCGCCGAGTCGGCCGGCAGCCCCGGCGGCTGCAGCCACTGATCCACGTTCGAACCAGGCGAAAGGCGAGCCGCGACGGCTCGCCTTTCTGATTCGAGCGACCAGCCAGGGAAGTGGAACTCGCGCTCTTTCCATTGCACACCGTGCTCTGCCCGGGTGTCGCGCTGCCTCTGCACATCTTCGAGGAGCGCTATCGCCTGATGGTCTCACGCTGCATCGAGCGGTCCGAGCCGTTCGGCGTGGTGCTCATCCATGACGGCCTCGAGGCAGGTCCCGTAGGCCGGCTGGCCGAGGTGGGTACCACGGCGCTCATCAGGCGGGCCGGACGATATCCCGACGGCCGCTACGACATCGTGACCGTCGGCGACCGACGCTTCCATGTCGAGTCGCTCGTCCATGAGCGGGAGCCCTATCTCGTCGGTGAGGTGTCCCTTATCGAGGAGACGCTGGGCGGCGAGGCCGAAGCCGAGCGCATGGCCGGCCGCGTCGGGCAGCGCTTCCTGCGCTACCTGGAGCTGCTCCAGCCGGCCCTCGATGATGACGGTCCAGAGATCGAGATCGAGGTCGAGATAGAGGCGCCGGACGACACGCTGAGCGAAGTCGAACCGGTGACCATGACCGTAGAGGGTGTGTCAGGCGAGGAGGGCGGGCTGCCGGCTCCGGAGCCGACGCTCGACACGTCCGGCCTCTCACCCGATCAGCGCCGGGACCTGCTCATGGCTGCGGCGCGCCGGCTGACCGCCACTGATGACCCCACGGCACTCTCGTACCTGCTGACCGGCCTCATCCAGGTCGATCTGGCCATCCGCCAGAGTCTCTTGGAGGCCCCCGAAACGGTCGGACGGCTGGTCGGACTGGACGCACTGCTCGCGCGAGAGATCCGTCACCTCGACCGGCACCTCCGGCCCATCAGCCTGGACCCGCGGCTTCTCGCCCTGCGACGGAACTAGCCGGTCGGCTGAGCCTCAGTCGTCAGTGAAGCGCTGCTCCTGCCAGGGATCGGCCTCGTTGTGATAGCCGTAGCGCTCCCAGAAGCCGAGCTGATCATCGGCCCGGAACTGCAGGCCGCGGATCCACTTGGCGCTCTTCCAGAAGTAGCGCTTGGGCACGACGAGGCGGAGCGGGTACCCGTGTTCCGGGCTGAGCGGCTCACCGTCGGCCACGTCGGCCAGCAGGACGTCGTCATCGTCCAGGAGGTCGAGCGGCAGGTTCGTGGTGTAGCCCTGCTCGGCGTGTTCCACCACGAAGCGCGCTGATGGCTTGGGGCGGGCTCGCTCCAGGATGTGCTGGATGGGCACGCCCTCGAAGTCCATGTCCAGTCGCGTCCAGCGGGTGACGCAGTGGATGTCCCGGTGGATGCTCTTGCGCGGCATCTGCCGGAACTCCTCCCAGCTGAAGGTGAAGGGTTCCTCGACCTCGCCCCACACGCGGAAGTCCCATGTGGCCAGGTCAACGGACGGCACGGAGCCGTAGTGCAGCACCGGCCACTTCTGCGTCACGTACTGGCCGGGCGGCACGCGCCCCTTCTGGTCGTCCGAGAGCGCGGGACGGGACCTCAACCGATCGAGCATGGTCGAAAGTGTACGCTCGGGTCACAACGGCTCTTGTCATACGTCACCTTGGAGCGACGTTATCCATGGGCTCCGGCCTTTTCAGCGTCTCACGGGCGTCGGATCGCCCCGCCTCGCCCCGGAACACTCTCGCTCCACGCTCAGCTGCCATGATCGCGCGCATGGACATCCGTGTCTGGCGGCTCGCAGTGACGTGGACGGGCGACCCGCGCCGGATAACGCCGCCCCGGCGCACATATGGGAAGAACGGCCCGATCCACGTCGAGACCAGAGCGCCGCGCCGCGCCGCGCCGCGCCGCGTGCGAGCCTCTTAGGCCTCGTCAAGCATCCGATCGATGGCCCGCAGGATGAAGCGCGACGCCTCGGCGCTCTTGCCGCCCAGCTTCTGATGCTGGTCGCGTTCCAGGGCGACGCGCAGGTCGCCCAATGCTTGGTCGATGAACGGCGTGCGTTGCAGGGCGCCCGAGATGAAGGCTTCCTCAAGTCGCGCGGCGGCGAGTCGCGCGTTCTCCGTGGCGTGACCCTTGGCCGCGATGAGCTGCCGGAATTCGGTACGCGCTTGATCCGCCTGGGGTCCGTTGCTGGTCATCCACTCAGACTCCACGCTCGCTCATCACGGCGGCCGCGCCGTCCGCCATTTCGTCGACCGTGTCTTCCGCCGTGAAACGTTCCAGCCACTCTGGTCGCAGAGCGCCCATCTGGATCTCATCCCAGTACCGTCCGTCCCGTGCGATCGCGTCGCGCAGCCGTCCCTCGATGCGGAAGCCGGCCTTCTCGTAGGAGCGGATGGCGCGTTCGTTGAAGCTGAACACGCTGAGCCCGACGCGATGAAGCCCCAGCCGCTCGAAGGCATGGGCCAGCATCAGTGAGGCGGCCTCTGTCCCATAGCCCTGTCCCCAGACATCGCGCTCACCGAGCGTGATGTGGAAGAGCACCGATCCGTTATCCGGATCGAGCGAACTGAACGTGGTCAGCCCGATGAGCCGATCGGTGAGGCGGACATGGATGGCGTAGGCCACCGAATCGGGACCCAGCAGCCGCGTCTGGAAGAACCGCTCCACTTCCTCGCGTGGCATGGGACGGGTCTGGTAGCGCGTCAGACGGGCCACCTCCGGGTCGCGATACCAGCGCGACACGACCGCCAGGTTCTCCGCTCGGTGGCGGCGCAGGACGATGCGTCGACCGACGATCTCGCCCGGTTGCCAGCGCTCTCGGTCCACCACCATCTGCTCCACCATCTTGACCGATGCTACCCCGCCCGGCGGCTACCATCGGTGCCATGCGCGACTGGTCGGAGACTGCGGATGCCATCGCCGCCACGCGTCGCACGTCCGAGAAGGTCGCCCTCCTGGCGGGCTACCTCGCGAGATGCTCCCCGGAGGAGCTTCCGCTGGCAGCCGTCTTCATGGCCGGTCGACCCTTTCCCGAGCGCGACCCACGGAGCACCGGCCTGGGTTGGTCGGCCATCGCTCGGGCTGCTGGGACGATCGCTGGTACCGCCGCGGATACGCTGGGAACCCACTACGACCGGTCGTCCGATCTGAGCCAGGCGGTGGGCGACCTGCTGGCCGAGGCGGGTCATCTGCCAGCCGGCCCGCCGCCATCGGTGCCGGAGGTCGGCCAGGCATTCGCGGCCATGGCCCAGGCGCGCGGCCCGGCAGCCAAGGCAGCGGTGTTGGAGGCACTCCTCCGCCGCTGCGATCCATTCGTGGCCCGTCACATCGTGAAGGTCCTCTCCACGGAGCTGCGCATCGGTCTGCGCGAGGGTCACCTGGAGGCCGCCTTGGCGCGCGCCTTCGGACGCGATCCGGCGGCCGTCCAGTGGGCGGGCATGCTCACGGGGGACATCGGCCGGACCGCCGAGCTGGCACGTGACGACCGGTTGGCCGAAGCTGAGCTGACGCTCTTCCGTCCGCTCAAGTCCATGCTCGCCCACCCCGCCGCGGACGAGGCGGAGGTCCTCAAGCGGCTTGGTACGCCGGTCTGGGTCGAGGACAAATACGACGGCATCCGCGCGCAGCTGCACCGGCTCGATGGCGAGATCAAGCTCTTCAGCCGTGACCTCAAGGACGTCAGCGCGCAGTTTCCCGAGGTGCTGACGGCGGGTGCGGCACTGCCGTGGCAGGGCATCCTCGACGGTGAGGTGCTGGCCTGGCGCGACGGCATGGCTCTGCCCTTCCTTCAGCTCCAGGCGCGCCTTGGCCGCAAGGCGCCCAGCGAGGAGATCCAGGCGCAGGTGCCGGTCATCTATGTGGCCTTCGACGTGCTCGCCATGGGTCAGCCCGGTTCGCCCATCGAGCCGCTGCTACGGCTGCCGCTGCGTGAGCGGCGCCAGCGCCTGGAGGGTCTCGGGCTCGCTACGACGCCCGGCTTCGGTCTGGCCACGCTGGTCTCGGCCACTGACGAGTCCGAGCTGCGGGCCGTCTTCGACGCCTCGCAGCAGCGCGGCAACGAAGGACTGATGGTCAAAGATCCGGATTCGATCTACTCGCCGGGGCGCCGCGGTTACGGCTGGCTCAAGCTCAAACGGCCCCTCTCCACGCTGGATTGCGTGGTGGTCGGCGTGGAGGTCGGTCACGGGCGCCGTCACGGCGTCCTTTCCGACTACACATTCGCCGTGCGCGACGACCGACCGGAGGCGAAAGGCCGCCTGGTGACCATCGGCAAGGCCTACAGCGGGCTGACCGATGCGGAGATCGCCGAGATGACCCTTTGGTTCGAGGCACATACCGTCAGCCGCCACGGTCGCTACCGCCTGGTGGAGCCGAGCATCGTGGTTGAGATCGCCTTCGACGTGATCCACCGCTCCACGCGCCACGCGTCGGGCTACGCCATGCGCTTCCCACGCATCGTGCGCATCCGCACCGACAAGGGTCCGGAGGAAGCGGACCTCCTCTCGACCGTGGCCGCGCTGCACGATCAGCTCCAGGCGGGCGGGCGGTATGGGGTGATGACCGCCGGCGAGGCGTAGAGTCCCACTCGATGGTCGACCCCTTCCTGCCCGATGCCGAGAAGATCGCCGCCATCCGCGAGATGCTGCCTGCCACCGGGGCGGGCATCTACGCGGACGCGCTATCGGCCGGCCCGTTCCCCGCTGAGACGGCCCGGGCGCTGGCCGAAGCCGACGAGTGGGAGCTGCGCGTGGGCCGTGGTAGCGCCGGGCGCGAGGACGACGTGGGCCAGCGCGAGGATGAGGCGCGCGCGGTCGTCGCGGCACTGCTTCTGGGCGATCCGAGCGATATCGTCATCACACACGGGGTAGGCGAGGGGCAGGCCCAGCTGGCCCTCGCCCTGCCGCCCTCTGTCGGTGACCGCTGGATCCAGGTGACCGGCGGGGACCCCTGCGCGCCGGCCGCCATCCGGGGCGTTGCCACGGCGCGCGGCGCGATGGCCCTGGAGGTCGCCCCCGAGGGCGCGGCGGAGCTGCTCCAGAGGGGCATCGGGCTGCTCGTCCTGCCGCATGTCGACGAGCGGAGCGGAGCGGTCCTGCCGGTGTCCGAGTTGTCGCGCCTGGCCCACCAGGCCGGCGCGCTCGTCATCCTCGATGCGAGCGCCTCGGCCGGGGCGATACCGGTCGACCCTCTGGCGCTGGAAGTCGACGCGGTGGCCTTTTCGGCGCACCGCTGGCTGCTGGGACCGGAGGGCGTTGGCGCCCTGTGGCTGGGCAGGCGCGTCAAGGCTCTGGTCGATCCGTGGGCCATCAGCGAGCGACTGGACCGGCCGCCCCGTCGCTCGACGCTGGGCCTGGCTCGTTCGCTGGGCTGGTTGGAGATGTACGTGGGCTTGCCCTGGGCCAACGGGCGGACCGTAGCGCTGGCGCGCGCTCTGGCCGAAGCCCTGGACGCCATCGACGGCGTGGCCGTGCTGACGCCGACCGGGGGCATGGCCGCCATCGTGACCTTCCGCGTAGAGGGATGGACGGTCGAGGAGGCGCAAGAGGAGCTGGGACGCCGCGTCTTCGCCCTGCTGGGGACCGTCGAGGTGGAAGGCCTGCCCGCTCTGCGAGCCAGCGTCGGCTTCTGGAACACCGATGATGAGCTGGGGCGCCTGGCGGACGCCGTCGCTGAGCTGGCCGCCCACACACCGGCGACCATCCCCCGCCGTCCCAGCCTGGTCGTCCTGCGCGATGATCGAGCCCCGACGGACGCCCAGGACGGGAACGATCGTCCGTGACGCCTCCCCGGCAGCGCGGTTGGTTGGAGGTTCGCTGGCGACAAGCGCGTAACCCGCCGCCGCCCGTCCTCCGCGCGGTACTCGCGAACCTGGCGGTCGCGTCACTGGGTGCCGCGCTGCTGCTCATCTACGAGATCGCCATCGCGCGCGGTGCGTCCCTGCCCGGCGGGGACCTGCGCACGCCACTCGTCGCACTGTACGTGGCCATGGTGGTGGTAGCAGGCAGCCTGCTGACCTACCTCTGGGTAGAGCTGCCCACGGGTCTTCGGGGCGAGCGCCGCAGATCCGGCTGGTCGGCCATGCTGGGGCTATTCGCCGCCATGCCCATCTGCTACCTCGCGCTGGTCGTCACGTTCCAGATCATCCGCCCGTTGATCGGCTAGCTTCGCCGTCGCGCCGAGCGTCGAGGACACGGGTGTAGCATCGTGGCTGGCACGGGGGAGTAGCTCAACGGTCAGAGCGGTCGGCTTATATCCGGCTGGTTCCTGGTTCGAATCCAGGCTCCCCTACCACTCGCCGGACCATGCCCATGCGGTGTTGGCGTCTGGCGCAGGAACGGCGTGACGTACTTGGTGGTGGACTTGTACACCCCTGGGGCCCTGTCCCAGCCGATGGGGCTGGGCTAGACTGGCCATTCGACGCACGCCAAAGGCGCGCCACGCACCGGTAGAGCGCATCCGAAGCCGCCGCTGTCTTGCGAGCAACGAGGAGGTCCTGATTGTTCGGCCGTAGCAGCAACACCAACGAGCGCCCAGAGGATCAGCGCTCGGTAAGGCCTCTCTCGCGACCATCGGGCACCAGAGAGGCGGTCGCTGTGCCGGTCGCTCAGGCCAGTCTCGCGGCACCCGCCGCGGACGAGAGCCTGCTGGCGGCGGAAGACCGTTTCGAAGGCAAGCTCACGACGGTTCGTGGCGTGCGTATCCTTGGCACCGTGGATGGCAGCATCGAGTCCCAGAGCCACGTGCACATCGACGAGAACGCGACGGTCACCGCTGACGTGAGCGCCGAGGAGGTGGTCATCGCGGGCCACTACTCGGGCAACCTCGTCTGTCGACAGCGCCTGGAGATCCTGCCCACCGGGCGTGTCAGCGGGTCGATCCAGACCTTCAAGCTGCTGTTGCACGAGGGCGGCTATGTCGATGGCGAGCTGCACACGCAGAAGCCGAGCTCAGCGGCAGACATGCCGGCCGAGACACCGGGCCGCTTCGAGTCGACGCCGCGCTCGGTCGGTTCTATTCGCTCGACCGTCGAGCCGAGCGTACGGCAGCCTGCCGCGACGGGCGGGGGGTCCAGCTCCGCGGAGTGAGGTGTCGGCCACCGCGAGTGGCCACCCGGTGGCACCAGGGCCGTCTTTCCGCTGAATCAGAAGGCCCGGGGCTTGCGCCCCGGGCCTTCTTGCTGACTGGTGCTTACGCCTACGCGCGACGCTTGGCGAAGCAGTCGTTGCAGTAGA
Source organism: Candidatus Limnocylindrales bacterium (assembly GCA_037720745.1). Classification (GTDB taxonomy): domain Bacteria; phylum Chloroflexota; class Limnocylindria; order Limnocylindrales; family CSP1-4; genus Palsa-1032. The sequence continues at coordinate 9,082 of JBBJNS010000034.1, forward strand.
CGGGCTTGCCGCTCGTGGGGCGGAACGGCACCATGGCCGTGTTACCGCACTCTGAGCAGTTCGCCTCGAACATCTCGCGGGGGCCGCGATCGCGGAAACCGCCACCACCGCCGCCACCACCGCCACCACCACCGTAGCCACCGCCCGCGGAGTAGCCGCCGGAGGCGGAATATCCCACACCGATGCCACCACCCGAGCCGTAGCTGCTGTCGCCGTAGCCGCCACCCGAGCGATCACCGCCACCGCCACCGTAGCTGCCACCCGAATCACCGCGAGCAGCCTTGCGGCTGGCCCGACACGAGCTGCAGCGCCGAGGATCGCTGAAGCCGCGATCCGAGTAGAACTGCTGCTCACTGGCAGTGAAGGTGAACTCCTGGCTACAATCTGCGCAACTCAGGGTCCGATCCGTATGCAAAGAAACACTCCTTCTCGTGCCGGCGCCCGCGACCTATCTCGCGGGAACCGTGAGAGGAGTGAGTCGTGTGCCGGACCGATCTATGGCCCGGCGCTTCCGGGCACGTTTACGCTGCCCATGGTAGCCGATGCACCGGATCGCGCAAGGGGTAACTTTGCGATCACTCTGCGCGTCGCGCTGGCCGTCACTCCAGTCGGTGCACGCGCAGGACATTGGTGAGAGCGTGACCGACCGGCGAACCCGCCACGATGACGACCGATCGTCCGGCGCCAAAGCCCGTTATCTGCCGTACCTCGCGGTCGATGAGTGAGACCACGGACTCCGTGTCGGCCGGCTGCTCGGCGTGGCCGGCGGTGACACCGCGGTAGAGAGCCAGGCGTCGGACCACGATGGGATCGGCTGACAGGGCCAGGATCGGCTTGTGCGGTCGGGCCGCGGCGAGGAGCGCGGCGGTACGGCCGGTGGTGGTGTAGCAGGCCAGCGCGCCGACATCGGGCTCGTGGTCCGCGAGTTCGGCGGCTGCGCCGGCGACCGCCCAGGCGGCCCGCTCCTCCGCGTCCTCCGAAGAGTCCACTGCGACCACACCAGCGACAGACAGTCTTGGCTCGTCATCGATGACCGGCCGCGGGAATGGCCGCGTTCGCTCCAAGCGGGTCTCGTACGCAGCTCCGTTGGCCTCGGCGAAGGCGCAGATGCGCAGGGCCGCTTCGGCCGCCTCGATCGGATGCTTGCCGATGGCCGTCTCCGCGGAGAGCATGACGGCATCGGCGCCCTCCAGGACGGCTGTGGTCACATCGCTCGCCTCGGCTCGGGTCGGCCGCGTGTGGGCCGTCATCGACTCGAGCATCTGGGTGGCCACGATGACCGGCCGTCCGGCGGCCACGGCCATGGCCACGATGCGCTTCTGCACGAGTGGGATCTCCTCGTAGGGGATCTCCACGCCGAGATCGCCGCGCGCCACCATGACCGCATCGGCGCGGGTCAGGATGGCCTCCAGATCCTCCACTGCGGCGCGCGTCTCCAACTTCGCCACGAGGCCGACCCGGTGCCGGCCCAGCAGCGCTCGCAGGCCGACCAGGTCAGCAGCCCGGCGCACGAACGACTGCGCCACCAGGTCGACACCGATGGAGAGCGCGACCTCCAGGGCGCGACGGTCCCGGTCCGTGATGGCCGGCAGGGTCAGTCGCTCGGAGGGGATGTTGACCCCGGCTCCCGACCGAACGGTGCCACCGCGCACGACCTCGGTCTCCAGGAGATCGCCGCTGGCCACGACCCGTAGCTCGACGGCACCATCGGCCAGGAGCACGCGATCGCCGGCCACCAGGTCGGCAGCCAGATCGGGGTGACTCGTGGAGACCACGGTCTCGTCACCGGGCGCGTCGTGGCCGCGGATGAGGAGCCGCGCACCGTCGCGCAGGGTGATGACGCCGCGCACCAACTCGCCCAGGCGGACCTTGGGTCCGGGCAGGTCCGCCAGTAGTGCCACGGGCCGCCCCGACGCTGTCGCCGCCTGGCGCACGGCCGCTGCCGCGTGGCGATGATCGGCCTCCGTGCCGTGCGAGAAGTTGAGCCGCGCCACGCTCATGCCCACCTCGATCAATGCCGGGATCCGGTCGATCGAGGCCGGTCCCAGCGTGCAGACGAGCTTGGTGTGCGGCATGGTCCCCGATACTACGACCTCAGCCCAGCCGATCCCGCAGGCCGCCGAGCGCGGCAAGGATGGAAATGACAGCCGACGCCAGGGCCACCGCGCAGCGCATCATCGAAGAAGCGCACGACTCGCTCATCGAGCTCAGCCACGCCCTTCACGCTGACCCCGAGATCGCTTTCCAGGAGGTCAGGGCCAGCGCCTCGGTGGCCGACCAGCTTGATGCCGCCGGGTTCACGGTCACGCGCGGGCTGGGTGGACTGCCCACGGCCGTCTCCGGCGTCTTCGGGTCCGGGCCGCTGCACGTGGCCATCGTCGCGGAGTACGACGCGCTGCCCGGCGTCGGTCATGCCTGCGGCCACAACATCATCTGCGCTGCGGCCATGGGTGCCGCGCTCGGCCTGGCGGCTGTGGCCGGCGAGCTGGGCTTGAAGGTGAGCCTCATCGGTACGCCCGCCGAGGAGGGCGGCGGCGGCAAGATCACGCTTCTTGAGGAGGGCGCCTTCGCCGGCGTCCACGCCGCGATGATGGTCCACCCGGCACCGCTCGACACGTTGGATCCACTCATCCTGGCAGCACAGACGCTGGAGATCGCCTACACCGGGCGGGAGGCACACGCCGCCGGTGCCCCGGAGCTGGGCATCAACGCGGCCGACGCCTTCGTCGTGGCGCAGGTCGGCATCGGACTGCTGCGCCAACATCTGCCGCCCCTGACTCGCGTCCACGGCATCGTGGACAAGGGCGGTGAAGCGCCCAACATCGTGCCCGCCCACACGAGCGGCCGGTTCATGGTCCGGGCGCGCACCACCGACGAGCTGGAAGCGCTGCGCGACCGTGTGGTGGCCTGCTTCGAGGCGGGTGCCACCGCCACTGGTGCTCGACTGGAGGTTCGGCCGCGCGTCCGCTACGCGCACATGGAGCAGGATGCCGAGATCCTCGAGCGCTATCGCCTCAACGCCGAGGCGCTCGGCCGCCGGTTCTACCCGTTCGCGGAGTCCGGGCTGGGCCCCGTTTCCACTGACATGGGCGATGTCTCGCTGGCCCTGCCCTCCATCCATCCCATGATCGGCATCGACTCCCTGCCCGCCGTCAACCACCAGCCGGAGTTCACCGACGCGGCGGCCTCGCCAGCCGGCGACCGGGCCGTCATCGACGGCGCTCTGGCCATGGCCTGGACGGCCATCGACCTGACGCAGAGCGAGCCGCTGCGGGAGCGCCTCATGGAAGACGAGCGGCGGCGACGGGCCTAGGGTCGCTCGCGCCTCGAGACGATTCAGCCTGCGCGCAGCACCAGGATATGCTGGTGCACGATATTGGGCACGAAGCTTCGCGGGTAGCCGTAAGGACGTAGCCGGGTGCCTGCCTGGTACCAGATCAGGTCGCCCTTGGGCACGAAGCCGACCCGCTCTGCCCGCGCGCAGAGGTCGGCGCCGGTGAAGCGGTAGCGGCCGTCCTGGTAGGCGTCGCGCACGATGACCGTGGCGTAGCGCCGCTCGCGCAGCACACGGCGCAGTTCCGACAGCACCGCCTCCATCCGATCGAGGTACTCGTCGTAGCTTGCGCTGTTGGCGATGTCAGCGGCTTCCGAGCTGACCATCGCGTAGTCGGTGCGGCGGTTGGCGAACGACTCGGCCAGGCGCCCGCCGGCCATGGTCATGGGCAGCTGCGGGTTGTAGGGCGGATCGGTCGCCACGAAGTCGACGGAGCCGGTCTCGAGGTGCGGCAGAAGGACCAGCGAGTCACCGACCTCCAGGCGACAGCCCGAGGCATCGAAGCCGCGCGGACCGCCCGGGTCGGCGTTGCCCAGATCGGCCAACTGGGGTCCGGCCCCATCACGCTGGACCATGGCCTCGCGCACCACCGACTCGTATACCTCTGCCCAGCGTGGCTCCAGCTCGAAGCCGAGCGCGCGTCGGGGGGCTCGGCAGATGGCCGCACCCAACAGCGTCCCGCCCACGCCCGCGAACGGGTCCAGCACCAACTCGTCGCGCTTGGTGAAGAACTCGATCAGGCGCGCCATCAGTCGCGGAGGCTTGTTGGCGCCATGCACCTTGCGCGCCGCGTGCCCCAGCTCGGAGGGATAGGCCGAGCTCCAGAGCGACTTGGTGAAGTACAGCCAGGCCTCGCCGGACATCTCGTTGAGGCTGTTGTTGGGGTGCACCGAGGCCAAGTTCATGGGGCAAGTATCGGACTCGGGCGCGCGTATGCTTCGGCCATGGCGTTCGTGGGCCGCGAGCAGGAGCTGGCGGAGCTTGCCGAGGCACTCCAGCGGGCCGCCGAGGGCGAGATGGGCCGCGTGGTGCTGGCCGGATCTGCGGGGATCGGCATCTCCAGCCTGCTCGATGAGCTGGAGTCCCGCCTGGCCGATGTGCCAGGCATCATCGTCGCGCGCGGTCACGCCACCGAGCCACGGTCAGCGCTGCCCTACGCCGTCCTGGCCGAGGCGCTGGGAGACGCTCTCGCCGCCTTGACGGATGAGCCCTTCAAGGCCGTGGTCGGACCAGCGGCACACGACCTGGCCGCGTTGCTGCCCGCCATCTCGCCGCGCCTCGACGCCTTGGGCATCGGGCGCGAAGCGCCGGCACTGGAAGCCGCGGAGCAGATCGGCAGTCGCGTGGCCGAGTCGCTGCGGGGCACGCTCGAGCGGCTGGCGCTGACGGGCGTGGTGCTTTTGGCGCTGGAGGATCTCCACTGGTCAGACCCCGCCACTCGTCGCTTCGTCGAGTCGCTCCAGGACATCGCCGATCCGCTCTCGGTATGTCTGCTGATCAGCTATCAGCCCGACGAGTTGCACCGGCGCCATCCCGCACGGGACTTCCTGTCAGGCCTGTCGCGTGCCCCCGGCGTTCGCATCATCGAGCCGGCACCCCTTTCCGACGCTGAGCTGGCGGTGTTGTGCGCGGAGCTCGACGGTGAGCGTCCCTCGGGCAGCTTCCTGGCGGCACTGTCGGAGGGTTCAGCAGGGAATCCGCTGCTGGCCACACAGCTCATCACCGCTCATCGAGCCCTCGACGGCCTGCGGCTGTCCGATCCCTTCGATGAGGTGCTGAGCGCGCGGCTGGATGCGCTTTCGGCTGGTGCCCTCCGTGCCGTCCGCTTCTTGGCTGCCGCACGGGGGCCAACGACTCGAGCGACCTGCCTGGGGTTGGCCCTGTCCGAGGGGCACCTCTCCCAGCAGGCCATCGATGAGGCGCTGAGGAGCGGCCTGGTGCTCGAGCGCGGTGGACCGGAGACCCTGGTCATCGCACATGAGCTATACGCCGAGGGCGTCGAAGCCCTGGCTCTGCCGCCGGAACGGCATGGCTATCATGTCGCGCTCGCCGGCTCTGATCATCTCGTAGCCGCCGAGGCAGCGTGGCACTGGGCCGCCGCCTCGCGAGGCGTTCAGGCGCGAGTCGGCCACCGTGCGGCTGGGGCGGCCGCCGAACGCCTCGATCCGGGTGAGACGGCACTGTTCCACTACCTGCGCGCCTTGGAGCTGGGTGGGTCCACGACTGACGACGGGGCGGACGTATCGGCCGAACTCGCAGCCACGCTGTCAGCCGCCGCGCGCGCTGCCGCTGTGGCTGGTGCATTCCGGCGCGCAGCCGCGTTGGTTCGCCGAGCCATCGACGCTCGGCCGAGGCGGCGGCCGGCACCGCGCAGCAGGGCACGGGGCCCTGGCCTGGACGACGCCGAGCGAGCCGCGTGGCACGAGGAGTCGCTGTATCTGGCCGAGCTGCACATCCAGTCAGGACGTTACCGCTGGGACGGCGGGGATCTGGTGGGTGGCATGTCGGCACTCAGCGAGGCGCTCGAGATCATGCCGCCTGGTCCTGGCCAGGGGCGGGCACACGCGCTGGCCGTCCTGGCGCAGCACCTGATGATCGATGGGCGCTTCGAGGAGAGTGCCGCGCTGGCCAGGGAGGCTCGATCCGTAGCCGCCGAGACAGGGCCGGCGGCACTCGCCGAGGCGGGTCACGCCACGTGCACCTTGGGCGTCGACACCGCCTACCTGGGCGAACTCGACGACGGGTTGGCGCTGCTGGAGGAGGCCACCGAGATCGCTCGACGTACCGGCCGCCTCGACGACCTGATGCGTGCCTACGCCAATCGAACCACCCTGCTCGACCTCGATTCGAGGCGGGATCAGGCGCTGGCCGTGGTCAATGAGGGCACCCGCGATGCCCGTGACGCTGGATTGGGCACCACGTACGGCGCCTTTCTGCGTGGCAACGCGGCGGACATCCTGTTCCAGCTTGGTCGCTGGGAGGAATCCGAGGTGGAGTGCCGGGCCGGCCTGGCTGGACGTCCGGCCGGTGTGGCGTGGTTCAGCCCCATCCTCTACCTGGGACTGGTGCTCGTCGAATCGCGTGCCGACGAAGAGGCCGCGCGGCTGGTGGGCCGCACGCTGTTGCAGCTGGAGCAGGTGCCCGCCGGCCAGTGGACGGCTCTCGTACTGCGCACGGCCGTGAGTCTGCTGCTGTGGCGTGACCAGCCCGACGATGCGGTGACGGTGGCGACTGGTGCCTGGGAGCGGGTCATGGAGACGGACGACGCGGGGCAGATCGCGATGGCTGCCTCGACCTGCCTGGAGGCTGCCTCGATGCTGGCGGAGGTCGGTCGCCAGTCGCGCGAGCTTCCGGCCGTGGCAAGAGCCAGCGAGCTGGCCGGGCGGGCCCTGCCGGAGGCAGAGCGTGCGGTCGCCGGCAGCAGCCTGCCCACGACCTTGGGCGCACGGCGCGAGGCGGAACTCCATCTGGAGACGGCCCGCGCCCACCTGGCACGTCTTCGCGGCCGCCCATCGGCTTCGCGCTGGGCGCGGGTGGCCACCGGCTGGGCTGGCATCCCGGTGCCCTATCAGGTCGCCAAGGCGCGTTGGTGGGAGGCACTGGCCCTCCTGCAGGGCGGCGAGGGGCGCGAGCCGGCCCGGCGACCGCTCATGGAGGCGTGGCACATCGCCGGTGAGCTGCCCGCGCTCCCGCTGCTCCGTGCCTTGGCCGACCTGGCGCGTAGGGCGCGCATCGACCTGCCCGGTGCGAGCGATGTCGGGCCGCTCCCCGTGGGAAGCATCCACGTCGCCCTGCCGGCGGGCGAGGAGCGCGCGCCATCCCAGATGGGACAGGACGCGCGGCCCGGCCATGGCCCGACGCGCCCGCCCGGGCGAGTACGCGCGCTGGTGCCGGTCGGTCCGGGCCGCGCATCGTCGGGACGTCCGGAGACGGCCCGGCTCATCGGCCAGCGCTTGAGCGTCGATGGGATCGCCTCTGGCGTTGAACGATACGGCCTCAGCCCTCGCGAGCTGGAAGTGCTACAGGTGCTCATCGAGGGGCGCACCAATCGGGAGATCGCCGAGCAGCTCTTCATCAGCGATCGCACCGTGGGCGTGCACGTCCGTCGCATCCTGTCGAAGATGGGCGTCTCGTGGCGAGGCCAAGCGGCGGCCATCGCCATCCGCTCCGGGATCGGCCCGTCGCCCGAAGAGGGCGCGTCTGAGCACGTCGGCGGCAAGCCCCGCTGACGGCCCAGCGCTTGATACCGCAGAATGCCGCGCATGAAGATCAGTACCCTGCCACCGCGCCGCGCCGCGCTGTACGGCGTCATGATCCTTGTCCTGACAGCCTGCGGCGGCGAGGGCGGCGGCGCATCGCAATGGACCTTCCACCCGCCCGAACCGGCGCCGTCAGGGAGCGCTGCTTCCTCGCCGGGCGGCAGCCCCGCCGCATCGCCGGGCGGCAGCCCCGCCGCATCGCCGGGCGGCAGCCCCGCCGCATCGCCGG
>JBBJNS010000140.1:0-4732 GCA_037720745.1 Candidatus Limnocylindrales bacterium
ACGTTGGTGGCCTTCTCGATGTCGTTGGAGGAGCCGGTGGTGGTGTCCCCGAAGATGAGGCGCTCGGCGGCATTGCCTGCCAGCATGCCCGCGATCTTGTCCTCGAACTCGGCCTTGCTCTGAAGGTAGCGGTCCTCCATGGGCAGGCCCATGGTGTAGCCCAGCGCCATTCCGCGGCTGATGATGCTCACCTTGGCCACCGGATCGCATTTGGGCAGGACCCGCTGGACCATCGCATGACCACCTTCGTGGTAGGCGATGATGGCCTTCTCGGCATCGCTGATGACGCGGCTCTTGCGCTCGGGGCCGGCCACCACGCGCTCCAGCGCCTCGCCGAACTCCGGCGTGGTGATGACCTTCTTGTTGCGGCGAGCGGCGAGGATGGCCGCTTCGTTGACCAGATTGGCCAGGTCGGCGCCGGAGAAGCCCGGTGACTTGCGGGCGACGCCCTGGAGGTCCACCGACTTGTCGAGCGGCTTGCCCTTGGAGTGGACACGCAGGATCTCGAGACGCCCCTTCATGTCAGGACGATCGAGGATGACCTGACGGTCGAAGCGACCGGGCCGCAGGAGCGCCGGATCGAGGACGTCGGGGCGGTTGGTGGCGGCCACCACGATGACGCCCGTGTTCGTCTCGAAGCCATCCATCTCGACCAGGATCTGGTTGAGCGTCTGCTCGCGTTCATCGTGCGAACCGCCCAGACCGGCGCCACGCTGGCGACCGACCGCGTCGATCTCATCCACGAATACGATGCAGGGGCTGTTGCGCTTGGCCTGGTCGAAGAGATCGCGTACGCGCGACGCGCCGACGCCCACGAACATCTCCACGAACTCGGAGCCGGAGATGCTGAAGAAGGGCACGCCGGCTTCCCCCGCCACGGCCCGAGCGAGGAGGGTCTTGCCGGTGCCCGGAGGACCGACCAGCAGCACGCCGCGCGGGATGCGCGCACCTAGAGAGTTGAACTTCTCGGGGTACTTGAGGAACTCGACGACCTCTTGGAGCTCCGCCTTGGCCTCGTCCACACCGGCCACGTCGGCGAAGGTGACCACTTGCTTGTTACCCAGGAACATGCGCGCCCGGCTCTTGCCGAAGCTCATGGCCTGGTTGTTGGTGCCTTGCGCCTGGCGGAACATGAAGAAGATGAAGAAGCCGATGAGCAGGATGGGCAGGAACGCCGTGAGCAGGAGCCCGATCCAGGCACCGCCCTCGTCGGCGGGCTGGGGCTCGAAGGCGATGCCCTCCGCGGGGCACTGTGCGCCTGGCCGTGCGCAGATTTCCGCGAGCTCGTGGTTCAGTTGCGTCAGGGGACTGGGGAGCTGGCTGGTGACGACCACCGGCTGGCCGTTCTCGCCGACCTCGGTGGTGGTGATCTGCATGCGGTCACCCTTGGTCACCACCTTGGTGACCCTGCCCTCCTCGACGAGGGCTTCGAATGACCCGCTCGGCCCGCTGTAGGGGATGGGTGGTGTGGCGTTGCCCTGACCGAGGAAGGTATAGAGAAGTGCCGCCGTGCCCACCACCAGGACGAGAGTCACCAGACCGTTGCGTAGGAACCGACTGTTCAAAGGGAAGAGGCCTCCGGATCCGGCCCGACGCGGTTGCGTCAGGAGGGGTCGCAAGTATAGGACCGCGGCTCCCTACCCTTGGATACGGGACGAAGGTCCTGCCGGATGGCGTGGCCGCACGGGTGCCGGTGATGAGGTGGTGGCGGGGGTGGGATTCGAACCCACGACCGACGGCTTATGAGTCCGTAGCTCTGCCACTGAGCTACCCCGCCACGGGGCCCCGGATTCTAGCGCATGCGTTCCAGGCACTCAGCAGGATCGAGCGTCCCTAGCCGAAGAGCAGCAGAAACCACTCCTCCAGCGGCGAGCGAGCCGCCGGCGGCTTCAGCGAGATGCCCAGCGGAGGGATGGGTTCCATGAGTGGCGTACCAGCCTCCAGTGCGAACGCGCGTTCGCCACGCTCACCCATGCCGTAAGCCCGAGCCTGCTGGCGGAGGAACTCGTCGGTCTGCATCAGCTCGATCTCCGCTCGGCCCTGCTCGAGGCGTTCCTGGAGTGCGACGTTGTCGGCGCGGGTCTGCTCGGCGCGGCGATGGGCCGCATCGACGTCGGCCAGGGCGCTGCCGAAGACGAGCACCAGCCAGACCACGGCAAGAAGGGCGCCGCTGAGGACCAGCGAGCGGCGCGAGAGCCGACCGGTGCGGGAAGGGCCTCCGCGCGGTGCCCCCGACGGCCATCGATGGCCGCTTCCCTTGCGGCGCGGCGGACCGTCCGGAGATGGCACGGCGGGCTCCGGAGGCTGCGCGGTCATCCGTCGCAGCGTAGATGCGGGCAGCTGCCGTGTCAACCGTCGAGGGCAGCGCTGATGAGCGTGGTGGGCGTTCGTGGAGAAGGGATGTGAGTGCTAGACTCCGACCTCGGAAACGAACGCTTGTTCTATCTGGAGCCGCCATGCGATCATACGCGCCGCTCGACACAAGCCAGGCGCTGGACCGACTGCTGGACGACCCGACCGTGTCCGGTGCGGTCACGGCGCGGCGCATACTGCCCGCCCGTCCCGCCGAACTGCTGCCCTTCCCCGACTGGCTGCATCCCAGCCTGCGTGGCGCGCTGAAGGGCCGCGGCTTCAGCGGTCTGTACCGCCATCAGGTCGAGGCTATGGAGGCTCTTCGGGCGGAGCGCGATGTGGCCGTGGTCACCCCCACGGCATCGGGCAAGTCGCTCTGCTATCACCTGCCCGTGCTCCAATCGGTCATCGAGGATCCGGCAGCACGGGCGCTGTACCTGTTCCCCACCAAGGCCCTGAGCCAGGACCAGCTGGCCGAGCTGCGCGACCTGGCCCGAGCCGCCGACCTCTCCCTGGAAGCCGCCGTCTACGACGGCGACACGCCGGCCCCGATCCGCAGCTCCATCCGCTCAGCGGGCCAGGTGGTGGTCACCAATCCTGACATGCTGCACGGCGCGATCCTGCCCCATCACACCAAGTGGTTCCAGCTCTTCGAGCAGTTGCGCTACATCGTGATCGACGAGGCGCATACGTACCGTGGCGTCTTCGGCAGCCATGTAGCCAACGTGCTGCGGCGCCTGGCCCGCATCTGCGCTCACTACGGCTCCACGCCGCGTATCGTGTGCTGCTCGGCGACCATCGGCAACCCCCGGCAGCTGGCCGAGGCGCTGACTGGTCGCTCCGTGCAGGTGGTCGATCGCAACGGGGCGCCCTCGGGTGAGAAGCACGTCGTGGTGCTCCGCCCGCCCCTCCTCGATGAGCGCTCCGGCGTTCGAGCCGGATCGTCCGGGCTGGCTCGCCGGGCGGCACTCGGCTTCCTTCGCGCCGGCCGCCAGACCATCGTCTTCGGGCGCTCGCGCGTGGCCGTTGAGCTGCTGCTCACCGGCCTGCGCGAGGCGCTGCGCGAGGGACGTGGGCCGCTGGACCGAGTCCACGGTTATCGCGGCGGCTATCTGCCCTCGGAGCGGCGGCGCATCGAGGCGGGCCTTCGCTCGGGCGAGATCCTGGGCGTCGTGAGCACCAATGCGCTGGAGCTGGGCATCGACATCGGCCGCCTCGATGTGGCCGTGCTCAGTGGCTATCCCGGCACCATCGCCGGGACCTGGCAGCAGATCGGCCGCGCCGGGCGCCGCCAGGAGGTGAGTGCCGCGGTGCTGGTGGCGGGCGCCGGCCCGGTCGACCAGTACGTGGCCACGCACCCGGAGCATCTCTTCGAGGGCACGCCGGAGGAGGCGCGCATCGATCCCGACAACCTTCATATCCTGCTGGCCCACCTGCGAGCGGCCACCTTCGAGCTGCCCTTCGCGCCCGGCGAACGCTTCGGTCTCACGCCTGCCGACGATCTGCTCGCCTTTCTGGCCGAGGAGGGCCATGTCCGCCAGGCCGACGACGGGCGCTGGTACTGGGCCAGTGAGAACTTTCCAGCCTCGGAGATCTCGCTGCGTGCGGCCGCGCCGGAGAACGTGGTCATCATCGACACGGGTGGCCAGCGACCGCGCGTCATCGGCGAGGTCGACCTCTTCTCGGCACGGACGCTGGTCCACGAGAACGCCATCTATCTGCACGGATCGCGCCAATTCCACGTCGACCGGCTCGAGTGGGAGGAGCGCAAGGCGTACGTGCGGCCGATCGACGTGGAGCACTACACCCAAGCCGAGCTGGCCGTCACGCTCAAGCCACTGGAGACCTTCGACGAGGCTCCCCTGGCCGGCGGTGCACGGGCCCACGGTGAGGTGATGGTCGCCAGCTTGGCCACGATCTACAAGAAGCTGCGACTCGAGACGAACGAGAACTTGGGCTGGGGGCGCATCCATCTGCCCGAGATCGAGCTTCATACCACGGCCTACTGGCTGGCCGTCGACCCGGTGGCCGTGTCCGACTGGAGCCGCGCCGAGTTGGACGTGGCGCTGGTGGGCGCCGGACGAGCCATGCAGACGGTGGCCAGCATCCTGCTCATGAGCGATCCGCGCGACCTGGGCATGGTGGCGCAGATCCGCTCACCCCACGCCCAGCGACCGGTGGTCTACCTCTACGAAGCGGTGCCCGGTGGCGTGGGCATGGCCGCTCGACTCTTCCAGCGCCACGACGAGCTGGTGGCAGGTGCTAGAGACCTCGTGGGGGACTGCCGGTGCGAGGACGGCTGTCCGGCCTGCACCGGGCCGCGTGGCGAGACCGGTGGGAACGGCCGGGTCCTCGCCGAACGGCTGCTCGGGCTCCTCCG
>JBBJNS010000141.1:0-4724 GCA_037720745.1 Candidatus Limnocylindrales bacterium
GAGGCCCGCCATGCCGAGGTTTCACTGCCCGATGTCCCGCGCGCGGACGATCGCGTGACGGCACCATCGTCCGAGTCGCGCTCGGCCTGACCGGCTCCGGTGACGCAACAGGCCAACGCCGGGCCACTCCGAGAAGTCGTCAGACACAGTCTGATCTACGGCTCCGGCTACGTGACCATGGCCGCGGTCAGCCTGATCGTGACCCCGATCTACGCCCGGCATCTCGATCCGGGTCGTTTCGGGCTGCTGGCCCTGATGCTGGTGTTCTACGGACTCATGAAGCAGATCTACGACCTGGGCTTCATGAACAGCGTGGGACGGTTCTACTTCGACTACGCCTCCGACGACGACGTCGAGCTGCGCCAGATGCGCTCGACGGGCAACGCCTTCATGGCCGGCTACGGAGGTGCGCTGACCCTCGTCCTGGTTCTGCTCGCGGGTCCGATCTCGGCGCTGTTGACCGGAACGGCGGAGAACGCCGACCTGGTGCGCATCGTTGCGCTGACGCTCTACGCCGAGGCTCTGGCCATCGTGCCGATGACCATGATCCGGATGCAGCAGCGGTCCGGCCTCTTCGTGCGTATCACCATTGCTCGCTTTGTCGGCACGCTCGTGCTGGCGATCGTGTTCGTCGCCGAGCTCGGGTTGGGTGTGCAAGGGGCGCTGCTCGCGATCGCGTTGCCGACGGCAGGGATCCTGGTCTTGCTCCTTCCGGAATTCCGCCTTTCGCTCGGCGCGAGGCCCTCGCGCGAGCTTCTGCGCCGGATGTTGAGTTTTGGGCTGCCGTTCTTCCCGGTCCTCCTGAGCGCCTGGGTGATCGACGGCTCGGACCGCCTCGTCATAGAGGCGTTCCGAACCCGTCCTGAGGTGGGTACCTACGCGTTGGCCTACCGGATAGGCGCGGTGATGCTCATCGTCGTAACCGCATTCTCGATGGGCTGGGCGCCGCTGCGCTACAAGATCTATGGGCGTCCAGACGCGCAGGACCTCTATAGGCGCGTCGCCAGCTACTACGTCCTTGGCGCCTGCCTCATTGGTACCGGTGTTGGGATCTTCGCGCAGGACATCGTCGATCTGATCGCACCGCCCAGCTACAGCGCAGCAGGGGGTGTCGTCCCGCTCATTGTTCTGGCCTATGGCGTCTACGGCATGAACCTTCTTCTGGTCACCGGGATGGGCGTGACGAAGCGCACGGTGGCGTTGGCCCCGATCGCCGTGTTGGGGGCGGTCGTGAACGTCGGCCTGAACCTCCTGTTCGTGCCCGAGTTCGGGATCAAGGCGGCGGCGCTGTCAACGATCTTCGCCTTCGCGCTGATGGCTGCCGGATCGTGGCGCTACTCGCAGCGCGCCTATCCGATCCCATACGAGTGGAGCCGGATGCTGACGACGCTCATGCTCGCGATCGGATGTGTTGCCGCGGCTGCGATGGTGGGTCCGGAGGACGGTGTGATCAGCCTTGCTTGGGGGTGCGCGCTCTGGATCGGCTTTGCCGGGACGCTGATCTTGAGCGGGCTCGTCGACCGCAGCGAGATGAGAGCCGGTTGGGGACTGGTCTCCGCGCTACGCGACAGGTGGGCAGGCGGAGCGATCCGGTGATCAAGCCCGAGAGCCTGGATTTCCCGGTCCTCAACTGCTCCCTTGCCAGCACCCTTGGTGACTACTACCAAGACCTGACGGGGGCTTTCGTCCTCGTGGATCAGGGATACCACGGAGCGGTCGACGCCCAGGGTGTGCCGGTGGACCGCGCGGGAGAGCGCAGCGCCATCACCGCCTCGCAATACGGCCTCGCCAGCATAACTGCAGTCCACCGCGGCGAGGACTCACGGATTGATCTCGCCCGCGCTCTCGCTGATTGGCTCGTTGCGGACCAGGAGACGGAGGGCCCATGGGCCGGCTGCTGGATCATGCGAGCCGACAACAAGAAGTACGCGTGGCTGCGTGCGGGGTGGACCTCCGCGCTGGCCTCCGGCAACGCCATCTCCATGCTGTTGCGGGCCTGGGAGCTCTTCGGCGACGAGCGATACCTAGCCGCTGCGACGCTGGCCTACGAGGGCTTGCACCAGCCACGTGACGCGATGCGCCTTGCGGAGGAAACCAACGAGGACCTCTGGTATGAGGAGTATCCCGCGGAGCCTCCGGTGCGGGTGCTCAACGGACACATCTACGCCCTGCTGGGCGTTGCGGATTTCGCTCGCGTCTCGGGCGATCCCGTCGCACACCAGCGGTGGCGAAAGGCGGCGCGAACCGCAATCCGCCACCTGCCCGCATACGACCTCGGGTACTGGTCCGCGTATGACCTGCGGTGGCGTGAGCCGGCAACCCTGCACTACCAGCGCAACATCCATGTACCTCTCCTGCGAATACTCGCAGGGCTCACGGGCGACAAGGAGGTCGCAAAGCGGGCCGATCGCTGGGAGCGTTACTACCGGAGCCGGGTCTCCCGCGCACGGTGGCAGCTGGCGATCCGCCTCCACCCACGCCTCAAGCGGCCGCCTTGGCAGGAATGAGGCGCGCGGCCTTTTGTCGAGCGCGTATCCATAGGCCCAGGGCGCGAGCCTGCCTCGAAGGCGGTAACTGATGGCCGGTGGTCTTCGCCAGCCAGGACCGCACCGCCTCGAGCTGGTAGTTCGAGGATGCCCGCAGCGGCCAACGTTCTTCGACGCGGCGAAACGCGCTGAGAGCGTCATCGGTGGCTCCCATGGTGGCTAGGAAAGCAACGTGGGAGAGCCCGACCGTCGCCGCCGCGAGGCGCTCGCCGCGCGCTTCCAGCAGCGAGCCGACATGGGCGAGGAGACGTTCTCCCTCCTCTCGGGAGACGTTCTCGATGTCCTCAGGAGCATCGGTGAGCACCGAAGCGGGGATACGACCGGCGACTCGGAAGCTGATGGTGTTCGCTCGCAGGATGTGCAATGGCGCGAGTGAGCCCGGGCACTCCGTGAGCATCAGACCGACGGCCATCGGCACCCAGTACGCGAGCGCCGCCTGGAAGTCCTGGAACACGAGCACGGTCTCGCCGGGGATCAAGCCCGGTTCGAGCTCGATCAGGAGATGTCGGATCGCGCGCCAGGACTTCGCGCCGTCGACGAACGCGATCGACACGGGCCCGGGAAGCAGTGCGTTGCTGAACGGCGGTATGTCGGCCGAATCGCTACGGACCCCGCCGGACTCGGCGAGAATGGCCGAGTCGTCATCGAGCAGCGCAGCTTCGTGGATGCTGAGCAGGTCCTGAAGTCCGGCGAGGTTGTCCTCGAAAAAGGGCCGGAACGAGTCATCCGGCTTCAGGTCGAGCGAAGCCCGCTCCGCCATGAACGGACGCCACCTGAAGTTGTCGATGACGTGCAGCTTCCGACCCGGCTCACGTCGCGGGTTGCTTCGCATGCCGGCAGCGAGATACCACGTGCTGCCGCCCAACCAGGGTCCTACCTCGACGACGTCTGCGGCCCCGCTCCAGAAGTCGCGACCCAACCAGTACAGGTAACGCAGCTCCTCAGGCGTGACCATGGTGGGAATCGACGGGGCGTCTTCGATCTTGACGTCCTCCCACGGACGCCCCGGCTGAGTTCTGGGCTGCGGCAACGCGGCGACAATAACGATCCCCGGGCCTCATAATCAACGCTCGGTACTGTGCACGCCGATGGCCGCTCCTCCAGCGTGGGCATTACCGGATCGGCCGTGGGTGCTCCATGCAGCACCCCTTCTCGGCGGGCTGACGGACCGGTGGATCGAGCGGCAGGCGAGCGCTGGTTACCGCTTCGAAACCAGGTTGATGGGCGGCGTCCTCGCCGACGGCGCGATGCGCGAGCCATGGTGGCTCGTGCCTTCCGATCGCTGGGACCTGCGGATCGCGTCCGAGTGGACAGGTCGCACGCGTGGCCTGAGCAGCCGATGGCTCGCCGGCCCTTTCTCCGAGCGCCCCCCAGCGGCTGTGCATGCGCACTATGGGCCCGTCGCGGCTGAGCACCAGCACCTGGCGCGCAGACTGGACCGCCCACTTGTCGCGAGCTTCTACGGATACGACGCCACGAAGTCGGTATACCGCCAGGAGCGGCGATGGAGACGGCTGTACGGAGCGTTGTTTCGCAACGCCGCTGCGATCATCACCGAAGGCCCCGCGATGGCCAGCCGTGTGGAATCGCTGGGCTGTCCCGCAGACAAGCTTCGCGTGGTCAGGATCGCCGCCGATCAGGAGGGGCTGGAGCGGGTGCGCCGTGACAAGGCGGAGCATTTCCTCGCCGTCGCTGCCGGGCGGCTCATCGAGAAGAAGGGCTTCGACACCGCCGTCCGCGCCTTCGCTCGTGCCCTCCGTGGGGAGCGCGACGCTCGTCTTCTGATCACGGGCGGCGGGGAGCTCGAGCCGGAACTGCGGCGTCTCGCGGCGGCGGAGGGCATCACAGACCAGGTTGTCTGGGGCTCCCGACTGCCGTTCGTCGAGTTCATGGGCAGCATCGCCCGGTCTCATATCGGGCTCTATCCGAGTAGGACTGCGGCGTCCGGCGACAGCGAAGGGGGAGCTCCGGTCACGCTCATCGAAGCCCAGTGGCTAGGAGTGCCTTCGCTGGTGAGCGACCACGATGATCTGCCCTTCGTCGCGGCGCCGAAAGGGTCCGAGGTTCTTCCTGCCTTGGACGTCGAGCGTTGGGCCGAGGCACTTCGCGCGTTGTACCTGGATCCGGCTCGTCTGGATGTCATGGCGCGCGAGGCGGAGCGGTTTGCTCGCGAGAACC
>JBBJNS010000142.1:0-4692 GCA_037720745.1 Candidatus Limnocylindrales bacterium
AAGCCGACCAGCAGTGCCACGAACCCTGCCAGCGACAGGCGCAGGAGTCCTTCGAGCTCTGGGTATCGCGTCAGGAGGTCCGCCACGGCGTCCATCAGTCGACCTCGGGGCCGACTGGTTGGCCGTCGGCCACCGCGCGGGCGTAGACGTCCTCGTAGCCATCGGCCATGCGCTCCGCGGAGAAGCGCTCCAGGACGGAGGCTCGGATGGCGAACCTGTCCAGTCCTGCGACGTCCTCGACACGCGCGGCCATCGCCGCGGCATCGTCAGCCAGAAAGCCGTCGATCCCGTCGCGCACGACTTCCGGCAGCCCGCCCACGCCGCGCCCGATGACGGGCGTGCCGCAGGCCAGCGACTCGATGGCCGTCAGGCCGAATGGTTCGGGCCAAGTGCTGGGCATCAGCGTGGCGTAGCTGGCCGCCAGCAGCGCGTCGCGATCGGCAGGGCCCAGTTCGCCCAGCAGCTCGACATCCGCCCTCGAGCGGGCTGGCTCGAAGACATCCTGGTAGTAGGCGATCTCGCTGGGCAGCCAGGGGTCCTTGGCGGCGATGCGCAGGGTGCGGCCTGTCAGTCGAGCCACCTCGATCGCGTCAAGGATGCCCTTCTCCTCAGTGATCCGGCCAACGAAGGCCAGGCTCCCGTCATGGGCTGTCCCGAAGGGCATGTGTCGGAGGGACAGCCCGTTGTAGACCACGGCGGCCCAGGGCACGTCCGGGCGTTGTGCGGCCTGGCCGTGGCTGATGGCCACCAGGCCGCTCGGCCGGTCGCGCAGGATGCTTTCCGCGAACGTGGTGTCCAAGCGGCCATGGAACGTGCCGACGACGGGCGTCGTGGCTGCCCTGGCAAGGAGGACGCTGTGGAAGTCGAGGTGGCTGTGGATGACGTCGAACTCGGCCTGGTGGCGCAGCACCTGGAGTTGTGTGGCCACGAACCAGGGTGATGGATCCCCCTTGAAGCCCTGACCGCGCAGCGCGAGTGGCACCGTCTGGATGAGACGCCCTGGCGGCTGCGAGTCGCCCGATGCGAAGAGCACCACCTCGTGGCCGCGACGCGCCAATTCGCGCCCCAGCTCGTCGATGATCCGCTCGGTCCCGCCGTAACCGCCGGGCGGGATGGGTTCGATGGGCGGCGCGACCAGAGCCACGCGCAACGGCCTGTCCAGGCGCTCGGCAGCTACCGGTACTGGAGTGTCCATGCCGGCCAGTATCGCGCGTCCGCGCCTCAGCTCCCGCGGCGGCCCCCAGTGGCGCTGTGTCGGGGGACCGGTAGTGGCACGTCGCAGAGGGCAGGATCGCCCCTTGCCACGAGCCGGCCGAGAGCATGGCGGTGAGCGGCCAGCGGGTCGTACAGGGCGTCCGCCAGGCGGGCGACGCCGGGCAGCCTGGTCCACGGTCGGAGGAGCCAGGCGCCGGGCAGCACATCCAGGATGGCCAGCATGGCGCGGCCACGAGCCACGACGGCCCCGTCCCTCCGCACGACGTGGATCGAATCGGCCAAGGGATACGCGGCGGCGACCGCGGCCAGACCCGGCCGATCAAGGATGGAGGCTGCCGTTTGGAGCGCCACGTAGTGAAGGCGCCCGTAACGGTCCAGGCCGCGCAGCTGCCGTACCGTCCAGTTGCAAAACCCACAGTCGCGGTCGAAGAGCACGGTCAGCTGCACCTCGTGTCGGGAGGCGAAGGTCGTTGCGGTCGTCACGTGCAAAGGCTACGCCTTTCGCACTCGCTCGGCCCTCGGGAGGCTAGGCTGGGGTCGCCATGAAACAGCGCCCGCGTATGAACCCATCCAGCCAGCCTGCGGTCATCCGCATCGGCCGCGATGACCCTTTGCCCTCCGATGATCCGGTCATGACGTGCCCCGACCTGGACTTGGAGATGCTGGCCGAGCGCTGGTCGGTGCGCGCCGGACTGCCGGCCATGACCGCCGAGCAGATGCGCGGCGCAGACCTCCGCGCCCGGCGACTGGGGGTGCCCGCCGATCGACTCATGGAGCAGGCCGGTATCGCCGTCGCGGCGGGCACGCGGGCATTGCTCGCATCGACCGAACGGCCAGCCGATGCGGTCATCCTCATCCTCTGCGGTCTGGGCAACAACGGTGGCGACGGACTGGTCGCGGCCCGCCATCTAGCCGCAGCGGGTCATCGCGTCGTGGCCGTCCTGGTCGGTCACGAGCCAGGGCCGACGACGCCCGACGCGCTGCGCAACTGGGAGCGCCTCAGCGATGTCTCCCTCGTGGAGCGGATCCATACCGCCTCGCCACGCGAAGTGCAGGTCCTCCTCAACGGCGTGGAGAAGGCCGGCGCCGTGATCGATGCGCTGCTGGGGACCGGCGTCAAGGGTGTCCTTCGCGAGCCGATCCGCTCGGCCGTGGCGGTCATCGCCCGCGCGCGGCTGGAGCGCGTACCGATCCTGGCCGTCGATACGCCGACCGCCGTGGACCTGACCGGAGGGAGGGCCTCCGATCCAGTGGTTCGGGCGGATGTCACGGTCACCTTTCACCGCCCCAAGACGGGGCTGCGCACGCGGGTCGGCAGGGCTCTCGCGGGGCGCGTGCTGGTGGCGCCCATCGGCATCCCTGCCGAGGCTGATCCGACTTGACCGGTCGAGTGCGCGACCGGGACGTGTTGTTCCTGATGGCCGGTCTGGTGGTGATCGTCCTGGCCACGAACGTGTTGAGTGCTGCGATACCCGGGCTGGACGCGGCTCTAGCCGGCGCGCCGATCCTCGTCCTGCTGCTGCTGGGGGGCACAGCCGTTGTGCTGGCGGGCGTCATCCGGGGGCCCCGACGTTAGGGCTCGCGTCCAAGAGGCGACGTCAGGCCGGGTCGCGTCCCAGGGACTCCAGCTTGCGCTCCTGACCGGAGAGCAGCCGCCCGATGTTGTCGGCGTGAGCGAGCCAGACCAGCCCCACGGCGCCGATGCCGAAGACCAGCGCCACGGGCGGGTTCAAGCCCAAGGCGACGAGCAGGAATAGCAGCAGCCCGGCCGCCGCGGACCCGAGCAGCGAACCCAGGGACACGTACCGGCTGAGCCAGATGACGCCGAAGAAGACGGGCGCGCTGAGCACCACCGCGATGGGTTGGATGACCAGCATCGCGCCGATGGCGGCGGCCACACCGCGGCCGCCGTGCAGTCGCAGGAAGATGGAGCGGCAGGAGCCAAGCACGGCGGCGACGCCAGCCAGTGCCTGGATCAGCGCGTCGGCTCCCACCGCCCAGGCGAGGAGGACCGGCAGCGCCCCTTTGGCGATGTCCAGAAGGCCGACCGCCAGCCCGCGTCCGGGCCCCATGGCACGCAATGCGTTGGTGCCGCCGGTACGGCCGCTGCCCACGCTGCGCGGGTCGCGACCGCCGGTCACTCGCGCGACGATGACGCCCATCGGCAGGGACCCGATGAGATAGCCCGCAGCCACCAGCAGCACGCCCTGGATCAGCACCGCTTCCATGCGCCCGGAGTATATGGCCGCCCTGGGTAAACAACGGCTGGACAAGCCGGTGTCCGGCAGCGTAGTCTCGGGCCCCGGTCGCGGCGCGCCGTCAAGGGAGGTTCGATGCCGCGAAGACAGGCTCGAGCACGGCGTTCGGGCTGAGCGCCGGGCCACACGGACCGGAAACGGGGTCATCGCCTGGTGCGGTGGCCCCGTTCCCATGCCCGGCATCCCAGTTGGTACCATCCCCCGGTGACCTCACCCTCGGCGGAGCACTGACCCGTGGCCGTCGGCTCTTCCAACAGCTTCGACCTGGTGGTCCTGGGCGCTGGCACGGGCGGCTACTCGGCAGCATTCCGCGCCGGTCAGTTGGGCCTCAAGGTGGCTCTTGTCGATGAGGGGCCGCGCATCGGCGGCACCTGCCTGCTGCGCGGCTGCATCCCCACCAAGGCCATGCTCGAGTCGGCAGACCTGGTCGACAAGGTGCGGCAGGCGGGCGACTTCGGGATCACGGTCGGTGAGACCGGCGTGGACTACGCGGTCATCGCCAAGCGGCGCGACCAGATCGTGGACCGCCTGACCAAGGGTCTCGGCTCGCTCATCAAGAAGAACAAGGTGGAGCACATCCGCGGGCGTGGCGTGCTCCAGTCGGGCAAGAAGATCAAGGTGGCCAAGCTCGACGAGGAGGGTCAGCCGGCCGGTGACATCGTGCTGGAGGGCACGGACGTCATCCTGGCCACGGGAAGCCGCGTCAAGAGCCTGCCCGGCCTGGAGCCGGACGGCGTGCGCATCGTCACCAGCGATGACGTGCTTCGTACCGACACCCTGCCGGGAAGCATGATCGTGGTGGGTGCCGGCGCGGTCGGCGTGGAGTTCGCCTCCTTCTATCACGACATGGGTGTGGAGGTCACGCTGCTGGAGTACGCCTCCGCGGTGGTGCCGACCGAGGACGCCGAGATCTCGAAGGACCTGGAGCGCTCCTTCAAGAAGCGTGGCATGACCGTCATCACCAGCGCCCGCTTCGACACGGCGTCCGTCACCGCTGATGAGAGCGGCGTACGGCTGATGGTCGGCAAGGAGGGCGAGGAGCCCGCCGAGCTGCGCGCCGACCAGATGCTGGTGGCCACCGGCCGCGCCCCGAATACGGACACCGTCGGACTGGAGAACACGCGCGCCAAGGTGGAGAAGGGCATCGTCCAGGTCAACGCCCACATGCGCACCGCCGAGCCGCACCTCTACGCCATCGGCGACATCATCGGCGGCCTTT
>JBBJNS010000143.1:0-4682 GCA_037720745.1 Candidatus Limnocylindrales bacterium
GCACCGCGTACTCGTAGTGCTCACGGTCGACCGGGTTGGCGAGGTCGAGTCCGGCCCCACTCTCACCGTACAGGCTGAGGTGGTAGATCCACTCGGTGCCGTCGGCGTCGGTGTGGCGGAAGGTCGCCTCGAAGGCCATGCGCTCGGCGCTGAGGGTGTCCAGGCATCCCTCGTACCGGTCGTGCAGCATCCCCATCCATCGCTCAGTCTCCTCTTGCGCACCGGGTAGCAGCCGGGCACGACTGAGCTCCAGGCGCATGCCCGCAGGGACGGAAGCAGGCATGTCGAACATCTGGCCGGTCGGAAGCTTCGCGGAGGTATCGGACATGAAGGACATCCTCACTAGCTTGAGTGTGGCCAGTCTGCATGGCCGCACGGGCCCCGTCACAGGGGCAAGGCGCTGATGCCCGATCCGGTTCGTCCCGCGGCCGTAGTCCGGGTGCTACAGTTCGCCCCATGGACCGAGTCGGGATCAGGGAGCTTCGCAACTATGCCAGCCGGGTCGTCCGGCGAGCGCAGGCTGGCCAGCGCATCGTCATCACCGTGGACGGGGTGCCCGCCGCCCAGATCGGCCCGCTGGATGACGGCCACCCAACGCGCACGATGGACGACTTGATCGCGGCCGGGTTGGTGATACCGCCACGGACATCCGTGCCGGCTCGCCCACCCATGCCCATTCCCACGGTCGACGGGCAGTCGAGCACAGAGTTCCTCCGACGGCATCGCGACCGCTGATGCTCTTCCTCGACACGTCGGCGCTCCTGAAGCGGTACGTGGCCGAAGAAGGCACTCCGGTCGTCCTCGAGTTCATGGAGCGCGATACAGAGTGGGCTGCGTCGGCGCTGGCGTACACCGAGACCCAGGTCTCGCTATGCCAACTGGACCTCGCGGGCTCTGGCAAGGACCAGGCACGCGACCGCCTGGCTGACGATTGGGAGCGCTTCACGACGGTGCCTGTCGACGGTCGGTGTCTGGCCCATGCCGCAGGCATCGGCTGTGCGCACAAGCTCCGCACGCTGGACGCCATCCATCTCGCTACCGCCGACCGTCTGCCCAAGCCATTGACCTTCCTGACCTTCGACCGACGTCAGGCCACAGCCGCTCGAGCCATGGGTATCGAAGTGGTTGGCGACGCCGGCGAGGTGCTGTGACCGTGGCCGACTCGGACGCTGATCGGATGCTGGTGAGCAGCGGTTCCCCCTTCGAGTCGACCATCGGGTTCTCGCGCGCCGTGCGTGTCGGGGATAGGGTCATCGTGAGCGGCACGGCACCCATCTGGCCCGATGGCTCGTGCGATCCCGACGCGGCGATCCAGATGCGCCGCTGCCTGGAGATCATCATCGCGGCGCTGCGCGAGGCCGGTGCGGAAACGAGTGACGTGGTGCGGACGAGGGTCTACCTGGTCGATGGCGCTGATGCCGCGGCCATCGGTGCCGTCCATGGCGAGGTCTTCGGCACCATCCGACCGGCCAGCACGATGATCATCGCAGGCGGCCTGCTCGACCCTCGCTGGCGCGTCGAGGTGGAAGCCGAGGCGGTCCTCAGCCAGGATGCGTCGGAGACGGAGTGGCTGAGTCGTGATCTGGGGCGACACGCCACTGGACGATGATGCGGTGCGCGAGCTCCGCGAGATCGATGGGCGCAGAGCCTGACAGGCGCGCCGCCATCGACGGCTTCAGCGTCTGCGTCAACGTGGCGGGACACCGCTTACCTGGAAGCCGACTGATAGGGCAGCCAGTCCCAGCTCGCGGTCGTGCGTCGCGAACGACAACTGGTCGAACTCGGGCCGCACGAGGAGCGCGCTGGCCAAGTGGATGGCATCGAGCGAGCCGATCATCGTGGGGAATGGCTCGGCGGCTCGCTCCAGGACGGCGGCCGTGACCGGGACAAGGCTGAAGGTTTCGATCGTCTCCAGCACGGCCGCTCGGCGCCGGGCGACATCCTCGTCAGCGAGTCCAAGCCGGAGCCGAGCGCGGTCGATGGTCCGAAGGCACTCCAACCGGATCAGTTCGCTGGACACCGGATGATCGATCCTTGCCCACGAGCGTAGCCGCCCGGGCTCTCCGAGGATCACCCTCAGCAGTACCGAGGAGTCCACATAGACGGTCAACGTCCCTGGCGTTCCTCGAGGAGGAGTTCGGTCGAGCTGACCGCCCAGCCAGCTGGCGGGTAGCGCCGATCTCGGATGGCGGAGAACGGCCGGAGGGCCTGTCGGATCAGGAGCCGACTTTGGTTCTGCACGGGGACGATGTGCGCGATGGGCCGATCGCGATCCGTCACCTCCAGCTCGCCGCCCGCCTCGACTTGGCGCAGGTGTTTGGAGAGCTGGTCCTTGAGTTCTGCGACACCGACTCGTTTCATGGCCACATCTAGCCACAAGTGGCCATGCCCGTCAAGCTCATCCTCACGTTCCTCCGAAGATGGCCGAGAATGGCGGGAGCCCATGGCCATCGTCTTCGACCAGCCGATCATCGACTCCCCGTTCGAGCGTGCTGGGAGTGGCTGAGTGCGAGGCCGACACGTGACCATCGATCTCAACGGGATCCGGCTGCGCAACCGACTGCTCACGTCGGCCAGCCTGCTGGGCTATGGCGCGTCGAAGCGCCGCCTCATCCTCTACGGGCTCAGTCCCATCGCGCAATGGGTGCCCCTGGAGCGATTCGGTGCCGTGGTCACGCGGACCCTGACGCTCCAGCCGCGGGAGGGCAACTTCTCGCTGCGCGAGGATTGGAAGCCGTGGGAGCTCCGGCAGCTGCTGCGGATCTACTCCGGCGCGCTGCGGCGCGTCGACGGGGGCTGGATCAATGCCTTCGGATGGTCCAACATCGGCATCGAGGCCTACTTCGACGACTACTTCCCGCGGACCGCGACGCTCAACCGCATCGTCAGCCTGGGCGGCTTCTCCGCCGAAGAGTTCGGCGCGTTGATCGACACGGTCAACCGGCGTGCCGAGCCGGGTGAGATCGCCGCGGTGGAGTTGAACGTCTCCTGTCACAACGTGAACTTCCCGTTCGAGACCATCCTGGAAGAGGTGCTCGCGCGGGCCGTGCCCGCCAGCCGGCACCCGGTCATCCTCAAGCTCTCGCCGGACGAGGATTACGTGGCGCACGCGCGACTGGCCGAGCGCCACGGCGTGGCCGCGCTGACCGCCATCAACTCGGTCAAGGCGCTGCGCCTGGATCCCGAGACGGGTGAGTCGCTGCTGCGCAACGGCTACGGCAGCCTGTCGGGGCGTGCCATCAAGCCCATCGGCTTGCGCATCGTGTCCGAGTTGCGGGAGGCGGGCATCACGCTGCCCATCATCGCCACGGCCGGCATCCGGGACTTCGATGATTGCCGCGAGTATTTCTGGGCTGGCGCCGACGCGGTGAGTCTGGGCAGCGCGACGTGGCTGCGACCGCTGCCGCTCTACGCCCTGGGGCCGATCGACGGGCTGCGCATCCGGCGGCTCATCGGCCGGGTGGAGCGCTATCGGCTGCCGGCCCGCACGGCCCGCTCCGCTGTGCCTGCCCTGAGCAGGGCATAGCGGGACGTGACGGACGAGCGGGCGGCTCTGGCGGCAGAGATCATCGCGGCGGCCGTGCTACGCGGCCGGTTCACGCTTCGCTCGGGCGCCCTGAGCGACTTCTACATCGACAAGTACCGCTTCACGACGCTTCCCGCCCTCCTGACTCGCATCACGGACGCGCTGTTGCCCCACGTCCCGCCGGAGACCCAGCGCATCGCGGGAACGGTCCTGGGCGCGGTGCCACTGGCCGTGGCCCTGTCGCTGCGGACCGGCCTGCCCAGCGTCCTGGTCCGCGCTGATGCCAAGGCCTATGGCACGGCCAAGGCGGTCGAGGGCGAACTCGACGAAGGGGAGCGCGTGCTGCTCATCGAGGACGTCGTCACCTCTGGCGGCGCGGCCATCGCGGCGTTGGAGGCACTGCGCGAGGCGGGGGCGAAGGTGAACGGCATCCTCTGCGTCATCGACCGAGAGGATGGCGGCGCGGAGCGGCTGGCCGCTGCGGACGTGCCCTTCCTGGCGCTCTTCACCCGCACGGAGCTGGGCCTGGGCGGATCGTGAGTCCGGGGCGCGCCGACCTGGTCGTCCGAAACGGCACCGTCGTCTCACCCGACTCCATGAGGCTGGCCGACATTGCCATCCGCGACGGTCGCTTCGTGGCCATCGCGGACCGAGGCGCTCTGGATCTCCGCGCGCTGGGGCTGGAGGGGGTCGAGGAGGTCGATGCCAGCGGGCTCCACGTGCTGCCCGGGGTGATCGATGGTCACGTGCACTTCCGCGAGCCGGGCCTCGAGCACAAGGAGGACTGGGCCAGCGGGTCCCAGGCGGCGGTGATGGGCGGTGTCACCTGCGTCCTGGAGATGCCCAACACGGTGCCCCCCGCCGACAGCGCCGAGAACGTCCGCGATAAGCAACGCCTGGCGGAGGGGCGCTCATGGGTCGACTTCGGGCTCTTCGGTCTGCTTGCGCGCGGCGGCCTGGAGCGGATGCGACCGATGGCCGAGGCCGGCGTGATCGGTTTCAAGTGCTTCCTGGGCGAGACGACCGGCGCCTTGCCGGCCCCCGACGACGAGGAGCTCCTGTCTGCGCTGCGCGAGGCCGCCTCGCTGGGGTTGCGCGTCGGGTTCCACGCCGAGGATAGAGCCATCATCGCGCCGCTGGTCGAGGCGGCCCAAGC
>JBBJNS010000035.1:0-16661 GCA_037720745.1 Candidatus Limnocylindrales bacterium
ACGCCGGATAAGGCACCGCCTCGCGGATCGCCGCCGACTTTGAGGTATGGCGGGTCTTCCGATGCGTCCGCAGCCCGATGGCGGCCCGTCCCTGCCCGCGCAGAGTCTGCTCAGGACCGATGAACGGTCAGAGGCACGAAAGGGAATGAGCAGATGCACCCCGTCATCCAGTACGAGATCGCCAGGATGCGTACCGACGAGTTCCACCGCGAGGTCGAGCGTGAGCGGCTCATCCGCCAGGCGGCGCATGACCGCAACCGCGGAGTCGAGTGGACGAGCATGGCCGCACGGCTTCGCGCTCGCCTCTTTGGCGGCGCGATGCGTCCGGTGAGCCGCCCCGTTGACGCAGGCGCCTGAACCGGCTCCAACGATCGCAGGGTAGGGGAGCCATGAGCGTCCGGAACGGGCAAGCATTCAATGAGTGGCTGCGCCTGCAGCTCAAGGTCAGGAAGATGTCGCAGCGCCAGTTGGCGCACAGGTCGGGTGTGGATCACTCGACGATCTCCCGCATCGTCAGGAGCGACCGCACACCCTCACTGGGAACCGCTACGAAGCTGGCGCGTGGACTCCGCGGGTCGCTTGGTGGCGATGCCGACATGACGCACTTCTTCGGGACGGTAGCCGCCACCGCCACCCACCCCACCGCCCGTGTGGAGTACGCACTTCGCGCGGACGAACTGCTCAGCGAGCCGCAGGCTCGACAAGTGATGGAGTTCTACCTCGCGCTCCGGCTGCGCTGCCTGCCGGAAGCGCAGAGGTACCCCGGGCGCCTCAGATCCACAGGGGCCTGACGTCAGCTGGACTTCCCCGAGCGGCCGGGCGGACCTGGGGCCGTTCGGCCGCTTTCCCGTCACTTCGGGGGCGTACGATGGCGCGGTGTGCGGGACCGCCAGGCTCGATCTCCACAGCCCCCATCCAAAAGGACTCGACCATGCACCAGCAGATCCGTCTCAAGCTCGCCAAGCCGACGGCCGTCGACACCCCGGGTGCGATGCGTGCCGAGGAGATCAGGGTCGATCCCAGCGAGCTGCCCACCGACGCCCTCGTGACGCTGCTCGAGAGCTTGGCAGGTGCGGGCTACAACCTGCGTTCGGCGGGCGGTCACGCCATCGAGGGAGCCGGCGAGTTCGTCTTCGCTCTGGACGACGCGAGGCATGACGACAGCAGAGCGTGTGCCGACTTCCTGCGCGAGCAGGGCTACGCCGATGTGGTCGTGATCGAACCCGAGGTCTGCTGGATCAAGGACGAAGAGGGAGCCTTGGCCAAGTGCCTTCGCGAGACCGCTCGACCCGGGCGGCTGATCCAGGAGATCCACGTCGGCACGGCGGAGAACGACATGGTGCCGGTCGCCTTCACGACGATCCAGCTGGACGATGAAGGCACCACGAGCAAGGGCGAGACGACCCAGTCGAGCTGACCGACTGCCTACGTCGCGTCGGGCTCTGCCAGTCCCAAGCGGGCAGCGACCATCGCCGCCTCGACACGATTGGCGACCCCCAACTTGTCGAGGATGTGGGTCACGTGCACGCCGGCCGTCTTGCGCGTGATGAAGAGCCGCTCGGCGATCTCGCCGTTGCTGAGCCCTTGGGCGACGAGTCGGAGCACCTCCACTTCGCGCATCGATAGACCGGACGGCCGCATCGGTTCGGGCGCAGCGTCAGGCACGACCGCCGAAGGTCGGGTGGTTTCCGATGGCGCTAGATCGATCCGCGCGCGGACCGCCAGCGCCTCGATACGGCGACGCAAGGGCTCGGCTCCCAGCCGTCGCACGCTCGCGTGTGCCTTCACCAGAGGTCGTGCTGCGTCACTCCGGATGCCACGTGTCCTCAACTCCGCCTCCCCTGCACGGAATCGAGCGTACGCCGCGAGGTAGGGGTCGGGCAGCGCATCGAACCTGTCTGCGGCGGCGAGCCACACGCCCGGGTCCGTGACGCCTTCCAGTCTCGTGGCCTCAGCGCTGGCCAGGTCAAGGAGAGGTCCAAGCACCGCATCGCCGCGTCGGTCGACCAGCCCGTTCGCCATCTCGCGCCAGGGCCGTGCGCTGTCGATCGCTCGCCGGACCGCATCCTCATCCCGGGTCGCCCTTCCAGCGTCAGCAAGCTCCGCGGCGGCTTCCATGCCCGACGCCAGAAGCGGGACGGCGGCGTAGGGGTCGCTATCGTCCCGAAGGCCGTGCAGCCCCGCCTCGACGATCTCCAGCGCGGCCTGCGGCTCGTCCTCGCCGAGCAGTAGCTCGGCGCGTCCGCGGGCGATGAAGGCGGCGAGGTGTGGATCCACATCGCCCACCGCGAGGCCGACCGCGGTGTCGAAGCGTGCCAGGGCAGCCTCCCTCTCGCCGCGCAGCGCGTGAAGGCGTCCACGAACGGCCGACAGGTAGACCGTCCCGCGCCCGGCCGGGTCAAGGTCCAGGCCCTCCAGCATGACGGCGTATGCCTCGTCCCAGCGACCGACCCGCAGAAGGACATCACCGGTCAGCGCAGCCAGATCCAGTCCGTAGCGCCGTTCCAGGCCAAGCCTCCGTGCGGCCTCCCGCCCCGAGCTTGCCTCGGTGAAGGCCTCCTCCAGCCGCCCGGCTTGGGCAAGGTTGAGGGCGTAGTTGTGGTGTGCCACCACCAGCATCTCCGGCGGACCGACCGCTGACGCCAGCTCGCGCGACCGCTCCAACTCGCCCAGGCCCGCCTCGACCTGACCTATCGCCACCAGGTCGGAGCCCAGCATGTTGCGCGCTCGTGCTTCTTCCGAGCGTGCACCGGCTGCCACCGCGCAGGCGATGGCCGCCTCACAGACGCCGCGCGACTCCTGGTAGCGACCGAGTCCCATCAGCGCACCGCCCAGAGCACCCAGCACGCGCGCCCGCTCCGGCGTTGGAGGCTCCGCTGGCACCAGGCGCTCGGCCTCACGGTGGCGCAGCAGGCCACCCGGTCCGTCGCCGCTGACCCACGTCAGGCGCCCCAGCCGGCTGTGAAGGAGGCCGGCAGCGGTGGGATCCGTGGCCTCGTCGACGAGTTCCAGGGCGGCCCGCGCCAGCTCCATCGCCCGCCGGACCTCGTAGGCCAGGTCCGCCGCGTCGGCGGCACGGCGCAGGAGGGAGACCAGATCGACGTCGATGCTCGCCGAGACGATGGGCGCCAGCGCCAGGGCACGCTCATAGTGCCGCAGTGCCTGCGCATGCGCGGCCACCGCCTCGGCGGCCGCAGCGGCCTCGACCGAGGCCAGATATGCCTCATCCGGGCGACCGGCAGAGTCCCAGTGGTGTGCCAGCTCAGCCGCTGCGCCGGCGGGGCTCGGATCGGCCAGCTCGGGATGCGCTGAGAGCGTGTCCGCGTAGCGCTGGTGCAGTGCCCTCGACTCGGAGGGCAACAGCGCCTCCTCAGCGATCTCTCGCAGGAGCGCGTGCCGGAAGCGGTAGGTGCCCTGGGCCCGATCCATCTCCAGGATCCGCCGATCGAGGCCTTCCCGAAGCGCGGAGATGAGATCCACATCGGCCCTGTCGATGACGTGTCCCAGGAGTTCCTCGCCGGCCGGCCGGCCAGCGACAGCAAGGGTGCCGATGAGCGCTCGGGCCGCTGCTGACGCGTCGTAGAGTCGCGTGGCCAGCATGGCGGTGAGGGTCCGCGGGGCCTGATCGGCGCGAACGCTCCCGTCGACCGCGAGCAGCTCTTCTACGAAGAAGGGGTTGCCGTCGGATCGGGACCAGATCCGCTCCACGTCCGTGGCACTCGGGCGGCTGCCGCTGATGGCCTCGATCTGGCGCGCTACCGAATCTCGGTCGAGTCGCTCCAATGCGATGCGCCGGACACGAGGTCCCCGCTCCAGCTCGGCCAGCCATGCCAGCACGGGATCCGGCGCGGAAACCTCGTCCGTGCGCAGGGTGAGGGTGAGGAGCACGCGTTCACTGGTGAGGTTGCGCGCCAGGAACGTGACCAGGTCACGCGACGCGCGATCGATCCACTGCACGTCCTCGAACAGCAGCAGGACCGGTCCGTGCCTGCTCAGCCGGTCGAGCAGGCCGAGCACGACCTCGAAGAGTCGCGCCTGCGCGACACCCTCACCAGAGGGCCCGCTCGCAGCGTTGCTCGGTCGGGGATCTCCAGCCCCGGGCGCCAGCTCGGGAAGAAGGGCGGACAGGTCCCACCGCGCTGGACCCAGCAGCTCGGCGGATCGATCGGGCGGGAGCGAACGGTGCAGACCCCGAAGCGCTTCCAGCAGGGGCAGGAACGGGATGCCGCCGCCGCCCATGTCCAGGCAACCACCGACCAGAGAACGCCCTCCACGCTCCACCACCAGTCGGGCGACGTCCCTCAGGAGGCGCGACTTCCCGATGCCGGCCTCACCGACCACGACGGCGATCCAGGGGCTGCCCGCGCTCGCCTCCTGGACCATGCCATGGAGTTCGGCCAGGTCGTCATCGCGACCGATGAGGACCGGGCTGCGCGTCGTGCCTGCCACCGACCGAAGGAGATCGAGCTCAGCGCCAGAGATCGGATCCTCGTTCAGGCGCGTGCGCTCCTTGGCCATCGCCCATCGCTCTTCGTAGTCGGCCGGGTTGCGTCCGAAGCCCATGAAGTCGATCTCCGATGCGTGGTCGCGAGCGGAACTCTTGATGAAGCCCCAGCGTACTCCCGTGTCGGTAGTTCAGGACGACACCTAGACTTGCGGAGATGGACGGCGAAGCAGGGACAAGTGATCGCGCCTCCACTCCGAGCGGTGAGTGGTCGACCTCCGTGATGGGCATGACCGGCGACCTTCGGCCCGAGCTCTTCCGCGAGGCGGCCCGAGCCGTGGCCGACGTGATGGCTGACTACCTGCGCGACGTGGAGAGCTATCCGGTGCTGCCCGGGGTTCGGCCGGGGGAGCTGCGCGCCAGGCTTGACGGGCCAGCGCCCGAGCATCCAGAGCCTCTGGGCGTGATCCTGGACGACTACCGAGGTCTTGTCGAACCGAACATCACGCACTGGCAGCACCCGGGCTTCCTGGCCTACTTCGCCTCGAGCGGCTCGGCGCCGGGCATCCTCGCCGAGATGCTGATGGCCACCGTGACCGCCAACGCCATGCTCTGGCGCACATCGCCCGTCGCGACGGAGCTGGAAAGCGTGGTGGTCGACTGGCTGCGCGACGGCCTGGGCCTGCCGACGGACTACGACGGCCTGCTCACGGACACGGCCTCGACCAGCAGCCTCATCGCCCTGGCTGCGGCGCGCGAGACCGCCCGACCGGGCGCCGCCGCGCACGGGCTGGCCGGCGGACCGCCCCTACGGGTGTACGCCTCGGCCGAGGCACACAGCTCCGTCGATAAGGCGGCCATGACCCTGGGCCTGGGCAGGGCGGGCGTGCGGCACATCCCGACCGACAGCGAGTACCGCATGGATCTCGCGGCCCTCGCGAACGCCATCGCGGAGGATCGGGCGGCCGGTGCAGAACCCTGCGCCATCGTGTCGACCATCGGGACGACCGGCTCGACCTCGGCCGACCCCACCGAGCGGCTCGCGGACATCTGTGCGCAGGAGGGCCTGTGGCTGCACGTGGACGCCGCCTACGCCGGGGCCGCGGCGCTGATCCCGGAGAGCCGCCCGCTGTTCGCCGGCTGGGAGCGAGCCGACTCGATCGTCGTGAACCCGCACAAGTGGCTGTTCACGCCGCTCGACTGCTCCCTGCTGCTCAGCCGCCGGATGGAGCAGCTGCGGGCGGCGTTCAGCATGGTGCCGGAGTACTTGCGCACGGTGGGCGACAGCAGTTCCGGGCGCGACTACAACGAGTACCAGCCGCAGCTGGGCCGGCGCTTCCGCGCGCTGAAGCTCTGGTTCCTGCTGCGCGCCTTCGGGCTGTCCGGCCTGCGCGAGCGCGTGCGCTGGCACAACGAAGCGGCCCTGGCGCTCGCGGCGCGGATCGATGCGGAGCCGGAGGCCGAACGCCTGGCGCCTGTGCCATTTTCCACGGTCTGCCTGCGCTGGCGTCCCGACCGATTCCGCGGGCGCGAGTCGGAGCCGGATGTCGCTCAGGCGCTGGACACGCTCAACGAGCGGTTGATGGATGCCGTGAATGCCGACGGGCGGGTGTTCCTGTCGCACACACGCCTCAGCGGCCGGTTCACCATCCGGATCGCCATCAACCACCTGCGCACTGAACAACGGCACCTCGATGTCTGCTGGCAGCTCATCGTGGAGCAGGGGCGCCGCTTGGCAGGTGAGCTGGAGCCGGTCGCTCCCGCGGGCTGAGCCGTCGGCTCGTCTGTGGGACGATTCGGCTACCAGCCCACCATCCACGATGCAGCGCACTAAGGAGATCCCATGGCCGTCGTCAGCTCCGCTACCGCGACTTGGCAGGGTGACCTCACATCCGGCTCGGGAGAGGTCAGCTCGAATACATCGGAGCATCTGCGGTCGCTGCCCGTCACGTGGGCCGCCCGGACGGAGGATCCGCAGGGTCGCACTACCCCAGAGGAGCTGCTGGCCGCGGCCCACGCGGCGTGCTTCTCGATGGCCTTCTCCAACGGGCTGGCCAAGGCCGGCACGACAGCCGAGCGGCTGGAGGTCACGGCCGAGGTGACCTTTGACAAGGCTGAAGCCGGCTGGGGCGTGAAGAGCAGCCACATCACCGTGCGCGGCACCGTGCCCGGCTCAGACGCTGACGCGTTCCGCCAGGCCGCGGAAGAGGCCAAGGACGGCTGCCCCATCTCGCGCGCGCTGGCCGGCAACGTGGAACTCAGCGTCGAGGCCACCCTCGAGGGTTGAATCGCCTAGAGGGAGCGCGCTGCGACGCGCGTCGCGGCTATCATCTGGCCGTGCCGCCCATCGAGCAACTCCAGCGCGTGCCTCTCGTCCTTCTGGAAAGACTCCAACACCAGGGCCTATTCACCACGGGCCTCCTGCTGGAAGTGTCGGAGACGCCCACGCGTCGCCAGTACCTGGCGGACCAGATCGAGGCGACCACCAACGACGTCAACGAATGGCGTGATGAGGCGCTGCTCCTGAACCTGGCTTCCTTCGGGGCGCAGGAGCAGGAGGTCTTCACGCAAGCCGGCATCCTAGGTCTGGCCGACCTGCTGAGCCTCGACCGCGATGCACTCCAGGAACGGCTGCTGAGGGCGTATCGGGAGCTTGGTTACGAGCCGCCGAGCGACGTGACCATCGCAGGTTGGTACGAGCAGGCCCACACTCTCCAAGAGGAGTGACCACGGCGGGCGATGGCGCCCGCGAGTCATCCGTGCCACGATGCCGAGCGTGGCAACGCTGAGAACGACTTCCCCGTTGGTCGCGCGCGGACGTGCGGGCACGCGCCATGCATCACTGCTGGGTGTGGCCGTCTCCGTCGCTACGGCGCTGACCATCCTGGCCGTCGCAGTCCTGCTCGTCCTGCCAACGTTCGTGCTGCATCCACTGCTTGATGCGGCAGGGTCCGCTTCGTTCCTTGGCGTCGCGCCCGACGAGGCGCGCCGATACTCCGACCTGACCGTGACCGAACTCGTCGTCGGCCCGGGCACCTTCGCCTTCGCGGGTCCGGGAGGCGGTCCGCTCTTCGACGCCGCCGAGGCGTCGCACCTGCGGGATGCCCGCGCGTTGCTCTACGGCTTCCTGGCTGTCTGCGCTGTGGCGGCGGTGCTGGTGGTGGCAGCTACGATGCGCGCTCGGCGCAGCGACGTGTGGCGCGACGTCGCGCGCGGCGCCGGTGGGCTGGCGGTCGCCATCGTGATGATCGGTGCCATCGCCCTGGTGGCCTTCGAGCCAGCCTTCGAGCTGTTCCATAGGATCTTCTTTCCCGGCGGCAACTGGGCCTTCGACCCAGGGTCTCAGCGATTGGTGCAGCTCTACCCGTTGGCCTTCTGGCGGTACGTGAGCGCGCTCGTGGGCATCATCGCTGTGGCGCTGGCGATCGCGACGTGGTGGCTTGCCCGACGGCGTGCCACTGACGCCCGCGCCGACGAGGGCAGCGTTCGCCCATGAAGAACGGTGGCGTCCGGATCCTGACCCTCTTCGGTGTCCGCGTCACCGTCCATCCGAGCTGGCTGTTGATCTTCGCCCTGCTCGTGTTCTGGCTCGCCACGGTGGGTGGCCCCAGTGCAGGCAGCGGACTCCCGGACGCCGCGCGGTGGCTCATGGCGCCGATCGTGGCGCTGCTCTTCTTCGGCTCGGTGCTGGTGCATGAGCTGGCCCATGCCTACGTGGCCAGGGCGCGTGGCGTGCCCGTCGAGGAGGTGATGCTCTTCATCTTCGGTGGCGCGGCCCGTCTGGAGCGAGAAGCCCCCACGCCGCGCAGCGAGATCATCATCACCATCGCCGGACCCATCACCAGCCTCGTCCTGGGTCTGGCCCTCTTCGGCCTGGGAGTGCTGCTGCGCGGGTCGGAGGGTCTGCTGCTGGGCGTGGCCGCAGAGACGCTCATCGGCCTGGGAGCCATCAACGTGCTGCTGGCCGGCTTCAACCTGATCCCTGGCTTTCCCATGGACGGCGGCCGGCTGCTACGCGCCATCATCTGGGCGCGCACGCACGACTTCCTGCGGGCCACGCGACTGGCCACTCTGGTGGGGCGTGCGTTCGCGTACCTGCTCATCGCGGCAGGCGTGATCATCGCCATTCGCGGCGGCGATGGCATCGTGTTCGGTGTCTGGACCGCGCTCATCGGCTGGTTCCTCCACCAGGCCTCGGAGCAGAGTTATCGGCGCGTGGAGTTGGCTCACATCGTCGAAGGTGTGGCCGTGAGCGACGTGATGGATCGTGAGTACTCCGTGGTCAGCCCCAATCTCACCCTGGACACATTCGTGGATCAGCATCTGCTGGGCAGCAGCGGCGCCTCCCTCTATCCGGTCATGGTCGATGGCGCGCTCGTGGGGACCATCGAGCTGCGCCAGATCCGCCGCATACCCCGCGCCAAGTGGCTGACCACGCGCGTCTCGGACGTGATGAGCCGCTGGGAGGCCCTCTGGACCCTGACCGAGCCACAGCCCGCGATGGATGCCGTGGGCCACTTCCAGGAGAGTGACGCTCAAGGCATCGCCGTGGTCGACTCACAGGACGGTCAGCGGTTGGCGGGCGTGGTCACTCGGGATGGTCTGGTGCGCGCCCTGCGACTGCGGCATGAAGCGGCACGGGTGCTGACGTGAGCCGGTCGTCCATCGCGAGTCCGCCGCTTCTTCGACTGGAGGAGGCTCGCGCGCGAATGCTGGCTGGCGTTCGGCCCCTGCCGGCAGAGCCGGTCACTCTCGACCGGGCTCTGTGGCGCGTTCTCGCCTCGGCGGTGGAGACCCGGGTCGCTCTGCCACCCTGGGACAACAGTGCCATGGACGGCTTTGCCGTGTGCTCGCGGGATGTGCTGGATCCGTCTCCGGCCGCGCCGATCTCCCTAGAAGTCGTCGGTGAGGTTGCGGCCGGGCATGCACCGCAGGTCAGCCTCACATCGGGCACCGCCATCCGCGTCCTGACGGGTGCCCTGATACCTCCCGGCAGCGATGCCGTCGTGCCGGTGGAGGACACCGACGCTCCGCAGGGTGTCGCCCGGCTCCCGGGCCGTGTAGCCGTATATCGGGCAGCCGCACCGGGCGCGCACATCCGCCGGGCGGGCAGCGACGTCCGAGCCGGCGAGCGTGTCCTGAGCGCCGGCCTGCTTCTCACGCCGCCGCGCCTGGCGCTGGCCGCAGCCACCGGTCACGCCGATCTGCTCGTCCACCGGCGGCCACGAGTCGCCGTCCTGGCCACCGGCGACGAGCTGGTGCCGGCGGGTCAGCCGCTGGGCGAGGCCGGGATTCATGACAGCAACTCCACCTCTCTGGCGGCACAGGTCCGCGCCGCCGGCGCCGAACCGATCGGCTTGGGCATCGCTCGAGACGACTTCGCCGACGTGGTGGAACGCCTGCGGCGAGGCATCGCCGGGGCGGATGTGGTCATCGCCAGCGGTGGCGTCTCCGTGGGCGCCCACGACGTGGTCAAAGACGCCTTCGACGCGGTGGGCTCGCTCGACCTGTGGCGGGTGGCGGTGCAGCCGGGCAAGCCCCTTGCTTTTGGTCGAGCGCGATCGCCACAGGGCAGCGAGGTGCTTCTCTTCGGCTTGCCGGGCAACCCCGTGTCCACGTTCGTGACCTTCGAGCTCTTCGTGCGTCCCGTGCTACGGCGCCTGGCCGGTCATTCCGACGTGGACGGGCGGATGCTGATCCGTGCCGAGCTCGTCGAACCGGTCACCAAGTCGGCCGGCCGCCGCGCGTTCCTGCGCGTCCGCCTCGAACCTGAGCCCGAGTGCATCAGCGGCTGGCGGGCCTCTCTGGCGGGCAGCCAGGGGTCGCATGTCATCTCCGCCCTGGCGGAGGCCAACGGCCTGGCCATCGTGCCCGAGGAGGTCGACGCGTTGCCGGCTGGTGCGTTGGTCGACGTCATGGTCCTGGACGAAGGAGAGCGCTGATGCCCATCGAACCGCCCAAGCGGAAGGACCGAAGGCGCCTCACCCATGTCGATCGGGGCGGCCGGCCGCGCATGGTCGACGTGAGCGCCAAGCCGCTCACGGCACGGCGCGCGGTGGCCGAGGCGGAGGTCGCCCTGGAGCAGGACAC
Source organism: Candidatus Limnocylindrales bacterium (assembly GCA_037720745.1). GTDB lineage: Bacteria > Chloroflexota > Limnocylindria > Limnocylindrales > CSP1-4 > Palsa-1032. Next base: position 10,535 of record JBBJNS010000035.1, read on the forward strand.
GCTCAGCCTCATCATCGACGGCGCCACGCCCAAGGGCGACGTGCTGACCGTGGCTGAGATCGCCGGCGTGATGGCCGCCAAGCGGACCTCCGAGTTGATTCCGCTCTGTCACCCGCTACCGCTCACTGACCTCGGCGTGGAGATCACGCCCGATCGCGCGGCGGGCTCCCTGCGCATCCGCGCCACGGCCGCCACGACAGGTCAGACCGGCGTGGAGATGGAGGCGCTGATGGCCGCCTCGGTGGCCGCTCTCACGGTCTACGATATGGTGAAGGGCGTCGACCGAACGGCGGAGATCCGCTCCATCCGGCTCTCGGAGAAGTCCGGCGGCGCCTCGGGCGAGTGGCACCGGCCGGCTTCCCCGGAGGAGCGGCTGCAAGCTCGAGTGCCCAAGGGGGTGCGCGGGCCACGTCGCTCGCGCTGAGACCAGGCGAAGACGCAGCATCGGCCAGGGAGGCACGAAGGATCGACACCGCGTTCGTGCTCACCATCAGCGACGGGGTGGCCGCCGGCACGCGTCAGGACGCGAGCGGCGACGCGCTGGCGGATCGCCTGTCTGCGCTTGGCTACGCCATCGAACGCGGCCTGGTCCCGGACGAGTTCGCGGCGATCGTGGCGGAGGTCACCGTGCAGTCCGCTCGCTGCCGGCTCCTGATCGCCACCGGCGGGACGGGGCTCGGTCCGCGCGATGTCACGCCGCAGGCACTTCGCGACGTGCTGGACTACGAGATCCCGGGCTTCGGCGAGGTGATGCGCGCAGCTGGCCGAGGCTCGACGCCCCTGGCCGATCTGTCACGCTCGTTGGCCGGCGTCAAGGGCCGATCGCTCATCGTCGCCGTGCCGGGCAGCCCCAGCGGCGCGACCGAGTCGCTGGATGCTCTGGCGCCGTTGCTCGAGCATGCGCTCGAGACGCTGGGCGGACATACGGATCACGGGCCGGGCGAGGACGACGCGGCGTGACGTTCCTGGAACAGGTGCCGCTTTACCCACTCGCGCCGCTTCTCTTCGCCGCCGCGACGGCACTCTTCCTCCTCCAGATGGCGCGACACCTGCGCATCTTCGCGGCCGCCCAGCCGGTCGTGGTCACCGACCAGCCCGAGTCACGGCTGCGCTCCATGTTCGTCTACTCCATCGCCCAGGTACGCATGTTCCGAGATCTGGGTCCCGGCCTGATGCACGCGGCGATCTTCTGGGGATTCGTGGTGCTGATCATCGGCACCGCCGATCGGGTCACCTTCGGCCTGGTCCACGCGACGCTGGCCTGGCCCTTCGACGGTTGGCTGTGGCGGCTGCTCCAGCCCGTTCAGAACCTGCTGGGCGTGGCGGTGCTGGGGGCCGTCGGCTATGCCCTCTTCCGGCGGATGGTCGTGCGGCCGCGACGTCTGACGCTCTCGCGTGACGGGCTGACCATCCTGCTGCTCATCGCCGGCGTGGTGGTCTTCGAGCTCCTTGCCGAGGCCTTCCGCATCGGACGCTTCGGCGACCCCGACGCCGCCTGGGCCGTGGTCGCCAACCCGGTCGGCATGGCCCTGGCGTCCGTGCTGCCGGCGTGGGTGATGGAGGCCGGTTACGTTCTCTCCTTCTGGGGCAGCATCGCCATCGTCTGCTTCTTCCTGGTCTACCTGCCACGCTCCAAGCACCTCCATATCGTCACAGCCATCTTCAACGCGCTTTTCCGTAAGGTGCAGCCACGCGGCGCGCTGCCGGCCATGGATCTGGAGGCGGAGTCGGCCCGCTTCGGGGTCAAGACCATCGACGACCTCGGCTGGAAGGATCTGCTGGACGGTTTCACCTGCACCGAGTGCGGTCGCTGTCAGGACGCCTGCCCCGCCTGGGCCACGGGCAAGCCGCTCAACCCCAAGACGATGATCATGGGCCTGCGCGAGATGACGGTCGACGCGGAGAAGGGCATGCCGCTCATCCCCTTCATCAAGCCGGCGTCAGCACCGGGCCGCGCGGAGGGCGACGGACTGGCCACGCCCATCGTGGATGCGGCCATCCCCTACGACGCCGTGTGGGACTGCGTGACCTGCGGTGCCTGCGTGGAGGCATGTCCGGTGCTCATCGAGCACGTCGACAAGATCGTGGGGCTGCGTCGCAACCTGGTGCTTGAAGAGAGCCGCTTCCCGACGGAGCTGACCGGCGCGATGACGGCCATGGAGCGCTACGGCAATCCCTGGGGTCAGCCGGCCAGCGCGCGCCTCGACTGGACCAAGGGGCTGCCCTTCGAGGTGCCGACCGCGGCGCAGGTGGCCGAAGGGGGGCCGGATGCGGTCAGCGAGCTGGAGTGCCTCTACTGGGTGGGCTGTGCGGCCGCCTTCGATGACCGCAACAAGCGCGTGGCGCGTGCCTTCGTGACCTGTCTGGACGCGGCGGGGGTCTCCTACGCGGTGCTCGGCCAGGAGGAGAGCTGCACCGGCGACCCGGCACGCCGCATGGGCAATGAGTACGTCTTCCAGATGCTCGCCGCCGCCAACATCGAGACCCTCGCGCGCTACAAGCCCAAGACCATCGTGACCGCCTGTCCGCACTGCTTCAATACGCTGGGCAACGAGTACGGGCAGCTCGGCGGCCACTACCAAGTGGTACATCACTCGACCTACCTGGCACGACTGGTGGAGGAGGGGCGTTTGAAGTCGGACGGCGACGGAGGGGCAGGCCGGTCCCTGACGTATCACGACTCGTGCTACCTCTCGCGCTACAACTCAGTGGTTGCCGACCCCCGGGCGGTGCTGGGCTCGGTGCCGGGTGTCGAGCTGCGCGAGATGGAGAAGAGCGGCAAGGGGACCTTCTGCTGTGGCGCTGGCGGCGGCCGGATGTGGATGGAGGAGGACCGCGGTACGCGTATCAACGCCGAGCGCACGCGCCAAGCCCTGGAAACAGGCGCCGACGGCGTGGCCACGGCCTGCCCCTTCTGCCTGGTCATGCTGCGTGACGGCCTGGCCGACGCTCCGGGCGGCCGGGGAGAGGGCATCAGGGCCCAGGACATCTCCGAGGTGCTGGCCGCGTCGCTGCCGGCGCGACGCTCGAGTGGACGCGACCTTCCGGTCATCCAGCGCTAGTCAGGTCGGTTTGGCGCCCTCCCCCGAGTCGAACGATCGCCAGCAGCGCCGTGCTTCCGATGTTGGCGGCCGCCGACCTCGACCGGGGGCGCCGCTTTGATCGAGCAGCGCCGCCGACGGAGTCCTCAGCCGCTGCCGCGCGCCACGACGACTCCCTGGCTATCGCCGGCGGCCTTCGCAAGAAGGGCCAGGGACTGGTGCGAGAGTCGGACCTGGAGGCGTCGGGCGATCGGGGACGCCAGTCGAACCACGAGCGCACCGGGTCGAGAGCGGGCGTGGATGGCCACGTGGATCATGCCTCCGGCGTCCATCCTGGCGGAGAAGGTCTCGATGCCTCGCTCGGGGTGACCCTTCAGCGTCGCCCAGGTGAGCGAGACGTGGCGCGAGGCATCGTCGGCTCGGTCCTCCAGTCCCACGATGCGTACGCCGCTTTCGACAGCGAGCGGTCCCAGGAAGAAGTGCTGTACGACGGTGGCGCCCAGAGCGGCCCTGGCATCCGGCGTGGCAGCGTAGAGAGAGATGCTCTGCGGCGGAAAGAGTCGAAGCCGCAGTATCCGATCACGCACGCGTTCGTAGGCAGCCTCGGCATCCCGAGGGTCGCTGAACGGGCCAGGTACCACCGTGGCGTACTCGTCGATGGGCCACTCAGCGATCTCGCCCTCCAGCGCCGTGATGGGGCGGCCTCGCCACTTCTCGAAGGCAACGGGATGTGACCGGAGGCGCCCGGCGAGTTGGGGTCTCAGCATCAGCCGTATCATCGGCACCGTGATCAAAGCCGTCCACACGTTGATCTACTCGGATGACCCTGGGGCCACCCGCACTTTCCTGCGCGATGTCCTGCGCTGGCCTTCTGTCGAAGACCCGGACTCGGAACCGGACTGGCCGATCTTCAAGACCGGTCCCAGCGAGATGGGCGTGCATCCCACGGCCGGGACCTGGGAGGGCCAGCCGTACTCGCAGCCGAAGCACCACTCGATATCGCTGATGTGCGATGACATCGAGGCAACCAAGGCGGAGCTGGAGGGCCGGGGAGCGGAGTTCACGGGCGGGGTCGAGGACTACGGCTTTGGCTCGGGCGCCATGCTCAAGTTGCCGGGGGCTGATGACGTCCTGCTCTATCAGCCACGGCACCCCGAGGCTCACAGCCTCTGAGCGCAACGTGAAGCGCACGGACGCGACTTCGCGGCCATATGCGATGTGGTCACGATCCCATGATACGATGACCACATGGAAGTCGGCATCCGGGAACTGAAGCGAAGACTCTCTGACTACGTCGACCAGGCGTCACGAGGCGAGATCATCCAGGTCACCGATCGGGGACGGCCCAAGGCGATCCTTGCGCCACTTCCGGGTCGAGGTCGGCTCGAGCAGGGCATCGCCGAGGGCTGGATACGCCCGGGCAATGGGAAGGCGCCTGATTTCAGTGGGCGACGACGCTACAAGCCGTCACGGCCCACGGCCGATGTCATCGCCGAGGATCGTGGGGATTGAGTCTGTACCTGGACGCCAGCGCGTTCGTCAAGCTGTATGTCTCAGAACGCGACAGTGACGAGTGCATGGACATGGTGCGGGCAGATCCGGCCTGGATCGCCGGAGGCCATACGTTCGTCGAGGTCAGGCGCGCGCTGGATCGCGTCCTGGTCGGCCGCACCTTCGAGGACGCCAAGCTTCAGTTCAGAGCCGACTGGGAACGCACCAGCGTCGTGGAGGTCGATGCGGTCACGGTCGAGCTGGCCGCCGACCTGGCGGAGGTCACCAAGGTGCGAACCCTCGATGCCCTTCATCTCGCGGCGGCGCGTCGTACGGGGGAGCCGAGCCTCTCGTTCCTGACCTACGATCTGCGCCTGGCGCAGGCGGCCCGTAGCCTCGGCTTCCACGTTCTCGGGGCCTGATTTGAGCGTCCGCCTCAGCGAGGATCAGCGCGCCTTGCGTGACGTGGTCCGCGAGCTGGCTGACGAGCGCATCGCGCCGCGCGCCGCGGCGATCGACTCGTCCGCCCAATTCCCCTGGGACGTGGTCGAGCTGCTGGCCGCGCACGACGTGCTGGCCCTGCCGTTCCCTGACGAGTACGGCGGTCTTGGTGGCGACCTGTTGACGCTCTGCGTGGCGGTGGAGGAGCTCAGCCGCGTGTGCGCCACGAGTGGGTTGATCCTGGCCGTGCAGGAGCTGGGGGGCCTGCCCTTGCTGCTGGCCGGCACGGACGAGCAGAAGCGGCGCTGGATCCCTGACCTGGCCAAGGGAGCGATGCTGGCTGCGTTCGCCCTGACCGAGTCGGGCGCCGGTTCCGACGCGTCCAAGATCAGGACGCGCGCCGTCCGTGACGGGGGAGGCGACGGAGGCGACGGGCATGGCGGCGACTGGCGTCTGGACGGCTCCAAGCGCTTCATAAGCCACGGCAACGTGGCTGGCCTCGTGGCCGTCTTCGCCATGACCGACCCTGACCCCGCCGCCATCAAGGCCTACCGCCACCTCACCTGCTTCTACGTCGAGAAGGGCATGCCCGGCTTCTCGACCTCGCGCCTGGAGCACAAGATGGGCATCCGCGGCTCGCCAACGGCGGAGCTGGCCTTCGACGGCGTACGCGTGCCCGACGCCAACCGCATCGGCGAGCCGGGGGAGGGGTGGTCCATCGCCATGCGCACCTTCGCGCGCAGTCGCCCGGGCATCGCCGCTCAGGCCGTGGGCATCGCGCAAGGCGCCCTGGACGTGGCCGCCAGGTACGCCGCGGAGCGTGAGCAGTTCGGCAAGCCCATCGGCGAGCTGCAGATGGTCGGTGCGATGCTGGCCGATATGGCCACGCAGACCGAGGCGGCGCGGCAGCTCCTCTATACCGCATGCGAGGAGATCGAGGCGGGTGGACCTGGCGCGGCGCGTTGGGCGGCCATGTGCAAGCTTTTCGCGGGCGACACGGCGATGGCCGTGACCACCGACGCGGTGCAGGTGATGGGCGGCTACGGCTACATCACGGAGTACCCCGTGGAGCGCATGATGCGCGACGCCAAGATCACCCAGCTCTATGAAGGCACGCAGCAGATCCAGCGCCTGATCATCGCCCGCGACCTCCT
>JBBJNS010000144.1:0-4652 GCA_037720745.1 Candidatus Limnocylindrales bacterium
ACCCGATGCCGGCCAGCCACTCGGCCGACCCTGGCCGACCGCCGAGTCCATGAAAGCCTGTGCTGCCGGTGCGCTTGAGCTGGATGACCGTGCGCAGGCCGAACGCGAGAGCGAGATAGACGACGTAGAGCGCGAGCGCGGTGATCGACATCAGCGACAGCAGTCGTGTTCGCCAGTAGCGTCGTCGATGAAGCCTGCTCCTTCCAGAGGGGACGAGACGCAGCAGCCTTCGCCCCGCCAGGACTCGAGTCCTTCTCGCACGGCGACTACGGCGATCAGCAGACCAACCATGGGGTCAAGCCACCAAGCCCCGATCGCCGCGTTGCCGATGAGCCCCACGAGCAGCGCACCGGCCAGGTAGGCGCAGAGCATGTTCTGACGGCCTTCGCCTCGGGTTGCGGCCGAGCCCAGCTGATCGGCCAGGCGCTGCTTCGCCACACCGAGCAGCGGCATGATGATCACGGAGCCCGAAGCGAGGGCAATGCCGACCCACGACGTCGCAGGCTGCTCGCCGCCGACCAGCGCCCTGATCGACTCGAAGCCCACGTACGGCGCGAGGAGGAAGAACTGCGCCGCCACGAGCTTCTGAGCGCGCTGCTCGGCGCCGCTGCTGAACACCCGGCTGCCGGTGAAGCGCCAGATGATGACCACGCTGGCCAAGCCCTCAATGACCGAATCGAGGCCGAAACCGACCAACGCGATCGAGGAGGCGACGATCCCAGCTGTGATGGCGACGGCGCCTTCCACCGTCATCCAGGCCAGCGACGCCCAGGAGAGCAGCTTCACCCTCCGGGCCAACTGCTCGTAGCGGGCTCGCGTGATCGCTCCGGCCGCGGGCTGGGCAGCACCGTTGGACACGCGGGGTACGAGGAGTACCGCCTGGACGTCGCTCATGTCGTCTGCTCCCCGAATACGGCGGCAGCGGCGACGAGAGCTGCACCGAGCGGCTTGAGCTCGTACATCACCATCCGACCGTCTCTGTGCGAGCGCAGCGCCCCGAGGCTCTTGAGCAGCCGGACGTGGTGAGAGACCAGCTTCTCGTCGCGGCCGACGATCCAGGAGAGATCGCACACGCAGCACGTACCACCGTCCGCAAGGGCAAGGAGGATCGCCAGCCGGGTGGGATCGGTGAGCGCCTTGAACGGATCGGACGCCGCATCAAGCTCGGCCTGGGACGGCAGGGCGTTGCGGATCGCCTCGGCCTTCGGGAGATCGAGGCAGAGCAGATCACAGGTATCACGCGGAGCCATGACCCGATTGTACGACATTCGCACGGATATGCGAATGTTACCCAGCTGATCGCATCGGTCGGCACCGGCGCGGACGCAGTCTTTCATGGCGCGCCAACCGTGTCGATGAACTAGTCGCAGCACTGGGCCGCTCGGCGGCGCCTTCCGCCCGGCAGCGCCGATGTCACCTCACCGTGACGCCTCCGGTATACGGGCGGCGATGAGCGCGCCGATCTCGGCTGGGCCTTGGTAGACGAGGAGATGGTCTCCGGGCACTTCGAGGACCTCGACGGCGTCGTGCGGGTGGTCGAGAACGTCACGTGCCGGAGTACGTCGATCGATGTCTCCCAGGACGATCGTCGTGGGCTGCTCTGGTTGGTCGAGCCACGCGGGGATCGGGTTGTGATCGAGCAGGGCGCTCACGGCGTCGCGGTAGGCGGGCCACGAGTGTTGGACGCTCTGGGCGGCCAGAGCGGGTGGCGCTCCTCGGGCGAGCAGCGGCAGGAGCCGGGCCGCAGGCGAGCGTAGGAGGCACATCGCGCCGCACACGCCGCTGGCCACGGGTGAGCCGTTGACGACCTGGCGTGCCAGCCAGCCCTCGGCGCCGAGTCGCTCCCGCGCGCCTGCCGCATCGCGGAACACCGGCGGGGCGATCAGCACGAGGCGTCTCACGCGGTCTGGAGCACGGCGGGCGAGCTCGACGGCGACGGCACAGCCAAAGGAGTGGCCGACCACCGTGAGGGCGCCGCTGCCCTCTTGCTGGAGCGCGCTGCAGAGGGCGTTCGCATGGTCCTCCAGCGCAAAGCTGGTCCCGATGGTTCTCGAACGTCCGAAGCCGAGGAGGTCAGGCACGAGAACGGACACGTCGCGGGCGCCCAGCTCGCGAGCAACTGGAGCCCACACCTCGTTGGATGCGGCCAACCCGTGAAGCAGCAGCACCTGCGCGGGAACGGCGGGCCCGTAGCGGACGCTGGAGAGGCCGTTGGCCGGCGACGCCTGGGGGCGGATCAGGGCCCTCCCGCCCACGCCGATGCCGGGAGTCAGCCCGCAGTCGACCTCGCGGCCGCGGGCGGCCAGCCAGGCGCTGAGCAACCCCGTGTAGGCACCCGACGCGGCCAGCGCGATGATCAGCCAAGTCGAGTCGCCTCCGGGCAGGTAGTGCACCCAGATGTGCCCGAGGAAGATGTTCATCCAACCGGCGTGTGGGATGCCGGCAGAGAAGAGCAGATCGGGCGCCATCGCAACGAGGTGTGCGACGAGGATGCTGGCCAGCAGCCCGCGCCCCGGGGCGCCCTTCAGAGCCAGCCACGCGCTCTGGAACAAAGCCGCCACGGCCAGACCGACGAGAAAGTGGGTGGCCCAGTGGAAGTCAGCCTCTTGAGCGCGGTAGCTCGCGAACAACGCCGCTTCGGTCGGCACGAGCACCGCGAGCTGGATGAGGAGGGTGCGCGAACCCAACGGCCGGTAGGCCCGCGCCCACGTGGTTGCCGCGTTCATGACACCGCCTTCGCGATGAGCGCCAGCTCGAAGCCGTGGTCGAGGTAACCGGGGTCGAGCGTCACGTAACGCACGCGTGCCTGCCTGTCGATCATGGCGTAGCCGATCGGCGGTCCGCCGTCCTTTGGCTGATCGAGTCCCACCGCCCGAGAGGCCCGTCCCGAGGGCTCTTGGAACACGCGCGCACGCCCGAGCCCATCCTTGCCGCCCGACGAGATCACCAGGACGACCTGGACTCGGGCCGGTACACCCCCCAGTGCCGCCTGCAGGCGCTGGGAATTCGGGCGCTGGCGGTCGAAGAGCACCAGCGCTGGTCGTCCTCGAACGAAGCCGGGCAGGCGCAGGTCAGTCACGGTGCGTGCACCGGCGGCCGAGGTGAGGAAGCCGGGCCGCTGCTGAGCAGGGTCTGGATCGTCGAGCGGGCCTTGCCCGCGTACGACCGACAGCACGACCACCGCCAGGGCGATGGCGCCGGCAGCCCAGGCGAGGAGGGGTACGAAGGGAAGGGGCGGCCGCGCCCCGGGCAGCCGCCCCCGGTCCGCGTAGGGTCGTGCGGGGTCGACGCGGGAGGGCTGGCTGCCGTCACCGGCCCGATGCAAGGCTAGACGCCTTGGCGCGCGGGCGGGCGCGCCGGTTTGGCGGCCGCCTCGCGCTGGACCGCCTGGGTGTCGAGGACGGCGAGATTGGTGCGCTCGGCCAGGAGTCGGAAGGCGCTCTGGGCGACGTCGTTGATCCCGGCTAGGGCGAGGACGTTCGAGGTGGCGCGGCCCCCCGGCGGCGAGACGGTTCGCAGACCGACCAGCGCTGGTGTCAAAGCCCGATGCGCGGACCGCCGCCAGCGTGTCACGCGCCGGGTGGCAGTTGCCGAAGGCACGCGTCGCGCCGGCACTCGGCGTCTTTGTGCTTCGTCTTGCCCTGGAGCACATGGTGGTAGAGGCGCGAAAAGAACGGGTTGCGGATGTCTTGGGGATCACCGCTCATGGCGTCGCTGTCACCTGCCAGTTGGCTCCCGCATCGGTGGAGCGCACGACGTTGCCGTCACCGAGTGCGACGAGGAGGTCGTCGCCGTGACTGATGAAGGCGGATGGCGGCCCGCCAACGGTGCCAACCACGGCGAAGCTCTGGCCGGCGTCGGTGCTGCGAGAGACCTGGCCCTGGCCGTCGACAAGAAAGAGGCTGGCGTCTGAGGGCCAGGCAAGCAGGCCCGCGACGTCGCCGCTCAGCGGCCGCCATCCCTTGCCCGCATCGCGAGAAACAAAGATTCCCTCCCCGGTCGAAGCGACGACGCGGTTGGAGTCGGAGGGATCCATCGCGAGGTCGAACATCGCAGCCGGCGGCGTCCGGCTGGCCCACTTGCGGCCACCGTCGTCTGAGACCATGAGCTTTCCGGTGCCGCCGTTGAACCCGTAGACCTTGCGTCCGGAAGATCGCAGGACATGGAAGTCAGCCTCCCCGAGGAGGGAGATGTTCTTCCAGCTTGTGCCGCCGTCACGGGATTCGATGAGGCCGAGGTTCGGCGGCTGATTCTGGCTGGGATCAGGGTGGCCGGACCCTAGGAAACGACGGGGGCCGACGACGGAGAAGCCCATGATGTCCTGGCGGCTCTCCCCCATGCGCTCCAACTGGACCTGGCCCTTGGGCGCCTGGAAGAGCCCGTAGTGGGTTGCGACGTAGAGCGCACCCGACGACGGATCTACCCCGAGCCCGTGGATGTGCTCGAGCTCGGCCTTCTGATCCCCTGGTGCGGGCACGGTCTCTGCTCCCGCATCGCCGCCGGAAGCGTCAACCGCGCCGCCGTCGTCGCCGCAGGCGGCCAGGGTCATCGTGGCCACGGCGAAGAGAACGCCGAGTGCAGATCGTGGAGCACGCATGTCACGAGCATAGCTACTACAACGCCTAGTAGACATCGCTAGTCTCTGGCACATG
>JBBJNS010000145.1:0-4640 GCA_037720745.1 Candidatus Limnocylindrales bacterium
GCGCCAGTGGCGCCCGGCGCTGGGGGGCAGCTCCTGGTTGCGTGCGTAGGCCCGTCCGCCGTTGACGATCTTGGTCTCGAAGCGGGCATAGTGGCGCTCCGGGAAGTGCCAGATCGTGACCCCCGCCCAGGTGGGGAGCGTGGGGAGCCCGATTCCGTCCACGGAGTGGTTGCCCTGGGCCACCGTGACTCCGGGTACGCCGCGGTGGGCGATGGCGATGGCGACCGGCCGGCCCGTCGACGTCGTCCCGGCACGGCCTTCGGGCAGGATCTCCCGAAAGCACAGCGCGTCGGCGAAGAAGGCGCTGTCGTCCATCTCGCGCCTGGCCACGAAGTTGCACTTGGCTGCCCGCAGCACCCCGTACTCGGGCGGAACGGCGGCGAGCACGTCCTTGAGCGACCCCTGCTCCGGCCACCAGAACTGATCGGCGTCGTTGTGGACGACCCAGTCGGCGCCGTGCTCGGTGGCCGCCAGGCGGGCCATGCGGGTGACCCAGCGGTGCTGGGAGTAGTCGTCGGCGTGCTCGTCGATGAGCTGCAGGACCCCGGCGTCGGCGTAGCGCTGGAGGATCGCGCGGGTGCCGTCGCGCGAGCCGTTGTCCGTCGCGATGACGAAGTCCACCCCGCGGTGCAGGTGATAGGCCAGGTTGGCCTCGACGATGTCGTCCTCGTCGCGAACGAGGAGCGTCATGACGACCTTCATCGCCGTACCGCCCGGAAGTGGCGCACCCCGGCCCGGTTGCCGCGCACATCGAGATCGAAGCCGTCGAAGACGCCCTCGAGCTCCTCGAAGCGGTGGCCATGGATGGCGGGGTGATATTCACCGACCACCGCGGCCACATCGCGCATCCGCGTGAAGGCTTCGAGCACGTCGTGCTCGGCTCCCTCGACATCGATCTTGAGGACATCGATCGAATCCAGTTTTAGCTCGGTCATGAGCGAGTCGAGGCTGCGCGTGCTCACTCTGGTCCCCGGTCCACCTGCCGGTCGCAGGGCAGACGCCCAACTCAGCGGTGAGGGGGCCAGGATCGCCTCGCCGTCTCGGCCGGCGACGGCCTCCTGGCGCACGGTCACATTGGGCAGGCCGCGAACGTTGGTGCGCAGGCGGGCGAACGTGTCGGGATCGGGCTCGAGCCCGATGATCGCCGCCTCGGGATAGCGGGCGCGGAAGTAGTGGATAGTGGCGCCCACGTTGCTGCCCAGGTCCACGATCGTCGTCGGTCGATGCACCAGGGGCAACTCGTACTCCTCGCGCAGAAAGACGCCGTGCAGCACGTCGAGTTCTGACCGGTCGCCGACGACGTAGGAGAAGTCGTGGCCCCGCCAGCACAGGCGCAGGCGTGTCGGCGCAACCGGCAGCCAGCGCACGCGATCGCGCACGGGCTGGGCCGCGGTCGCCATCGCGATCCAGGCCCTGCGCCGCGCGCTGGGCGCCAGCGCGCCGAGGCGCAGGCCGAGGACCGCGTAGCCGGCGACCTGGCGATGCAGGGCCGCGTCCGTGCGGCCCTTGGCCAAGCCCTGGAAGAGGTTCCGACGGCGCTTGCGCTGGACCTTGAGCCAGCGACGGAGGCGTCTGCGCGCCCAGCGCTTCGACCGGCGCCCCATGCACGAAACCATGCCATACGCCACGCCGTACAGCGGACTTGGGGGTATGGCCCTCGCGGGGCTAGGGGACGTCTCGGTAGGCCGAGAACGCCGGCTTGCGGGCGCCCTCAAAGGTCATCAACCCCAGCTTAGACCCGCCTTCCTCCGTCGCGGGGGCGTCGAGCAGGGAGAACCATCCGAGCGTTTCGACGTACTTCGCTTCCTGGGCGAGCTCGTAGGCGGCGCTGAGCCAGCGGGCCTGTCCCTCAAGGGTCGTGGAGAAGGGGAACTCATCCATGGGAGCTGACCCGATCGTGTACTCCGAGAGCCAGAGATCCGGCCCCTTCTTGCGAAGTAGCCCGTGGATCCAGCGGTTGGCCTTGTGCAGCTCCTTGTGCCTGCGATTGACCTCCGGATGGTCTTCGAGCGAGTCGTAGCGGTCATGGTCGCGGCGCAGCTGGCGATGGATCTCCTTGTTGACCGACGGCCCGTAGTCGCGCTGCAGCTGGCGGTGGAAGGAGTCGATGTCGCTGATGTCGCGCACGCCCTTGCGGTACGGCTTCTTGTCGATGTCGGGAAAGCGCTCGGAGAACGGGTTGTGACCGTAGAGGTCCAGCCGGGGCGGCAGGCCGTTGGGCAGGCGCATCCAGCGAAGCCAGTCGGTGGGCTTGACGTCCCCCGAGGAGTAGCTCATGCCGCCGATGACCACGTTGTCGGAGTCTTCGCGCTTGAGCTGCTCGTAGGCGGCGTCGAGAAGCTTGGCGTAGCGACGCGGCCCGACGCGGCTGTCGCGGGGAAGCGGTTGGAAATTTCCCACGCGCGTCGGCTCCCCCCAGATCATCCAATGATCCACCGACGGGTATCGCCGGCTGGCCGCACGCACGAACTTGGCGTAGTCCTCGGCGTCATTTGGCGCCCAGACGCTCGTTCGCCCACCATTCGCCCATCCGGGGGTGCCGATCACCAAGATCGCCACGTCGATGCCGTGCGTGGACGCCCTCGCCACGGCCTCATCGAGCTCAGCCGGCCAGCGGTAGACGGGGTCTGCCGGGTCGATCGCGCGACCCGGGCGCTCGGTGGCTACTTCACTCCAGTTCAGCGAGACCTGCAAGACGTCGACCCCCAACTCGTTGTAGAGGGGGAAGGCCGACGAGCCGTCGGGCAACGTGACAGGGCCCCAGATCGCCTTCTTCTCGGCGGAGGCGGTGGCGGGGAGGGCGAGGAGGGCCAAGCCGACGACGGCGAGTCTCAGGAGTGCGCGCATGGTGGCGGCAACACGGGACTCCGCTAAAGGTTGCGCTGGCACTACCCGTCCGTCTGCGTGGTGACGACCGGTGGCGTCTCGGTCCGGCAATCGACGCGGAAGGTGGTACCGTCAATTGCATGCCAAGGCTCCTACGTGTCGCCATCGCGACGGCCTGCTGCGCGGCCGTATCGCCCTCTTCGGCCCTAGCACAGGAAGAGGACGCGGTGGTGGACCGCGACAGCCCAGCCGGAAGAGAGTATGTGATCCCCTTGGACGGTGCACGGCGCGACGCTGCCCCTGCGACCGGAAACAGCGACCGCGGCATCGCGATCGGTGACCGGTCTGCGTCACTCTTCGGAGCGGGCATCACTCCACCCCTTGGTGCAAACGGTGGCAGTGGCAGCGGAGGTGGCTCCGACAGTGAGGCGCGCGACCGCGTCAGGGGACGCTCGTCAGGTGATGCCTCTCGAGGAGGCTCGGCCAGAAACACCGAGCGAGACGGCCGAGAGGACGCAGACTCCGAGTCAGCCTTGGGTCAGCGAAGTGAGGGTGGCGACTCGTCGAGTTCGCCTGGGTCCTCGCGGGAAGCCCGTTTGACCGAGGGGTCTCCGCTCTCGAGCCCGTGGGTGATCGCGGCGGCCGTTCTTCTGCTCGGAGCCTTGGCCGGCATCCTGGGTCGGAAACTGCGCCGTCCCTCGACCTGAGGTTCTCCGTCCCTCGCCATCGGCCGGCGGGCTAAGGGACGGGGAGCAATCTCCTATGCAATGCTGCGCCGGCAATCAGACGTGGCAACGTCCCGGAACGGCCTCCAACGGGGCCGGTGAACAGCAAGGGGGGGTTGAGGCCTGCCGGTTGAAGCGCGTCTGCTCTGGGCATTCACATTGCCGCTGCTGGCGGTGCTCGTCGCCACGCCGGTGGCGATACGTGTCGCCGGCTGGCTGGACTTCCACGACAGTCCGGCCAGTCACAAGGGGCATGCCCGGCCCACGCCCTACCTCGGCGGCACCGCGCTCATGGCGGGGTTCCTCGTCGGCGCGGTGGCCCTGGGAAGCGGATTCTGGAGGCTCGGGCCGATCGTTGGCGGAGCCCTGGTCCTGTGGGTTGTGGGAACCCTGGACGACCGGCGCACGGTCACGCCGCAGTTGCGGGTGCTCGCCGCAATCGGGGCTGCGACGCTGCTGTTCGCCGGCGGGCTGGGCTGGTCGATCGTCGATCAGCCCTTCGTTGACTATGTCCTGACCGTCCTATGGGTGGTCGGCTTGGTCAACGCCTTCAACCTCATGGACAACATGGACGGTGCGTCGAGCACCATCGCCTCGCTCTCCGCGCTCGGCGCCGCGGTGCTGGCCATCAGCCTTGGCGATACCGTGCTCGGGGCGCTCGCGCTGGGCCTGGCCGGCGCGTGCCTGGGATTCCTGCCCTACAACCTCGCCCGGCCGTCGGCGCGGATCTTCCTCGGGGACGGCGGTTCGATGCCGATGGGGTTCGTGGTGGCGGCGGCGATCATGGCCCTGCCCCTGGGCGGAGAGGCAGGCTGGCACCGACTGCTCGCCGCGGTGCTCCTCGCCGGTCTGCCCATCCTGGACACCAGCCTCGTGATGGTCTCGCGCCACCGTGCGGGGATCTCGTTGCTACAGGGCGGAACGGACCACCTCACCCACCGTCTGCGTCGGCGGCTCTCCTCAGCTCGTGCCGTTGCGCTCGTGCTGGCCGGGATGCAGGCGCTGCTGTGCCTGATCGCCTTCAGCGTGACCCAACTCGGCGATCTCTCGGTCGCATTCGTATGGGCCACCCTGGTGGTCGGCGCCGCC
>JBBJNS010000146.1:0-4632 GCA_037720745.1 Candidatus Limnocylindrales bacterium
GAGATCGTGGACCTGCTGACCGCGCTAAGTGTGTCGCCGGAGAGCATCCTGCTGGCGCATATGGACCGCAACCCCGACCCGGAGCTGCACGCGGAGATCGCCGGACGTGGCGTGACCCTGGAGTACGACACCATCGGGCGCATCAAGTACCGGCCGGACAGTGATCTGCTTGATCTGATCGAGTCGGTGGTCGCGGCCGGGCACCTGAAACGCATCGTGCTGGGACTGGATCTGGGTCGCCGGGACTACTTTCGGGCTTACGGTGGCGGGCCTGGGATGCGCACGCTGATGGCCTCGTTCGTGCCGCGGCTGCGGCGGCGCATCGGCGAGGCGGCGGTCGAGACGATCCTGGTGGCAAACCCGGCCCGAGCCTTCGCCATGGCCGAGATCGCTGACCCGGTCGCGGAACCGGGCGGGGAGCCTCTCACGTGACGAGCGGGACCATCGCCGACCGGTACGACGTCATCGTGGTCGGCTCGGGCTCGGCCGGGTCGACCGCCGCCATCGCCAGCGCACGGACCGGCGCACGGACGCTGCTGGTCGATCGACTGGCCTTCATGGGCGGCACCTCGACGGCCGTGCTGGACACCTTCTACGCGTTCTACACGCCGTCCGAGTCGCCGCAGCGCGTGGTGGGCGGCCTGGGCTGGGAGATCGTCGGGCGACTCACCGATGAGGGGGTGGCCTTCGAGCGGCCCAACACGTATGGCGCGGGGACGGGCGTGACCTACGACCAGGAGACGCTCAAGGTCGTCTGGGAGCGGCTGGCCGGGGACGCCGAGGTCGACCTTCTGCTGCACACCTGGGCGACCGGCCTCCGCGTCAGCGGCGGCCGGGCGGAGGCGATCCGCATCTGGAACAAGGGCGGCGAGCGATGGATCGAGGCGGACGTCATCGTGGATGCGTCGGGCGACGCCGACCTGTGCGCCATGGCTGGCGTGTCCTACGACGATGCCCACGCTTCGGGCGTGGTGCAGTCGCTCTCGACGCTGTTCCGCCTGGCCAACGTGGATGTCGCGCGGGCCGGGGCGGTTCCGAAGGCCGCACTCTGGGCACGGATGCGCGAGGCCGCCGCGACCGGCGACTACCTCTTGCCGCGCCTCGAGGGATCGTGGCACCGGACGCCGTTCGCGGGGGTGGTGATGATCCACATGACGCGCATCCCCAACGTGGACGCCACGGACCCGGTGGCACTCACGCAGGCTGAGCTGGAGGGCCGCCGCCAGGTCCGTGAGTACCACCGCTTCCTGCGCGACCGCGTGCCCGGCTTCGAAGCGTCCGTTCTGGTTGGCACCAGCCCGTCCATCGGCGTGCGTGAGAGCCGGCGTGTCCACGGCGACTACCGCCTGACGCGTGGCGACGTCCTGGAGGGCCGGCGCTTCGCCGACGAGATCGCGCTGTGCGGTGCGCCCATCGAGGACCACCACGCCGGCGGAGACACGGAGTGGCGCTACGTCCACGATCGCGGCGTGTACGGCATCCCGATTCGGAGCCTTCTGCCGCTCGGCGTGGAAGGGTTACTGGTGGCAGGGCGCTGCTTCTCCGCGACGCACGACGCGCATGCCTCGGCACGCTCCATGGCGACCTGCATGGCCATGGGCCAGGCGGCGGGCACGGCCGCGGCGCTGGCGGTGAGCGGTGGTCTGACGCCAAGAGCCCTGGACGCCGGTGTGTTGCGCGCCCGGCTGCTGGACGATGGCGCACTGCTCGATCCGGTCGAGCCGTCGCAGCCCATGGAGGTGCCCGCATGACACTTCTGAAGCCGGCCAGCAGGGCGGTCGAGAGGACGTTGCGCATCTGGCGGTCGATGCGCGGAGGGCCGGCCGCTGAGGGTATGCGCCACGGGCCGGTCGCTGGGGCGATTCGGCGCCACAGGCTCATCGTCGTCCTCCGCCTCGTCCAGCCGGTCGAACGGCTGGTGGCGCTGGTCGACGAGCTGGCCGACTCGGGCGCGCGGGTCTTCGAGATCACCTTCGACTCGCCCTCGGCGGTCGAGGATGTCGCGGCCGTGCGGAAGCACCTCGCCAGTCGCTCCGACGGTCCGTTCCTGGTAGGTGCCGGGACGCTGATCGGGCGGGAGAGGCTGGAAGCAGCCCTGCGGTCGGGTGCCGATTTCGGCGTGGCGCCGGTGCTCGATAGAGGGCTCATCAGCGAAGCCGTCGCGGCTGGCCTGCCGTTCGTGGCCGGCGCCTTCACGCCGACCGAGGTCCGTGCTGCCTGGTCGGTCGGAGCCACCTTCGTGAAGCTCTTCCCCGCGTCGGCGGTCGGACCTTCCTTCGTGCGCGAGATGCGCGGACCCCTGCCGGAAGTCGGTCTCATCCCCACCGGCGGGGTCGATGGGTCGAATGCCGCGGAGTTCCTCAGGGCGGGGGCGGTCGCCGTCGGCATCGGCAGCGCCCTGACCAAGAGCGGTCCAGCGTCGCGCCGGGCGCTGGTCGCGGCGATCGCGAACGAAGAGGGATGAGCGGCGGCCGGCGCTTCGAGGGACGCTCCTGTCTCGTCACGGGCTCGACGGGTATGGCCGCCGCCACCGCTCACGCCCTGGCCGAGGAGGGAGCGGCGGTGTTCGTCGTCTCGCGGACGCCGGACAACGCGGAGGGCCTGGCCGGGTCGATCACTGGCGACGGGGGCCGCGCTTCCTGGCATGCCGCGGACCTGACCGATGAGGACGCGGTGGAAGCCGCCGTGTCGGCCTGCGTCGAGGCGCTCGGGAGGCTCGATGCCGTATTCAACGTGGCGGGCATCAGCGGGCGGCGCGTCGGTGACGGGCCGCTTCACGAACTGACGCTCGAGGGTTGGGAGACGGTCCTCACGGCCAATGCCACGAGCCACTTCCTGGTCAGTCGCGCGGCCGTGCGGCAAATGCTGAGGCAGGAGCGTGACGCTATCGGGCTGCGTGGCACCATCCTGAACATGTCCAGCGTCCTGGCGCGCCGCCCATCGCCACGGTTCTTCGCCACTCACGCCTACGCCGCGAGCAAGGGCGCCATCGAGGCGTTCTCGTTGGCCGCGGCCGCCTCCTACGCGCCGGAGGGCATCCGCATCAACGTCATCGCCCCTGCGCTGGTGGCCACGCCCATGAGCCGGCGCGCGCAGGAGGATCCGGCCATCCGTGCCTACCTGGCGGAGAAGCAGCCCCTAACGAGCGGCGTGATCGATGCGGACGAAGTCACCGGCACGGCCCTCTACCTGCTCAGCGATGACTCGCGCGCGGTGACCGGGCAGGTCATCGCCGTGGACGCCGGCTGGAGCATCAGCGAGCCACGGTCGAGCGCTCTGCCGGGCACCTGAGGCACAAAGGGTCGGGCGGTTCGTGAGGGTCGCGTCCGACCGGCAAGAGGGAGGCCCCGAGTTTTCCCATACGCGCGCCCACGCGACGTTATCCAGCGAGTCGCGATGCGGGCCATCGACCGTGCTCCCAGATGGCGCTTTTTGCGGTCGGCGCGACGGGTCCGCCGCTCGACCGCCATCGCGGCAACGAGATCGTGAGTCGTCCCGAGGCTCGCGAAGCCGCTTCGAACGGGTCGGCTGTTAGATAACGTCGCCCTCGCGCGACATATGGGAATCTCTCGAGTCTCGCCACTCGCCACCGCGCATCACGCGACGGACCTGGAGGCTCTCGTCGAGTTCCACGATGTCAGCCCGCTGCCCGACGGCCAGCCGCCCGCGATCGGTGGCGCCCACCAGCGTGGCCGGGTTGCGCGACGCGGCAGCCACGGCGCGCGGCAGCGGCAGCCCCGATCCCACCAGGTTTCGCACCGCGGAGTCGAGGGCGATGAGCGATCCGGCCAACGCGCCGGTCGAGCGCAGCGTGCAGCGGTCACCCTCGACCTGCACCTCAAGCGCGCCGATCATGCCGCGTACCACGCCGGTGCCCGCCAGGGAGACCGCGTCGCTCACCAGGAGCAGCCGATCGGACGGCTTGGTGCGCGTGATGATCGGCCACAGCGCCGGGTGGACGTGATGGCCGTCGGCGATCAGCTCGACGTACGCGTCGTCCGCGGTCAGTGCCGCCACGGCCAGACCCGGAGCATGGTGGTCGATGCCGCTCATGGCGTTGAAGAGGTGCGTAGTGCTCGAGGCGCCCGCCGCGTAGCCCGCTTGGGCTTCCGCCAGATCGGCCGCAGAGTGCCCAGCGGAGACGGTCACTCCCCGCCTCCGCAACCATGCGATCAACTCCAGCGCACCGGGCGTCTCCGGCGCCACGGTCATCAACCGCAGCCCGTCGAGCAGCTGCTCCAGCTCGGACCGGTCGATCTCCGCTGGTGCTCGGATCCAGGCCGGATCCTGGGCGCCCTTCTTGCTGGCGGCGATGAACGGACCCTCGATGTTGAAGCCGAGAGGCTGCGCACCGTCCCGCGGCGCGTTGGGCAGCCACTCGCGAACGCGCCGCGAGAACGCCAGGAGATCGGGCATGGACGCCGTGACCGCAGTAGGCAGGAACGAGGTGACGCCTCGTCGCAGCAGCGCCCGCGCCATGCCGTCCAGGTCCGCTGGCGTGCCCATCGCGTCGTGACCGCCCCAACCGTGGACATGGACATCGACCAAGCCAGGCGTCAGGAAGGGGCCGGCGGCTTCCGCCTCGTTCGGCTCCACCTCGGCGATCCACTCGTCCTCGATGCGGATGCGGCC
>JBBJNS010000147.1:0-4527 GCA_037720745.1 Candidatus Limnocylindrales bacterium
CGCAGCGGCTCGTCCTGGGCAGGACGTCGGCCGGGAGACGCGAGTATAGCAAGGGCAATCAGCGCGACCGGCTGGGCACTCGGTGGCGGTGAGTGACCACCGCCGGCAGGCTGCTATCCTCCGGCCCACGCCAGTGTCGTGCCTGCCATGGACGCCCAGCGGCCGGCACCAGTGGCGGATACCGGCCGCCGACCGATGGAGAGAACGCCTTGAAGCTGATGCCTTGGGACTACCTGCTCGGACCCGGCTTCGGGCCCGATTCGGATGGGTTTCCGGACCTGGGATGGCCTCTATTCATCGCCTCGGCCGTGTTCCTGGTGCTGCAGGTGGTCCTCTACAACGTCCAGACACGGCGCCTTCACCGCCATTTCCCGCTGGTCAACCTGCAGGAGTGGTTGCTCTGGACGGGACTGGCGACATTCTCGCTGGTGCTCGTCTCATGGATCTTCCGTTTCTACTTCATCTTCCCGCTGACGGCACTGGTGGTGGGCATCGCCACGTACCTGTGGATCCGTTTCAGGCGCTTCCCGCCGATGATCGAGGCCTATAACCAGCAGCTGCGCCGCGCGCGCTTCTACTCGCAGCAGAAGCACAAGCACCCCGAACAGACCATCCGACCCAAGCGCTCCGATCGTACGCGCCGCCGCCGGCGCCGCTAGCGCTCGGCGGCCGGCGCACTATGGAGATCCGCCGCTTCGGCCCGGGCCATCGGAGGCCCGAGGGTCCGCCGGGCACCACGGGCATGACCGGTCAGGTCATCCATTCCGATGAGCGCGGCGTCATCTCGGAGCTGGCCTTCTCGCGCCACGGCGTCATCACGCCGCACTCCAACCCGAACCTGACTTACTTCATCGTCATCAGCGGTGGCGGTTTCGTGCAGGTCGGCGAGGAGCGCTTGCGCGTGAACCACGGCGAGGCCGTGGTCTGGCCGCCGGACGTGCTGCACGGCGCCTACACGGAAGGCTCGGAGATGCGCGCCATCGTGGTGGAGCTGCCCGATCGCGCCGAGGGTGGCGCGCTGCTGCTGGAGGGCGTGGCCAGGCAGGTCGGAGCGGGAGCGGCCACGCCAGCCAAGGGCGGCCTTGCTGAGCGGAACCTCAAACGCGACGACTACGACAGGGACGAAGGCGAGCCTTGGTAGGGCGGCGTTACCGCGACTCGCCGAGAACGGCGCCGAGCTGACCGAGCACCCGGGCCGTGGCGCCCCAGATGTCGTGGTCGCCGAAGGGGAATACGCCGTAGCGCAGCTGATAGCCGTCGCGCTCCTCTTCCACGCTGCGGATCGGTGCGCCGGGCAGGAACGTTGTCACCGGCACCCACAGGATGGCAGCCACCTCGCGCTGGTGGCGGGCCAGCACTGGCACGCGCGAGGCCACAGCCATGACGGGCACCAGCATGAAGCCGGACACGCGCACGTCCACCACGTCGAGCGTGCCCATGATCTGCACGCCGGCAGCCTCGGGGTCAAGGGCGATCTCCTCCGCGGCCTCGCGCAGCGCGGTGCCCACGGGGAAGGCGTCGACCGGCTCGGCGGCGCCGCCCGGCAGGCTGATCTGCCCGGGGTGTCGCATGTCGCCGCCCGGCCGCACGGTAAGGATCACGTGCGCCTCGCCCTCGGCTCCGGGTGCCAGCAGGACGAGGCCAGCTGCGTCGCGGGGCGCCAGACCCGCCCTTCGGCGCATCCAGTCCGGCAGGCCTCCAGGTTGCGCGAGGACGACCGGGTCGATCATCGGAGGGCCGCTCGGCAGCGGAGCCGGTAGCGGCGTCAGCTTGCGGCGGACCTCGTCGATATGCATGCCTCGGCTCTAGCGAGTCAAGCGGAAGGAGAAGCCCCGCAACGGCGGTTCGGCATCCATTCCGCGGCCGAAGCCCAGCACGCGGAAACCGCCCATATGGCGGGGGTCCAGGAAACGCGCCACGGCGGCCCGTGCCTCGATGTAGGCGGTGGGGTCCGTGCCGCCCGCGCTGCCCAGCTCATTCAACAGGTCGCCCAGTCCCAGACCGACCAGGAACTCCGCCTGGCTGGTAGACCCCAGCGCGCCCAGTCCAGCCGCATCCGCGGCGCGTTCCACGGCGGTGATGTCCACGTGCGCCGTGAGGTCCTGCCGCCCGACGGCTTGGAACGGGTCGCCGCCGACCTGATGACCGCGATAGGTGAGCAGGCTGCCCGCCATCCGCCGCAGTCCATAGAGTTCGGCAGCCGGATGTCCGTAGTCGATGATGAGCAGTAGCCCGCGCTCGAGGTCCCGGCTGGCATCGTCGGGGAAGGCTGCCCACGCCGGCGAGATGTCAGTGATCTGTCCCTCGGCCAGCGTCAGGCCGGCATCGCTGAGCGGGCGGCAGACGGCGGGATCCGAGAGCGGAGCCAGCCGGGTCCCGAACCAGCCGTCCTGCCACGTCACCCAGTGCTCCATGATCTTGTCGCCGACGCGCTGGAGGCGGTGGACGGGCAGTGCATCGAGGTATTCGTTGGCGACCACCGCGCCAACGAAGGGATCAGCCCCGACCGGATCGGAGCGCCCGGGGAGGTCGACCGACACCCAGCGCAGCGCGCCGGCCAGCTCGGACCCGTCGGTGCGCAGACCCGCCTCGGTGGTGGCCTGAAGCGTGCCGCGGCCGGCGCCGTATTCGAGCACGGTGAAGAGGTCCGGTCGCTGCAGCCGCTGCCAGACCTCATGGAGCTGCCGCCCCACGCATCGCCCGAAGAAGGGATGCAGCTCGGGCGCGGTGAGGAAGTCGCCCTGCCGCGTCGGCCGCCGATCGCTTGTCGCGTAGTAGCCCAGGTCCGGCGCCGTCAGCACCACGTCCATGAACCGGGCGAACGTGATCCGCGCCGATGGAGCGGCCTGGATCTCGTCGCGCAGCATCTCCACGAGACGCGGTTCGCTCTCGGTCCAGCGCTCCTCGACGGTAGGCTGCGCTGGGGCGGCTGGTCCACCCGCCGACGGTCCGACGGTCAGTTGAGTCGCTCGCCGTCATCCGACCGACCGGGATCCACCTTGGGCAGATCGGTCAGTCCCGGTCGCAGACCCGCGCCCACTGGCTCGGCATTCGTGCCAGCCGCACCAGCGCGCGCATCGCGCCGGCCGGACGAGTCGGTCACCACGACGCCGTCCGGGCCGCGGAAGACGAGCAGGCCGCTCACCGGGTCGGCGTCCACGGCGATGGTGCTGCCCGGCGGGAAGCGACCCTCCAGCAGCGCCCGCGCTAGCGGGTTCTCGACCAGCCGCTGAACAGCTCGCTTGAGTGGCCGCGCTCCGTAGACCGGGTCGTAGCCCTCCGTGGCGATGAGCTGTCGCGCTGAGGCCGAGAGCTCCAAGGTCAGGTCGTGGTCGGCCAGGCGCTCCTGGAGGTCGGCTACCAGCAGCTCCACGATGCGCGACAGGTCCTCGCGGTCCAGCGCGTGGAATACGATGATCTCGTCGATGCGGTTGAGGAACTCGGGCCGGAAGGCGGCGCTCAGCGCCTCGGTCACCTGCGCCTTCATGGCCTCGTACGAGCCGGCGTCGCGCCCGCCGGTCCAGCCCACGATGGATGCCGATCCGACGTTGCTGGTCATGATGATGACCACGTCCTTGAAGTTGACCGTGCGACCCTGCCCGTCCGTGAGCCGCCCATCGTCCAGCACCTGGAGCAGCACGTTGAAGACGTCGGGATGGGCCTTCTCGATCTCATCGAGCAGCAGCACCTGGTAGGGGCGTCGGCGAACCGCTTCGGTCAGTTGCCCGCCCTCGTCGTAGCCGATGTAGCCGGGCGGCGCGCCGATCAGCCGCGAGACGGAGTACTTCTCCATGTACTCGCTCATGTCCAGGCGGGTCATGGCCTGCTCGTCATCGAAGAGGAACTCCGCCAGGGCGCGGGCCAGCTCCGTCTTGCCCACGCCGGTCGGCCCCAGGAAGATGAAGGAGCCGATGGGCCGCCGCGGATCCTTGAGCCCGGCGCGCGCCCGGCGCACCGCATCCGACACGGCCTCGATGGCCTCGTCCTGGCCGATCACGCGCTCGTGCAGCCGCTCCTCCATGTGGATGAGCTTGGCCTGCTCGCCCTCCATCAGACGCGTCACGGGGATGCCCGTCCAGGCTGCCACGATGCGCGCGATGTCGTCCGCGTCGACCTCCTCCTTGAGCAGGCGGCGGGCGGCGCCGTCCTTCTGGGCCAGTGCCTCGTCCTGCTGGTGCAGGCGCTCCTGGAGCTCGACCTGGCGGCCGTACTTCAGCTCCGCGGCGCGGCCGTAGTCGGCGGCCCGTTCGGCCTCCTCGATCTGGTGCTGGAGCTGCTCCAACTCGGTCTTGGTGGCACGCAGCTCGCCGATGGCCCCCTTCTCCGTCTCCCACTGCGACTTCAGGGCACCGGCGCGCTCGCCGATCTCGGCCAGTTCGCGTTCCAGCGTCTCGAGCCGCGCCCGTGAGGCGTCGTCCTTCTCCTTGCGCAGCGCCTCGCGCTCGATCTCCAACTGGATGCGCCGCCGCTCCAGCTCGTCCAGCTCGACGGGCATGGAGTCCATCTCCATGCGCAGGCGGCTGCCGG
>JBBJNS010000036.1:0-16208 GCA_037720745.1 Candidatus Limnocylindrales bacterium
CCAGCAGGATGCTCTCCGGCGACACACTTAGCGCGGTCAGCAGGTCCACGATCTCATGCCCGCAGGTGCCCACCTCGGCGTGCACCAGGATGGCCGCGCCGGCGTGTCGATGCCCGATGGCCGCCGCCTCCAAGCGCCGCCGCTCAGAGGCCGTGATGCGCTGATACGACGCGCCGGCCTTGATGACCCCGGCCCGCGCCGGGTCAAGGGGCAGGGACACGTCCAGCCAGTCGGCCGGGTGCATGCCGTCACGCAGGTCCATGACGATGCGTTCGGCCAGGGTCTCGACGGACGCCGCGTGGACCCAGTGGCCCTCCGGGTAGTGCGCATCCCGGTGGTAGCCGGTGGCCGCGATGAGTGGCATCCCGGTCGCCTCGGACAGGCTGCGCATGAGGTCCGGCCGCCGCCCGCAACCGATGGGCGTCATCTCCACGATGCTGGCCAGCCCCGTGGACTGCGCCTCGCGGACCTCCGCGACCGCCGCATCGAGGTCGTCGAACTCCTGGCCGGGCAGGGCGGGGCTGCGCAGGAAGAGGTGGTCGTGCGAGTCGGTCACACCGAGCGCGCTCGCGGGCAGCGGACCCTTGACGGTGACGACCACACCCTCTCGTACGTGCACGGGGCGAATCCTACCCAGCTACGCCCGACTCGCTTGCCGGCACTCGTATGATGGTCCCGTGGCAGCCGTGGAAACCGCCCCCATCCCATCCGACGAGGCACTGCGACTTGCCGCCGTCGAGCGATACGAGATCCTGGACACGCCCGCTGATGGGACCTTCGACCGCATCACGGCGCTTGCCGCACGCCTCTTTGACGTGCCCATCGCCATCGTCAGCGTGGTCGACCACGACCGCATCTGGTTCAAGTCGCATCACGGCCTGGCGGTCGACCAGATCGACCGGGAACCCGGGCTGTGCGCCTCGGCCATCCTGCACGATGGGCCGTGGGTCATCAACGACGCGCCGCGTGATCCCAGGGCACTGTCCAACCCGCTGGTGGCCGGCGAGCTCGGCCTGCAGTTCTATGCCGGCGTGCCACTCCGAACCTCCGACGGACACAACCTCGGCACGCTCTGCATCCTCGACTTCCAGCCCCGCCAGCTGACGGCACGGGAGACCGCCAGTCTCGAGGATCTGGCGGCCATGGTCATGAACGAGCTGGAGCTTCGACTCGCCAGCCGCCGCGCAGCGGAAGTAGCCAGGGAACGAGAGCTGCTGCAGGACGCCTTCGCGGGCATGCTCTCGCATGAGTTGCGTACTCCGGCCACGACCATCTACGCCGCCACCAAGATCCTGTCTCGCGATCCCGCGGTCATGGGCAGCGCCAGGGCGCGTGACCTCCTTCCCGACATCACCGGCGAGACGGAGCGACTGCTGCGGCTCATCGAGGACCTGCTGGTCCTCACAAGAGTGGAACGCGGCCTGCTCGAACCCGCGCAGGAACCGGTGCTGGTGCAACGCGTGCTGCCCAGGCTGGTCGAGCAGGAGGGCCGGCGCTGGCCGGATCGGACCATCCGCCTCGATGTGGCGCCGGGCCTGCCGCCGATCGCCGGCGATCAGTCCTATCTGGAGCAGGTCGTCACGAACCTCCTGTCCAACGGCCTCAAGTACAGCGCGCCAGGCACGGAGGTCGACGTCTCGGCCGCACAGGTGGAGGAGGAGGTCGAGGTCCGCGTGCGCGATCGCGGCATCGGCCTGAAGGCGGACAGCCAGGAAGCCGTCTTCGGCCTCCTCTTCCGCACCTCGGAGGGCTCTCGACACGCCGGCGGCGCGGGTATCGGCCTGTACGTCTGCCGCCGGCTGCTGGAAGCCATGAACGGCCGCATCTGGGCCGAGGCCGCCCCGGACAAGGGCACGATCTTCGCCTTCCGTCTGCCGCTCGCGACAGACTGACGCTGACGCCCGTACTGGCGAGGTTCGGGCTGAGCGCCTAGCATCTCCCGATGTACGACACAGCGACAGCGGCCGTCGAGGCTGCCCTTGCCGCCGGCGCGCGCTACGCCGACGCGCGCGTGATGCAGATCCGTTCCGAGGCCATGGCAGCGCGCAATGGCGTCCTGGAGTCGACCGCGCGGGACGAGCGCGCAGGCGTCGGCGTGCGTGCACTGATCGGCTCCTCGTGGGGCTTCTACGCGGTGCCCGATGAGGGGACTGCGGCGGCGCGTCGGGCCGGCGAGCAGGCAGCGGCCGTGGCGCGTGCTTCGGCCAGCGTGCCCGGCGAGGCACTCGACCTGGCCGCCCAAGCGCCGGCCACAGGCTCCTGGTCCAGCGAGTGTCGCGAGGATCCGTGGGCTGTCACGCTGGCCGAGAAGGGCGATGCCCTGGAAAGCGCCACGCGCACCATGCAGGAGCACGGCGCAGACATCGCCGAGGCGAGCCACCGTGTGTGGGACACCCGCAAGTGGCTCGTCTCGAGCGAGGGTTCTCGCGTCGACCAGCACATCGTGGAGTGCGGCGCGGCGATGAGCGCCACGGCGGTCGGTGAACGCGAGACCCAACGACGCTCGTACCCCGGCATTCGCGGCCAGTACGGGACGCGCGGCTGGGAGCTGGTGCGGGAGCTGGACCTGGCCGGCAACGCGGCACGCATCGCGGAAGAGGCACGCGCTCTATTGACCGCGCCGGAGTGCCCCTCCATCGACGCCACGGACCTCATCCTGGGCTCGGAGCAGATGGCGCTGCAGATCCATGAGTCGGTGGGCCATGCCGTGGAGCTCGACCGGATCTTGGGCTGGGAAGCCGCCTTCGCGGGAACCTCGTGGCTAGACCTGGCGCAGATGGGCAGCTTGCGCTTCGGGTCGGAGCTGATGAACATCACGGCCGACGCGACACTACCCGGGGCGCTGGGCAGCTTCGGCTATGACGACGAGGGCACGCCTGCCCACCCGGTTGACATCGTGCGCGATGGCACCTGGGTGGGCGTCCTGTCCGGACGAGACTCGGCGGCGCTGGCCGGCATCGCCTCGGGTGGCGCCGTGCGGGCCGACGGCTTCAACCGCATCCCCATGGTGCGCATGACCAATGTCGGCCTGCTGCCCGGTCCGGACAGCCTCGACTCGATGATCGCCGCCACGGACGACGGGGTGCTGATGGACACCAACCGCTCCTGGTCCATCGACGACAAGCGCCTCAACTTCCAATTCGGCTGCGAGATCGGCTGGGAGATCAAGGGCGGCAAGCGCGGCCAGCTGCTGCGCAACCCCACCTACACCGGCATCAGCCCGCGCTTCTGGGGCGCCATGGACATGCTCGGCGGGCACGCCGAATGGACGTTCTGGGGCACACCCAACTGTGGCAAGGGACAACCGATGCAGGTCGGTCACACCGGTCACCCTGCGGCCCCGGCCAGATTTCGCGGCATCCGCGTGGGGGTCCGAGGATGACCGGCGAGGCCAACGGCAACGCCAGTGCGATCCGTCCGAACGAAGTCGCGGACCAGGTCATCGAGATGGTGCGCACCGCAGCGCCGACAGCCGAGGCGGAGGTCACGGTGCGAACGGGGACGGAGGCGCTGACCCGTTTCGCGGGCAGCTTCATCCACCAGAACGTAGCCGAGGAGACGAGCCACATCGCGCTGCGCATCAGCCTCGACGGCCGGACCACCGCCGTCAGCCTCGATGGCCAGCCGACCACCGATGCCCTGACCCGACTCATCGATGGTGCGCTGGAGGCGGCGCGCGTCCTCCCCCCTGACCCCGACTGGCCCGGTCTGGCGCCCGACTCGGAAGCGCCGGATGCCGGCCACTGGGACGACGGCACGGCCCTGGCCACACCGGACGATCGTGCCCGCCGCGTGGCGGAGTTCGTGGCCGCGGGCGAAGGTCTAGAGATGGCCGGCTCGTGCGTCACGAACGCGACGGTGGCGGCCTTCGCCAACAACGCCGGCCAGCGACTCAGCGGCCGGACCACGCTCGCCACCCTCGATGGGATCGCGCGCACGGGCACGTCGGACGGCAGCGCCCGAGCCGCCTCGGCCGCACTGACAGCCCTGGACGGCCGCGTGCTCGGCGAACGCGCCGCCCGCAAGGCACGCGACGCAGCTGATGCCACCGATCTGGAGCCGGGCCGCTACGAGGTCCTGCTCGAGCCTTCCTGCGTGGCGAACCTGCTCCAGTTCCTGTTCATCTATGGCTTCAACGGCCGAGCCGTGGAGGAGGGGCGCTCGTTCGTGGCGCTCGGCGAGGCGCAGTTCGACCCGGCCGTCACCATCCGGGATGACGCCGCGGACCCCGGCACGGTGGGCGTGGCCTTCGACGCCGAGGGCACTCCCAAGCGGCCGCTCGACGTGGTCCGTGATGGCGTGACGGCCGGCGTGCTGCATACCCGGCGCACCGCGGCCAAGGCTGGCACGCAGAGCACCGGACATGCCGTGGAAGGTGCCACGGAGTGGGGCGCGCTACCTGAGAACATCGTGCTGGAGGCCGGAGGGCGGTCGCCGGAAGAGATGCTGGGCGGCATGGAACGAGGACTGCTGGTCACGGACTTCTGGTACACGCGCGTCTTGGACCCGCGCACCCAGGTGGTCACGGGGCTCACCCGCAATGGCGTATGGCTCGTGGAAGACGGACGCATCGTGCGACCGGTCTCCAATCTGCGATTCACGCAGTCGTTCCTGGAGGCGCTGGCGCCAGGAGGGGTCCGCGGCGTGGGTTCCGACCGATCCCTCATCGGGGGCGGGTTCGGCGGTGCGTACCTCGTGCCCAGCCTGCACCTCGCGCAGTGGAACTTCACGGGCGGCGCGAAAGGGTGAGCCAGCCGACCGGCGATCGAGGTCCAGCCCTGCTCGATGCAGCTCGCGCGGCGCTGCCCGAGATGGTGGCCATCCGCCGCGCGGTCCATCGCCGGCCGGAGATCGGTCTGAAGCTGCCGGAGACGCAGCAGGCCGTGGCAGGGCGCCTGAAGGAACTCGGCCTGGAGCCCACGCTCGGTCGCAGCGTCGGGTCGGTGACGGCCATCATCGAAGGAGACCGTCCGGGCCCGACCATCCTGCTGCGCGCGGACATGGACGCCCTGCCGCTCCAGGAGGACACTGGCCTGGATTTCGCCTCCGAAGTGCCGGGCGCGATGCACGCCTGCGGCCACGACACGCATGTGGCCATGCTCCTTGGCGCGGCCCAGCTCCTGATGAAGCGCCGGGACGCGCTGGCCGGTCGGGTGCTGCTCATGTTCCAGCCCGGTGAGGAGGGCTACCACGGCGCTCGCTTCATGCTCGAGGATGGCCTGCTGGAGGTCGGCGACAAGAGCCCCGTCACGGGCGCCTTCGCCATCCACATCGGCAATCGTTACGAGAGCGGCACCATCAACCTGCGCCCTGGGCCGCTGATGGCCTCGGGCGACACCATCAGGTTGACCATCCGCGGCCGCGGCGGCCACGCTTCGGCACCGCACCTGGCGGTCGATCCCATCACCGTGGCGGCCCACATCGCGGTGGCGCTCCAGACGATGGTGACGCGCAGCGTTGACGCCTTCGACCCGGCGGTCATCACCATCGCCAATATCACCGCGGGCACCACCACCAACATCATCCCCGAGACGGCCTTTATGCAGGGCACCCTGCGCACGGTGTCAGCTGCGCAGCGCTCGGCGGTGAAGGAGCGTCTGCCGGGGTTGGTGGCGGGCATCGCCGGTGCCTTCGGGGCGACGGCGGAGCTGGAGCTCGAACCCGGCTACCCCGTGACCTCGAACGACGCTGACTACTGCGAGCTGGTCCGCCAGGACGCAACAGCCCTCCTTGGCGAGGACGCGGTGCGGACCCTGCCAGCGCCGATCATGGGCGCCGAGGACTTCTCGTATGTGCTGGAGAAGGTGCCCGGCGCGATGGTCTTCCTCGGAGGTGCTCCGGCCGGCGTGGAGCCCGCGAGCGTGCCCCAGAATCACTCCAACATGGTCGTCTTCGAGGAGCCCGCGATGGCCGTCGGTGCGGCACTCTACGCCGCCGTGGCGCTGCGCCACCTGGCGCGGGGCTAGACTCCCGGGCGTTCTGCCAGCTGCGCGCGGGACTCGACCACCGCGTTCGGTGAACCATGGACGGCGGGGATGCTGCCCAAGCGGCCGGCCTGGTAGTCGGTGAAGGCCTGCACGACCTCCTCGCGCGTGTTCATCACGAAGGGACCCATCCAGGCGACCGGCTCGCGGATGGGCTGGCCGCCCAAGAGCAACACGTCCATGTTCGGCGCGCGACTCTCTTGCCGGACCGAGGCTCCTACGGAGATCGAGCCACCTGGGCCGAAGACCGCCAGCTGACCGGTCTGGATCAGTGCACCGTCCGGACCGATGGACCCCTGACCGCTCAGGACGTAGGCCAGCGCGTTGTAGTCGGCGCGCCAGGGCAGCGACAGGCGAGCTCCCGGGCTGAGCGTCACGTGGACCAGCGTCATGGGCGAATACGTCGATCCGGGTCCAGCATGGCCGGCGACCTCGCCAGCGATCACGCGCACCAGGGCGCCGCCGTCCGGTGAGGCCAGCAGCGAGACTTCGGCGGCACGCAGGTCCTGGTACCGCGGCGCGGCGAACTTCTGGGCACGCGGCAGGTTGACCCAGAGTTGGAGGCCGTGGAACAGGCCGCCGCTCGCGACCAGCGCCTCGGGCGGCTTCTCGATGTGGAGGATGCCGGCGCCGGCGGTCATCCATTGGGTGTCGCCATTGGTGATCATCCCACCGCCGCCGTTGGAATCGCTGTGCTCGAAGGCGCCGTCCATCATGTAGGTCACGGTCTCGAAGCCTCGATGGGGATGCCAGGGCGTGCCCTTGGGCTCACCGGGCGCGTATTCCACCTCACCCATCTGGTCGAGATGCACGAAGGGATCGAGGTCAGCCAGGTCCACCCCGGCGAAGGCCCGGCGAACGGGAAAGCCTTCCCCCTCGAAGCCGCGCGGCGAGGTCGTGATGCTGGTCACGGCACGAGGTGGCGCGAAAGCCGGGTCGGGCTCTGGGATACGGGGCAGAACGGTGATGTCGTCGACGGTGATGGCAGGCATCGGGATCTCCAGGGAGTACGGGTACGGCCCGTATCATCGCACAAGATAGTTGCACGCGCAACTACATGGTGTCCCACTCCGACTCATTCCGCGATAGAGAGAAGTCCATCCCTCTCGGCTCGGTCGCCAGCGCGCCCGCCGGCAGGTCCTTCTCCACGGTCTCGAGGGCATAACGCGAACCGAAGAGCGCCAGCAGTTCGCCCGAGGCGTCCCGCGTCGCGAGAACGCCACGTCGTTCAGGTAGCAGGGCAAGTGCTGCCGGGTCGAGCCAGCGGGCGACGTCGTAGGGCGCGGCCGTGACCGTCACCGGACATCCGAACTCGCTGGCCATGCGGTCGGACATGACCTCGAACTGCAGCGACCCGACGGCGGCGATGATCCGCTGGCCGCCCTCGATGACCGGCTCCAGGACGCGGATGACGCCCTCCTCATCAAGCTGCCGGAGCGCCACTCCGAAGCGCTTGTAGCGCTGCGCGTCGCGGTTGTGGACGTACGCGAACCGCTCGGGCAAGAAGGCGGGAATCGGCGGGAAGCGCACATCCGGCTCCTCCGCGAGGGTGTCGCTGATGAGCACGCCCGAGGCATTGACGATACCCACGATGTCGCCCGGACCGGCCTCTGCGATGGTCTCCCGCTCCTGTCCGAAGATCTCGTGAGCGTGCTTGAGCGAGACGCGACGCCCGCTCCGTGTGTCGATGACCGACATGCCCCGAACGAACAGACCGCTCTGCACGCGCATGAAGGCGATGCGGTCGCGGTGCCGCGGATCGAGATTGGCCTGGATCTTGAAGACCTGAGCTGAGAACGGGCCAGCAACAGGCTGGGAGTGGCCGTCCGTCCGCGCCGCTGGTCGCGGCGAAGGCATGAAGTCGGGCAACCCGCGCAGCAGGGAGCGCAGCCCATGGTTGGTCAGGGCGCTGCCGAAGAACACCGGCGTCTGCGTGCCATCCAGAGTGGCATTCGCGTCGGGAGCGGAGAGAGAGGCGTCCAGCAGCTCCAACTCCTCGACGGCAGCGTCCCGCGCATGCTCCCTGCCCGGCGGCGCCTGCCAAGCATCCAGCGGAGTGACGGTCTCGGCGCCGATGGTCGCGCCGTGCGCCGTGGCACCCACCTCCAGCACTTCCCGCCGCAGCCGATCCACCACGGCGTCGAGCTGCCCGTCCGTGCCCACCGGCCAGGTCACCGGGATGGGCCGCAGGCCGATGCGCTCCTCGATCTCATCGAGCAGGGCCAGCGGCTCGATGCCCGGTCGGTCGCACTTGTTGATGAAGGTCACGATGGGCAGCCCCCGCCGCCGACAAACCTCGAACAGCTTGAGCGTCTGCCGTTCCAGCCCGCGCGTGCCATCGACCACCATGAGCGCCGCGTCCACGGCCCACAACGTTCGGTACGTGTCCTCGCTGAAATCCGCGTGACCTGGCGCGTCGACCAGATTGAAGAGCCAGCCGTCGGACTCCAGGCGGAGCACCGTGGAGCTGATGGAGATACCGCGCCGCCGCTCGATCTCCATCCAGTCCGAGACCGTGGCGCGCGCCCTGCGCCGCGCCGTGACCGACCCTGCCTCGCGAAGCGCACCAGCGTGTAGCAAGATCTTCTCGGTGAGCGTCGTCTTGCCTGCGTCCGGGTGGCTGATGATGGCGAAGGTGCGGCGCCGGGCAGCCTCAGCCGCCCCGCGCGAAGCGGCGTCATGGGCAGTTTCCAGGGAGGGCGTCGCGGTCGGCGTGGTCACATGAATTCCTGTGTCAGAAGCGCAGGGTGCTGCAACGCGGGCCGGTCAGCCGGCGACAGTCGTCGCGCGTGAGGGCGATGGTACCTCGCGCGGACCCACTGCATCCCTCCCATCGTGCTACTGTTCAGTAGCATAGTAAGAAGGAACGGCGGTGGTCAAGATGATCGTCCTCTACGCCGGGATACTGGCCGTGCTCATTGCCGTGCCGCGGTGGGCTCGGTCCCTACCGGACGCCCGACGAGGACGTATCGTCCTCGGGCTGGCGGTCAGCAGCGCGATACTGGGATGGGCCGCGCTGGCCTACACCGTTTGGGGACAGAGCTACCAGGGCTTCGAGATGACGCTGGACAGCAGCGGTCAGACATCCCCGCGCGCCACGTCGGCCAGCCTTCTGGAACTCGGGCTCGATCCACGGCTGGCTGCGCTCATCGTCGCGCTGGCCCTCAGTTTCGCGACGTTGGTCGTCGGCACGCTAGGGCACGTCGCCACAAGGCGGCTAGGACGGTGGCTCATGATCGCCTCCCTCGTCGTGCCTCTGACCGTCGGGTCTCTGAGCTGGGGCTTCGCTGGGCTCGTGCCTGCCGTGATAGTGGCCGTGGCGGCGACTCGGCTGGCATTCACTCGGTCGACTCAGCATCCGGCCGCCACCGTCCATGAACCCTCGTCGTGACGGACCATCCTCTGACCGAAGCGGAGGCACTGGCCGATCGGTTGACCGCATCCTCCGGCGTGCGGGTCGGCCCGGACGATCTGCTTGAGTCGCCGCACATCTTCATCGCCTCCATGGAAGGCTTCGTTGACAAGTTCCAGATGCTGCGGGAAAGACTCGGGATCAGTTGCATCATGGTCGGGGCGATCGACGACCTGGCGCCCATCGTGAAGCGACTGGCGGGCAGCTGAGGCTTCAGCGATCCTGGGCGGGCATGCTGGCTGACCTCGGGTAGACGGGAAGGGTCGGACCGTGGACGCACCCTGGCGGGCTCAGCGCGACGGCTCTACCGCTGAGAGTACCGGCTCGGGTCGGCGGCGAGCGCCGTCCTCTACGACGTCACCAGGGCGAAGGCGAGGCCGTCATAGCCCTTGCTGCCGACGGTCTGGATCACCGTCGCGTCCAGGCACGGCTCGGCGGCGACCAGCTCGATGAAGCGCCGAACTGCCTGCACCCGTGGGTCGCTGCTGGCGGGATCCATCACCGCGCCGCCGCGGACCACGTTGTCAGCCACGATCAGGCTGCCGGGGCGGGTGAGCCGCAGCGCCCAGTCGAGGTAGTCGGGGTAGCCCTCCTTGTCGGCATCGATGAAGACCATGTCGAACGGCTCCACGCCCTCCTGGGTCAGACGAGACAGCGACTCGGACGCCGGCCCAACGCGAACCTCCACACGCGCGACAAGTCCCGCCCGGGCGATGTTGGCGCTTGCCACCTCGGCGTGTGTCGGGTCCAGCTCCAGCGTCACCAGCCGGCCATCGGGAGGCAGCGCCCGAGCCAGCCAGATGGTGCTGTAGCCGCCCAGCGTGCCAACCTCGAGGATGGTTCTAGCCCCCTGCAGACGTACCAGGAGATGCAGCAGCTTGCCCTGGTTCGCGGCCACCTGGATGGCCGGCAGTCCCGCCGCCTCACTGCCCTCGAGCGCTGCTTCCAGGGCCGCGTCGGGCCGCACCAGCAGGTCGTTGATGTAGCTGTCGACCGCGGTCCATCGATCCTGCGACATGGGACTTCCTCCATCACTCGGGTTGGGCAAGATGCCCGACGCCACGTTGGCACATCTCGCCGCCGCCGCGCAGACTGGCGCCATGCATGTGCTCGTCCTGGGCGGTGGTCCGGCCGGTGTCACGGCTGCGCTGCGTGCAGCGGAGCTCGGAGCGCGCGTGACACTCCTGGAGCGGACCCTGCTGGGCGGCACCTGCACGGACGACGGCTGCGCTCCGACCCGCGTCCTGGCCCGTGCCGCCCGTCTGGTACGCGACGCGGCCCAGGCTCCTGCCTACGGCATCGAGCTGCCCTCGGCCGAGGTCGACTTCGCCGCGCTCCTGACCGAGACTCAGCGCATCATCTATCGACTGCACGAGAAGAAGCAGCTCCGCCATCACCTGGAGCGCGTGGGCGTCACCGTCCACGAGGAGGCCGGCCCGGCACGGTTCGTGGGGCAGCGCGCGGTGGGCCTTCCCGACGGGAGGCGCTTCGAAGCGGACAGCATCATCGTCTGCGTGGGCGGCCACGCCCGACGCCTGCCCATCCCCGGCGGAGAGCTGGCCCTCACGCACAGCGACATCTGGGCCCTGGACCACTTGCCACGCTCGATGTCCATCGTGGGCGGCGCCGCCACCGGCGTGCAGCTGGCCACCATCTTCGAGTCGTTCGGGACACGTGTACGTCTGCTGGAGCTCGCCTCGCGACTGCTGCCGTCGGAGGACGAGCTCATCTCCACCACGCTGGCCGCATCGCTCGCCGAACGCGGCGTGGAGATCCTGACTGGCATCAAGGGCGTCGAGCGACTGGAGAGCAGGAGCGGCCGGGTCCGTCTCGTCTACCGCGACCCGACTGGTGGGGAGCAGGTCGCCGACGATGAGGTCGTGGTCTTCGCCGTGGGCTGGCCCGCCAATGTCGAAGGGCTGGAGTCGGCCGCGGCGGGAGTGACCGCGGAGCGCGGCCGGATCGTGGTGGATGACACGCTGCGCACCAGCGCCGAGGGCGTCTTCGCAGCCGGTGATGTCACCGGCCGGATGATGCTCGTGCAGAGCGCCGTCATCGAGGGCCGCGTGGCGGCCACCAACGCCGTCACGGGCGGTAGCGCGATCGCCGGTCACGGCATCGTCCCTCACGGCGGCTTCACCGATCCGGAGTACGGCAGCGTCGGGCTGACGGCGGAGGCGGCGGCACGAGAAGGGCCCATCGTCGCGGCCACGGTGCCCTACACCGACATCGATCGGGCGGTCGTCGATGGACGCACGGAGGGTGCCTGCAAGCTCGTCTTCTCGGCCCAGACGCGAACGCTGCTGGGCGCGCACGTGGTGGGCGAACAGGCGGTCGAGGTCGTTCAGCTGGCGGCGGCGGCCATGGCGGCGGGCATGACAGCCGAGGCTCTCGGTGCGGTAGAGCTGGCCTATCCGACCTACACGTCGATCATCGGGCTCACCGCGCGTCAGGCCGTCCGCCAGATGGAGATGAAGGAGGGCGACCGGCCCATGGCCGTGGATGGGCCATCGCCGGAGTGGGAGTCGACCTCCCGGGGCTAGGTCTCGGCGTTCTCCGCGGAAGGAGTCGTCTCGGTGGGCGGCGCAGGCTCCGCCGGCATCGGCTCGCTGATGGGTTCCAGGTCGACGGTTCGAACGCGTCGCGAGCGTCCGGCGTCCGTGCGCACCAGGGCGGCCGGGATGACGCCGCCGACGACCGACTCGACGACCCCGTTCTCGCCCGAGTAGAGACCCGGCCCGACGATCCGCACGCGGTCACCGGTCTTGATGTCCCCGCGCCCGGCCCGAGCCTGCATGTTGATGGTGGCCACCGTGGGGCGGACCATGGGCGGTCCGCCGACCACGCCCGGAGCGGGAGCCCGCTTGGTGGCTGTGCGGGCGGGCGGATAGTTGACCTTGCGCTTACGCATCAGCCACCCCTCCGCGGACGAGCAGGCTCCTTCGGCGGACGCGGCTCATGCCCCGGTCGCGGTGGTCGTGGAGCGGTGCCCGGTGCCATGTCGGGCTGCTTGGGGGTCGGTCCGCGCTCGCGTGCCACCTCGACCGATCTGGCGAAGGCCGCGGCCGTGGCCGAAGGCGTGCTCGCTCGCCAGGCGGCTTCGATCTGCGTGACTCGTTCGTTCTCCTGTGCACGCCGTTCGCGCTCTCGCTTGGAATGCTTGGTCATTCGTACCTCGTTCGTCGTCACTCGGGACAGTCTCCGAGCCGACCCAGTGTACGCCCCGGGCGGCCCTGACTCAGTGCAGCGGCAGCTCGAGCAGCACCTCGGCCTGCTCGCCACCCACCGGATCCGCCAGCGCCGTCAGCTGGAGCGTGCCGGCCGTTCCGCCCGAAGCGAGCCGCACCGTGGTGGTGTATCGCTCAAGCCTGATCCAGCTCGTGGAGACGGTGTAGGCCGTCAGTCCGGGCTGCTTGATGCGCAGCGTGGGCGATGACGTAAGCGGCTGTGTGCTGACGACCCGGAAGGTCACGGTCTGCCCGCGTCCGGGTGTCTCATCGCTGGTCTTGATCCGGAGCTCCTCGGTCAGCTCATCGGTGGCCGAGGACGGATCGGCTCC
This sequence comes from Candidatus Limnocylindrales bacterium, assembly GCA_037720745.1. Lineage (GTDB taxonomy): Bacteria > Chloroflexota > Limnocylindria > Limnocylindrales > CSP1-4 > Palsa-1032. The sequence continues at coordinate 12,956 of JBBJNS010000036.1, forward strand.
CCGCCACTCGTCCGTGGTCAAGCCCAGGTCGCCAGTGATGGCCCGCGAGTAGCCCGCGCTAGCGTGCTGATCGAGATGCAGCCGAGCCCCCTTCGTGCGGTCGGAGTCAACGTAGAAGTCGTTGGTCCCCATCCAGCCGCTCATCCGCCAACCGGGCTGCGCGCTGCGTGTCTTGAAGACGTCATCCATGGAGCGGCGGGGACGCATCAGCTGCGCCGCGAAGTCGACCCACTGCTTGGTGCGATAGGCCATGACCACGCCGGCGCCCACGTCTCGGTGCAGGAAGGCGGCCGCGAAATTGTCCACCCGATCGATGGCCACGCTCTTGCTGGGCACAGGCTGATCATCCTCGCCGTTGCCCGCCGAGTAGCAGGACCGGTAGAGGATGACCACCGCGTCATCCGCCAGGCGGACCTGATCGCGGATGACGTTGCCGCCGTAGTAGACGTGCGAGCCGGCCGGAGCACCCTCATAGCCGTTCAGGCCGAAGCCGTTCTTGGTGTTCTCCTGGAAGGGCGCGTAGGCGCTGGGCCAGCCGTTGCCGTGACCGAAGTAGACCACCAGGTTGGCGCCCTGGACCGCCGGACGGACACGCGCCCAGGTGGCACGGGGATGGAAGATGCGCGTCACGGACATACCGGCCGCCTGCGCCTGATCGGCGAACAGTTCGCCTTCTCTGAGGAAGTCGGCGGTCGATGAGGCAGACGGCCCCACGATGATCACCGCTCGGGGCTTGGCCACGGCCGCGTGGACCTCGACAGCCGGCAGCGTTACGGTCATGGCACTTGCCGCCACGGTGGCGACGAAGGATGCCGCCATTAAGGTGGCCAGCCACTGACGACCACTGCGGGCCTGCGGTCGATCCGTTCCACGGCGCAGGCGAACCAAGAGCTGATGCATCGGGCTTGTAGCCTCCCTCCGGCCGAGACCGCGCGAGCGGAACCGGCACGTCGTGTGACCGCAGCGCAGGAGTCGACGGGGGCAGCGTTACACCGTTGGCCGGCCGGACGGGGCCGCGGTGCGAGATGTACGGACCGCCAAGCGGTCCGCGGAAGTCCCACAGGCTGGGGCCCGCGGGTTCACTCCTGCTGGAGCGGCGTTCTTCGGGTTCTATGTGCCTTTCGTCGGCGACGCTGGGGCGTCCGTGCAACAGTATCGGTCACACCGGCTGCAACGTCTAGCCCCCAAATCGTCATGCCCCTGAAATCGCACCTTGTGCCGCGCGCGGGCACGGCGTAGCATCGCTGGACCCGAAGGTTCAGCCCGGTCCGTCACCCCGGCAGCCGAGGGCGGAGGAAGCGTACATGCGCGCCATCGGTCACCGTCAAGCTCGAACTGCATCGCTTCTGGCTACGGCCACACTCCTGATCGTGGCACTGGCTGCCCCTGCTACGGCGGCCATCCGCGCTCCCGCCGTACAGGCCAGCAGCGCTGAGAGGGCACCTGCTGCACCCGCGCCCTGCGCTGACATCATGCCCATCGACGAGGTCGAGACGGGCATGATGGGTCGGGGCTGGACGGTCGTGCAGGGCGACACACCGGAACGCTTCACGGTCGAGGTCCTGGGCATCCTGCCGGACGTCATCGCTCCCGGCCGGGACCTGATCATCGTCGAGGTCAGCGATGATCCAGGCAGCACCTTCATCAGCCGCGCTGGCGGCATCTGGGCGGGGATGTCCGGGTCGCCCGTCTACGTCGATGGAAGGCTGATCGGAGCCGTGGCCTACGGCTTCAGCTTCGGACCGTCGGCCATCGGAGGCCTGACGCCGGCTGCCGATATGGTCAGGGTGCTCGACTACGGGTCGGCCGCTGGCGCGGGCCCGGACGAAGACAGGGCCGCCACCATCGACGTGCCTCGTGAGCTGCGCGCCGAGCTCGCCGAGCGGGCCGGTGTGCCGCAGGCGGAGGCTGGCTCGCTTAGTCGTCTGCCGCTGCCCATGGCTGTGTCCGGTCTCTCGGCGCGTGCGCGCCAACGGCTACAAGACGGCTTCGAGCGGGCCGGTATGTCGGTCAGGGTGATGTCGGGATCATCGGCCGCGCGTCCGTCCGGCGGAAGCTCGTTCGGTACGCCCGTGCCGGGTGGCAACTTCGCCGGAGTGATCTCCTACGGTGATCTTTCGGCGGCGGGCATCGGCACGACCACCTATGTCTGCGACGGGCAGGCGCTGGCCTTCGGTCATCCGCTGCTCTTCAGCGGCCGCACATCCCTGGGTGCCAACGACGCGAACGCTCTGACCATCGTCGACGATCCGACCTTCGGACCCTACAAGCTGGCCGCGGTAGGAGACCTGTTCGGAACCGTGGACCAGGATCGTCTGACGGCCATCCGTGCCGACCTGGGCAGGGCACCGAATACCGTCCCTGTGACCTCCGACGTGCGCTCGCTCGACCATGGCGCGCAGCGCGACGGGCGGACGGATGTCGCGGACTCCCGCTTCGTGCCGGATATCGCGGCCTTCCACCTGCTGGGCAACCTCGACGCAGTGGGCGATCGCGTCGGTGGCGGCAGCTCCCGTGTCAAGTGGGTCGTTCGCGGCGAGCGCGCCGACGGCGCTCCCTTCGAGCTGCGCCGTGCCAACCGGTATGCCTCGCAGTACGACGTCACGTTCGAGTCCATCTTCGAGCTCTTCGAGCAGCTGGCCACCATCGAGGCCAATCCCTTCGAAGAGATCACCTTCACCGGCGTGGACCTGCGAGCGTCCGTTACCGAGGACTACCTGGCCTATGGCATCAGCAACGTCAAGATCTCCAAGAACGGCGGAGCCTTCCGTCCCCGCGAGTCCATGCGCGCCCGCCCCGGGGACGAGCTCGTGGTCCGCGTCATCCTGCGCCAGTACCGTGGCGATCGCAGCCGTGTGGACCTACCCCTGACCGTGCCCGACTCGGCCACCGGCGAAGGGTTCCTGGAGGTCACCGGGGGCAGCGGCTCAGACTTCTTCGGGATCGAGGGCGGGTGCCTCTTCGACCACGAGGCCTGTGCCTCGGGTGCGGGCGATGGCTTCGACAACATGTTGCGGTCGCTCGAGGACGAAGCCAAGAACCAGGACCTCAGCGCGGAACTGACACTCTTCGGCTTCGAGGGGCAGGGCGAGCCGATCGCCTCCAGTCGAGAGCGACTCGATCGCGTGGTCGACGGTAGCTACTCGATCTTCGTCAGCATCCAGCCCTGACAGGTCTCGATCCCTTGGGCGTGGGGGGGCGGTGGGCCCGAAGGCCCCCCCCACCCCCCCGCCGGTACAAGCGTGCCGTTGGG
>JBBJNS010000148.1:0-4444 GCA_037720745.1 Candidatus Limnocylindrales bacterium
GGCATGCTGCCCGCTGTGCTCGGCTTCAGCGGTGAGCTCATCGGTATCTGGTCCTACATCGTGGCCACGGTCATCCTCTTGCTGGGGATCTTCATCCGCGGCCTCTGACGGGATCGCTCAGTCCCGGAAGAGGGTCGGCTGGGCCAGCGGTCCTCCAGCCGGCGGCACGCCGGAGGCGGGCGCCGGCAGCGGTACCAGCTCGACCGGCTCCACCAGGTCCCGTCCCTCATTGCGCACACTGTTGACGCGGGTAGAGACGGGGTATCGGGCGAGTAGGGCCGCCTCCGCTGGTACGAGGAGCTCCCGCAGGAAGTCGGCGGACGACTCGGAGGGGTCCATCCAGGCATCCCAGGCGTCGGCGGGCAGCAGAACGGGCATGCGGTCGTGCAAGGGAGCCACCGTGGCGTTCGCTGCCGTCGTGATGACGGCGCATGAGGAGATCCAGAGGCCGACGGCGAGATCGCGCCAGAGTGACCAGAGTCCGGCCATGGCCATCGGCTGACCGTCGGCCCGGTGGATGAACCATGGCTGTCGCGCCCTCCCGCGACGCTCCCATTCATAGAAGCCGTCCGCCGGCACGATGCAGCGTCGCCGGCGCAACGCGACGCGGAAGGCTGGGCTGGTGGCTACCGTCTCGGCACGGGCGTTGATCATCCGTCCGCCCGCCGATGTATCGACCGCCCATGGCGGGATCAGTCCCCATCGATGGCGCTCCACCACGCGCCCGTCCTCGCGCTCCAGGACGACGGTCAGTGGGTCGGTGGGCGCGCAGTTGAAGCGGGGCAGGACCGGCTCGTCGTCGCGCAGCTCGGCGTCGAAGATGCGCGCCACCTCCGAGGGAGGGATCTGCTGGGTCATGCGGCCGCACATCACCGGGATGGTGGCACAGGCGTGAGGCCGTGCGGCGGCGCAGGCGACGGATGGCCTAGTTGATCGCTCGTCCGGACTGTTGCTTGGCCGCGAAGAGTCGCTGGTACCGCTCGCGCAGGGACGCGATGTTGGCCTGCACCGTTCGCCACTCGATCCCGCCGGCATCCAGCTCCTCCAGCTTTCGCTCGGCGGCTCGCCACTGCGCCGGCACGTCGCCCACGGTGTAGACCGTGGCCGGGCGCTCCACCTGCCCGGCAGTCGGTTCGATCATGACCAGGTAGCGACCGTCGTCCTGCGGCATGATCATGAAGCGGACGCGTGCCTTGGTGCCGTCGCCGCGTAGGGTCGTGGCCTCGCCACCCAGATCGGGCGAGCCGGACTGCTGCCAAGCCTCGCGAAAGGCGCGATCGGCTTCAGGGTCAGGCGGCTCGGGCGAGAACGAGCCCGGCGCCATGCCCAGGAACTCGGGCAGCTCTACACCGAGCAGCGTGAGGGCCGATGGACTGGCATCGGCATAGGTTCCGTCGGCGTTGATGAGGATGGTCGCTTCGTCGGCCATGACGAACCTCTCCCGATCGACCGGTCGCCCGGCGATGCGTGACGACAGCGCTCGGACGACGGATGATAGCCGGCCAGGCAACGCGCAGCCGGGTCAAGCAAACTCGGGCACGTGTCCGCTGACCGAACCGCCTGGCTTCTGGATCCCGGGCTCGTCTTCCTGAACCATGGTTCCTTCGGAGCCTGCCCAGCGGTCGTCCTGGAGGCCCAGGCGGCGTGGCGGGAACGTTTGGAGTGCGACCCCGTAGGCTTCTTTGCCACGGAGGTGGAGCCGGCGCTGGACGCGGCACGGCATGCGCTGGGCAGCTTCGTGGGCGCTGATCCGGATGATCTGGCCTGGGTCCCCAATGCCACGACCGGCGTCAACACGGTGCTCGCCTCGCTGGCACCCGAGTGGCGGCCGGGCGACGAGGTGCTCACCACCGACCACGAGTACAACGCGACGCTGAACGCGCTGCGCCAGGCGGCAGGGCAGCGCGGGGTCGGGGTCGTGGTGGCCAGCGTGCCGTTCCCGGTGGCCTCCCCGGACGAGGTGGCGGCAGCGGTGCTGGAGGCCGTGACGCCGCAGACGCGGCTGGCGGTCATCAGCCACGTGACCAGCGCCACCGCGGTGATCTTCCCCGTAGAGCGGATCGTGGCAGCCCTGGCGCAGCGCGGGGTGGATACGCTGGTGGACGGTGCGCACGGGCCGGGCATGGTGCCGCTCGATCTGGACGGACTGGGCGCTGCGTACTACACGGGCAACGGGCATAAGTGGCTGTGCGGCGCCAAGGGCAGCGCTTTCTTGCATGTGCGCCGCGACCGACAAGCTGCTGTCCGCCCCCTGGTCACCTCCCATGGCCTGAACTCGCCGCGTGGGGGTCGGTCCCGATTCCGACTGGCTTTCGACTGGACAGGCACGTCCGACCCGACAGCATTCCTGGTGCTTCCCGAGGCGATCGACTTCATGGCCGGGCTCCACCCGGCGGGCTGGCCTGGGGTCATGGCCGCCAACCGAGCGCTGTGCCGCGCGGCCCGCGACGTGGTGTGCGAGGCGCTGAGGGTCGAGCCGCCGGTGCCTGATGTGATGCTGGGCGCGATGGCCGCACTGCCGCTTCCCACCGTCGTGGATGGCGCGCCGGGCGGCGCGACGCCAGCTGGCAGTGGCGACGATGAGACCCTGCCCGACGATCCACTTCACGACGAGCTGCTGGAGCGCCACCGCATCCAGGTGCCGGTCTACCAGTGGCCGCCGACCCGGGCCGCTGGGCGGCCACCGATGCGATTCGTGCGCATCTCCGCGCAGCGCTACAACGACCTGGACGAGTACCGCCATCTGGCCGCCGTGCTGCGCAGCCTCTCCGAGTGAGGGTGACGCGCGCGAAGGCCGACCGCGTAAACGTCACGAGGTTCCCGAGCGAACCGTCGACGACGTGACGACCGTGGAAGCTGGCTTCCTGATCGGGTTGGTTCCCGATGAGCGCGTGCAGCGGGTGGTCGCGGTCACCGAGCCGACGCCGCGTGGCGCTCCACCGCCTTCTGATCGCCGTCCGGCAGCGCGCCGTCGGGTGGCCGGCGCGCTCCCGGTCTCGCCGCCTCTCAGTTCCTGTCGAATGCCCGTAAGGTGGGCACTAAGCGGGATCCGTCATCGATCCTGCGGTCTGGGATCGAGGCGAAGCGTCTGCGATGGGCCTCGCTGAGCGTGGATGAGGCACCCAGTACGGCGTCCAGAGGGTCATCTGAGGTCCCGCCGGGCGGACCGGCCCTCGCCGTCCCGCTTTGCGCCCGCCTCACGGGAATGTGACGGGAAGTCGGCGCATCCATCGACTTAGTGCCCGCCTCACGGGAATGTGACGGGAGCCGCCGCAGCCGTGCCGCCTCGACCGCCGTGCCGCCTCGGCCGCCCTCTCGACCGCTGCGGCCGCCATTGACTTCGGGACGGTTAATCCCGATAATCTAGGTCAGGATTGAGCCGTTCCCCCGATCACCTGTACCGGCCGGCCCGTCCCAGGAGAACCGATGACCCTCACTCAGCGCCAGATGGTCGACAACGACCGCTCTCGCTTCGACTTCAAGGACGAGATCATCTACCTGCACGAGGCCAAGCGCGGCCTCACGCGGGACACGGTGGCGGAGATCAGCGCCTTCAAGAACGAGCCCGAGTGGATGCTCGAGTCGCGCATGCGCGCCTACGAGCACTTCCTCGAGCGGCCCATGCCCACCTGGACGGACGGCCTCGATCGCATCGACTTCGACAAGATCATCTACTACCGCAAGCCGTCGGAGCGCGAGGAAAAGTCCTGGGACGACGTCCCGGACAAGATCAAGCAGACCTTCGAGCGGCTGGGCATCCCGGAGGCGGAGCGCAAGTTCCTCTCCGGCGTCGGTGCGCAGTACGACTCCGAGGTGGTGTACCACTCCGTGAAGGAGGAGCTCACCAAGCTGGGCGTCGTCTTCATGGGCACGGACCAGGCCCTCATCGAGTATCCCGAGATCTTCCGCAAGTACTACGGCACCATCGTGCCCGCGGAGGACAACAAGTTCGCCGCGCTCAACAGCGCCGTCTGGTCGGGTGGCTCCTTCGTCTACGTGCCGCCCGGCGTGGAGGTGCCGCTGCCCCTGCAGGCCTACTTCCGCATCAACGGTGAGAACACCGGCCAGTTCGAGCGCACCCTGATCGTGGTCGCTGAGGGCGCCAAGGTGCACTACATCGAGGGTTGCACGGCGCCCATCTACGCCACCGACTCACTGCATGCGGCGGTGGTCGAGGTGGTCGCCCTGAAGGGTTCCAAGGTCCGCTACACGACCATCCAGAACTGGTCCAACGACGTCTACAACTTGGTCACCAAGCGTGCCCACGCGTATGAGGACGCCACGGTCGAGTGGATCGACGCCAACACCGGCTCGCGCAAGACGGTCAAGTACCCGTCTATCTACCTGCGTGGTCGCGGCGCCAGCGCGGACATCATCTCGGTGGCCGTGGCCGGCGCGGGCCAGCATCAGGACACCGGCGCCAAGGCCGTTCACCTGGCGCCGG
>JBBJNS010000037.1:0-15985 GCA_037720745.1 Candidatus Limnocylindrales bacterium
AAGGGCGCCGGCCCGCTGATGACGCCGGCGGTGCGCACACGTTGCGGTAGCGCCCAGGCGCAAGCCAAGGCGTAGGGTCCGCCGCCCGACCAGCCCAGCACGTCGAAGCGCTCGATGTCCAGCGCATCAGCGAGCGCCGCGACATCAGACGGCCAGTCAAGCATCTGCCTGCCTGGGAGCCCGGAGGAAGCGCCGATGCCCGGACGGTCGACCGCGATGAGACGCACGCCCATCCTCTCGGCGATGGAGTCGTCGGGATGTCGGATGACGCGCGAGGAACCGAAGCCATGGAAGTAGATGACCGGCACCCCGTCGGCCGCACCGACATCCTCGTAGCCGAGCGTCCGCCCGTCGGCCAGGGCGATGGTGCGCACGTCCCGTTGGGGTCTGGGCAGTGATAGCGGCAATACACCCGGAAGGGTCGCGACGGCAGCGGAGGGTGTTGGGTGAGGTCGAATGACTCGATCTCCTGTCTGCACTCAGCGGCGCCGCTCTGATGACCGGCAGCCCTGCCGCAAGGTACCATCCGCGGCACTCCCAGCGTCGCGTATGAGGAGATCGGTGAGAAGCGCCTGGAACGCGGTCATCGCTGAAGGCGTGGGTACGTTCCTCTTCCTCTTCGTGGCCCTTGGCGCGGCGATCACGGCGGAAGCGTCGGATGCCGGTCTCATCCGCGTGGCACTGGCCACCGGTTTGGCGCTGGTCGTGCTCATCCCCACCCTGGCACCGGTCTCGGGTGCGCACTTCAACCCGGCCGTGACCTTCGGCGTCTGGCTGGTGGGCAACATCGATGGGCGTCGAGCGCTGGCCTATGTGCTGGCTCAGAGCATGGGCGCCATCCTGGCCGCGACGGCGCTGCTACCCGTGTTCGCCACCACCAGCGGACTGGCCCGACCGACCCTCGGGCCCGGCATCGACTCGCTGACCGGCGTTGGTGTCGAGGCGGTCCTCACGGGCGTGCTGTTCGTGGCCGTGGTCGGAACGGCCATCGACTCGCGCGCTCCGAAGCTCGGCGCACTGCTCATCGGACTCGCCGTGGCGGCTGGCATCCTGATGGGTGGCCCGCTCACGGCGGCAGCCATGAACCCCGCTCGCTGGCTCGGCCCGGCCATCGTCACGGGCGACCTCAGCGATGCGTCGGTCTGGATCCTGGGGCCGCTCCTCGGCGCGGGCGTCGTGGCGTTGGTCTACCGCTACCTGCTGCTGCCGGTGGCCGATGTGTCCCGTACGCCGGGCGATCCGACAGGTGATGGCGGCGCCGGCTGATGCCTGCCTGTCGTCAGGCGTCCGGCTTGGGCTTCAGCCCGGTCGTCTCGCGCATCTGCTGGATGGCCGCGAACTGCTCCGTGAACTCGCCGCGCACGGCCGTGAGCTGCTCGTCCGACAGATCCAGCTCCTTGGCAATCTGGTTCAGTTCGGCGCTCTCCTCGGCCGTGATGGAGCCCTCCGCCGCACCCACCGCGAATGCGCAACGGAGTAGCGAGAGTCGCTGATCCTCGCTGGAGATCTGGCGGAACTCGCGGGTGACCAGGTAGTCCTCCGTTCCGCCGTACAGCTCGTTCTGGCTGCGCGCGATCTGGACCACCAGCACGGCCTGGGGCTCCGGCAGCCCGCCGACGTCCATCACGGTCCGCTCCATGAGCGCGATCTCGTCGTCGCTGACGAGCAGGTCGGCATGCGCCGTCCGGCCAAGGACGTAGGCGAAGCCCGCCACGAAGCGCCGCTGAGCTTCGGGCAGGGCCTCTATGGCCGCCACGATGCGGCGCACGGTCGCGGTATCCGTCGGGGCCGCGGCATCCGCGGGGCGCTGGGAGGGCGCGGGTTCCTGCTCATCGCGGAGCCCGAGGAAGCGTCGAAGGACCATGTGCGGAGGATGCCACAGGGCGACCCAGGTCGCGTCAAGAGGTCGCGTCGAGGGGTCGCCGCCAAGCCGTTACGATGCGTACGATGCCCAAGACCTCGACTCGGACCGTCTTCCGCGGTGGACGCATCTTCGACGGCACCGGTGCCCCGCCCCAGCCGGCCGACCTCGTGGTCGAGGACGGGCGGATCGTCGACGTCGGCCCTGGTCTGGATGGCGACGAGGCGGTGGATCTCGACGGACGGACGCTGTTGCCCGGACTGTTCGACTGCCACACCCACGTGATGCTCAGCCACATCGACCTCTGGCGGCAGGTCCAGACGCCGTTCTCCTTCCAGTTCTACGAGGCGGCCGCCAACCTGCTGGCGACCTTGAGGGTCGGCATCACCACCGTGCGCGACGCGGGTGGCGCGGATCTGGGCGTGAAGGAGGCCGTGGCGAAGGGCCTCATCCCGGGGCCGCGGATGCGGATCTCCATCCGCATGCTGTCGCAGACCGGTGGTCACGGCGACGACTGGTACGTCTCGGGCGTGGAGGTACCGACACCCTTCGGGATGGCGCATCCGGGCGCGCCCTCGGGCTTGGTCGATGGACCCGATGAAGTGCGGCGGGCCGTCCGGGCGATGATCCGGGCGGGCGCCGACGTGATCAAGGTGGCCACTTCCGGCGGCGTCCTCTCCCCTCGCGACGATCCCCGTCACGCACACTTCCGTGAGGACGAGCTAGCCGTGCTGGTGGCCGAGGCGACCGCGGCGGGCATCCCGGTCATGGCCCATGCCCAGGCCACGGACGGCATCAAGAACGCCGTTCGTGCGGGCATCCGTTCCATCGAGCACGGCATCTATCTGGACGATGAAGCGATCGAGCTGATGCTCGCCCATGGCACTTACCTGGTGCCGACGCTGATGGCGCCGCGCGGCGTACTGGATGCCGCGGCGGCCGGGGCGGCCATCCCGGCCGAATCGGTGGAGAAGGCCAAGCAGGTCGTGGGCATCCACCGCGAATCGTTCCGTCGCGCTGTGGCGGCGGGGGTGAGGATCGCCATGGGCACCGACTCGGGCGTCACGCCGCACGGCCAGAACCTGCGCGAGCTGACACTCATGGCGGAGGGCGGCATGGAGCCGGCCGCGGTACTGGCCTCGGCCACGTGTGGCGCCGCCGAGTTGCTGGGCCTGGACGATCGACTGGGCACCCTGGAGCACGGCAAGCTGGCCGACCTGGTCGTGGTGCGCGGCGACGTGCTGGAGCTGGCGACGCTCACAGAGCGCATCGAGTCCGTCTGGATGGAGGGTCGCCAGGTCATCTGAGCCGCGCGCGAGCTGCCTCACCCGCCGCGCTCCTGGCAGTGCGTCTGTGCCTCGGCCTGCGCCGGCGGGCTCGGCCAAGCCCGCGTTAAGCCCGGAAGCATCGTTCGGTAAGTTCCGACCTTCATGCGCTGCACGATGGACACCGTGCGGGTCGGCATCGCGCTCCGCTCCGTTCGCGTCCGCCGTCGATGGCGGCAGGAGGACGTAGCTGTGGCGGCTGGCCTGCATCGATCGACCGTCTCGGTCGTGGAGCGTGGGCATTGGGACGCACTGTCGTTCGGCACCATCGGCCGGGTCGCCGCCGTGCTCGGAGTGCGGCTCGACCTCACCGCTCGCTGGCGTGGCGACGACATGGACCGCCTCCTCAACGCCGGGCACTCCGCCATGCACGAGGTCGTTGCAGAGCTCTTCGATGACCTGCCGGACTGGCTGAGGCAGCCAGAGGTGTCCTTCGCGGTGTACGGCGAGCGCGGCGTCATCGACATCCTCTGCTTCCACTCGCCGACCGGCTCCCTACTGGTCATCGAGCTCAAGACCGAGATCGTGGATGTCCAGGACCTGGTCGGCGGCGTGGACCGGAAGACACGGCTGGCGGCTCGCGTGGCAACAGAGCGAGGCTGGATCGCACGATCGACCGCTTGCTGGGTGATCGTCCGGGATACGCGCACCGATCGACGCCGTCTGGCGGCTCACCGGTCGATGCTGCGCTCCGCCTTCCCCGCTGATGGACACGCGGCCCGATCCTGGCTGGTCAAGCCGCGAGGCAACATCCGGGCACTGTCTTTCATGACAGTCGCGCATGACAGCAACGTTAGCCAGCGCACCAGCGGCGTAAGGCGAGTCCGGAAGGCCGCCCGAGCGGGCCCGGGCGCAGGGAGCGGCTCGGCCGCAGGGCGCCGCTCGGCTGCGAAGGGTTCCATGCTGGGCACGAGAGTGACGACGGGCTGGCACTATCGTGCGGCCGTGGATCCTCGCTCCTACCTCAGCCTGCTTCGTCGCAACCCGGCGTTCGCGCGGCTGTACGTCGCGCAGCTCGTCAGCTTCGGCGGCGACTGGTTCGCCACGGTCGCCTTGCTGGGCTTGGCCCTCGAACTCACTGACTCGACGACGGTCGCCTCCCTGGTGCTGGTGCTGCAGACCGCACCCTTCTTCCTCGCTTCGCCGTACGCCGGAGTGCTGGCCGACCGGGTCGACCGCAGGAAGCTGCTCATCGCCTCGGACGTGGGACGGGCCGTCGTGGCCCTTGGCTTCCTGCTGGCGCGCGACGCGTCGACGCTGTGGATCGCGCTCGTCTGCGTGGCGCTTCTCTCGGTGGGTGCCGCGTTCTTCGACCCGACGGCCACGGCGTCGCTGCCCAACCTGGTCGAGAAGGCGGACCTGCCCACGGCCAACGCACTCATCGGAGCCGCCTGGGGCACGATGCTGGCCGTCGGGGCCGCCGCCGGTGGCCTGGTCGCCGGGCTGGTCGGGCGTGACGCCGCGTTCCTGGTCAACGCGCTGAGCTTCGCCGTCTCAGCCCTGCTCATCTGGCGCGTGCGAGGCAGCTTCAAAGCGCCACTCTCCGCGGAGGAAGCGGCCGTCGTGGAGGCCGCTGGAGGCATGGGCGGTATGCGACGGTCGCTGAGTGAGACGCTCGCGCTGGTTCGGCGTTCACCGATGGTCGGCGCGCTGTTGCTGACCAAGACCACTTTCGGTGTCGGGATGGGAGTCGTCCTGCTCCTCGCCGTGTTCGCCGAGGATGTCTTCGAGGCGGGCGACGCTGGCATCGGGCTGCTCTTCGCGGCCCGGGGAGGCGGCGCACTGGTCGGGCCGTTCATCGCGCGGCGGTTCATGACCGACGACGGCCGCAGCCTGTTGCGAACGATCGCGGTGGCGATCGGCACGTTCCTTGTCGGCTACGCGCTGCTGCCCGCCAGCCCGACCATCGTGCTGGCATGCGTGTGTGTCTTCTTCGCTCACCTGGGCGGCGGCGCACAGTGGAGCCTCTCGAGCTACGGCCTGCAGGTCGCCGTGCCGGACCAGCTGCGCGGACGGGTCTTCAGCTTCGACTACGCGCTGGTCCTCCTGGCCACCACCCTCTCGACCATCGTGTCGGGAGTCCTGTCAGAGCTCGCGGGGCCGATCGTGACGCTCTACGTCCTGGTCGCGGCGGTGGCCATGGCCGGCCTCGCCTGGTTAGTCTGGACCCGGCCGCTGCGGCGCCCCGGGCTGGTCCGGGCGGAGACTGCGGATGGGCCCTGAACCGCGGTCCGGTCAGGGCAGCGGAAACGCCCGCCGGCTGGGGCCGGCGGGCGTCAGAGTGAGGCCCGTTCGCCGAGCCGGGCGCGCTAGAGGAAGCGGATGACGATGGGGCAGTTCACGACGATGCCGGTCGATCCGAATGGGGCGCCGTCGGGACCGGTGAGCCAGCCCTGCTCGACCATCGACAGGAGCTGGAACTCGTCGATCAAGCGAGAGCGATAGCCCTTCTCGATGGCCTCGTCCGTCCATTCACCGAGGTTGAGGTCCCACAGCGGACTGTAGTCCAGCGCAACGGTGGGCAGGCCGCCGATGACGTGGACGGGAGGCAGCGGCTTGCCGTCCTCGCCGACGTCCGACAGAGCGCTGTTGAGACCCTGGCGCTGCGGATTCTCCGCGCCCGTCGGTCCGTTGGCGATGGGAAAGAGTCGCTCCACGGCGCTGAATGCGCCGTCGTCGAAGCCGACCACGGTGTCGCCCAGCGCAGGTGCATGCGTGCCGGAGTCGAGTGCCGCGACCATCGGGTCGGACGCCTCGGTGCTGATGTAGGCGGACGGCTTCGCAAAGCTGAAGATGGGCGTCATCTGGAGCGTCACGGTGCCGCCCCGCTCGCCGTCCGGGCAGATGCTCAGGACGCGATCGTGCACTTTCGAGTAGTCCACGTCGCCTTCACAGAAGTCGATCTCGTCCTCATCCACGTCGAAGGCCACGACCGGCGCGTTGTAGATGTGGCCGCCGCCGTTCTCCAGGCGGAAGAGCGGGGTATAACGCGGTCCACCTATGGAGCCAGCCTGGAACGAGGCGGGCGGGAAGAAGTCCGGAGCGTCTCCCGGAACGACGATCCGCTCGGGCGAGAAGTCCACGGACCCTCGATCGAACTGGATGGAACCATCGTCTTGCAGCCACGCCCCGCGAACGGCGTCGCCCACAGCCGCGTAGTTCAGCTTGGCGGAGAAGTTGAGGCCGAGCGCCTCGGCGTTCCTCTCGTCCGTGGTGTCGGTGAGGATGTACCAGACGCTGCGTCCGTTCTTCAACGCACCGCGGTAGAGCGGCAGCGTGACCGTCATCAGTCGCTCGTTGACGTCCCCGGCCCGCAACAGCTTCACCGGACCGATCAGATTCTTGTCCACCTCGGAGGGTGGCGGGCCTTGATAGGTGAGCGGGATGCCGGTGCCCACCGACGATGGCGGGGGCAGGACGGGGTCCGCCCCGAGAGCGGGCGCGATGGTGGCGGCGGCGAGCGTCAGCGCGCCGACCATGGCGGCGGTCCGGAACAAGCTGCGCCCGGAAGGGGTACGGGTCATGATCGTCTCCCAGAGCCACGAGTGGTCGGGGAGGTCTCCCGGCCTGCGTCGTGGACCCTCACCGTGAGCGCTCGGTGTGAATGACTGCTGACCGTCCGGTGAACGACCGGAGAATGGATCAGGAACGCGGCCGAGAGCGGATCGGAGGCGGCTGCGGCCACGCTGGCCGACCGATGTGGCGAGGCCCGACCTCAGGTCGTACCCTATGTCCATGGTCGTCTCCAGAACAGCCGCTTCCTCGGGAACCGAGGTCACGGACATCGGCTCCGCCGCTGGAGGAGCCCGAGAAAGCGCAAAGCCGCGGAGCGCGACGCCACGCAGTCCGGCCACCCGTGACCTGGGCATGAAGGTCTCGCTTCTCTTTCCCGATCGCGAGGTCGCTGAGAAGTACTACCTGCCGCTCATCTACACCGCCTGCCGCACCTGCTACAGCGAGCTCGAGCCGCAGGACATCTTCGAGCGCGCCACCGACGGCCGAGTCGCGGAGCAGAAGCAGCAGGACCTCATCCGGCGCGTCATCGAGTCGGGCCACGGCTCCACCATCGAGCACATCGTCTTCACCTTCGCCATCAGCGGCGTGACCCGCACGCTCAGTCACCAGTTGGTGCGGCATCGCGCGGGCGTGGCTTTCGATCAGCAGTCGCAGCGCTACCTCGACTACAAGAAGCCCTCCTACATGGTGCCCGGCACGGTCAGCGATGCTCCGCCCGAGCTGCGTGACCGCTTCGTGTCGGGGATGGACGACTCGCTCTCCTTCTACGGGGAGTTACTGGAGGCGGGTGTGCCCGGCGAGGACGCGCGCTTCGTGATGCCCAATGCCACGCGCACCAACCTGATCATGACCGCCAACCTGCGCTCGCTGATCCACATGTCCGGCCTGCGTCTGTGCACCATGGCCCAGTGGGAGATCAGGCGGCTGTTCCAGCTGATCCGCCACGAGATCTTCGCGGTCAGCCCGTTCCTTGGGTCGTTCCTGGCGCCCAAGTGCGTGCCGCTGGGCTATTGCGACGAGGATCGCAACCGCGACGAGCACTGCCCTATCCGGCCGCACAAGGACACGGTGCTCAACGCCTGGGCCGAGAAGCGCGCCGAGGCGAAGCGGGCTGGCCGCGAGCTCGAGACCATTTGAGAAGCCGCTTCGGAGTCACCGTGGATCCCGCGCGCGCGAACCTCGCCCAAGTCCACCTGGAACCACAGCCGCTGCGCACCGCGTCGGCGGTCGTGCTCGCTGCGGCCAAGATCGCCACGCTGCGATACGTCGCCGAATCAGTCGTCCATCCGCACCAGCCCAAGTACAAGGGCAAGGCGATGCGGGTCCGCGCCGTGGGCTACATCGGCGGACTTGCCCTGATGCCGGCCGCCTGGTGGTTGCGCGGCCGGCGCGAGCGCTTCCCCGTGGTAGCCGACCTGGCGGTCACTTTGCCCCTGCTGGTCGACGCCGCCGGCAACGCGCACGGCATCTATGACGACGCGCGTCTCGACGACGTCGTGCACCTGGTCAACACCGTCTCACTGGCATCGCTGTTCGGGTCGCTCATCTCCGAGCACGTGGAGTCCCGCCACAAGGCTGCCGGCGCGGTGATCGCCTTCGGTGCGCTGGGCGGCATCGGCTGGGAGGTCATGGAGTACACCGCCGAGGCACTCGGTTTCGATGGGCTGGGCCTCTCGCCGGAGGACACCATCGCGGACGTGACATTCGGTGCCATCGGCTCGCTCATCGCCGGCGCCATCACCTGGGTCCGCTGGCAGCCACCTTCCCAAGCCTCGGCCGCTCAGCTGAGAAGCTGAGGCCGGTCAGGCCTCGGTATCGGCCAGTGTCACGAAGCGGCGCAAGACACGCGCCAGGCGCGGACCGGCCTCGTTGGCCGCGGCCAGCACCTCGTCGTGGGTCAGCGGCTGGCCGGTGATGCCTGCACCGGCATTGGTCACGAGGGACACGCCGCACACCCTGATGCCCGCCCAGCGCGCGGCGATGGCTTCCAGCACCGTGGACATGCCCACGGCGTCCGCGCCCAGCGTGCGCAACATGCGTACCTCGGCGGGGGTCTCGTAGGAAGGCCCGAGCAGCCCGGCGTAGACGCCCTTCTCCAGCGCCACCGCTTCCTCGGCCGCCGCCCGGTGGAGCAGCACCCGCAGGCGCGGATCCCAGGCATCGACCAGGTCCGGGAAGCGCGGCCCCATCTGGTCTGCATTGGCACCCAGCAAGGGTGTCCGACCGGTGAGGTTGAGGTGGTCCTCGATGACCATCAGCGTGCCCGCCGGCCAGGCCGCGCGGATGCCCCCGGCGGCGTTGGTCAGGACCACCGTGGGTGCACCGAGTCGACCCATGAGCAGGACCGGCTCCACGACCAGGGTCGGGTCGAGACCTTCGTACAGGTGAAGGCGGCCCTGTAGGCAGACGACGGGCACCTCCCCCAGCCTGCCCAGCAGCAGGCGCCCGGCATGTCCGGGAGCCGATGCGGCGGGCCAGCCGGGAAGCTGCGTGAAGGGGATGACCGTCGCGTCGCGGATGGCAGCCGCGATGTCGCCCAGTCCGGAGCCCAGGACCAAGCCGATGCGTGGCACCAGATCGGTGCGTGCCCGGATGGCGCCCTCCAGGGCATCGAGACGCGCGGGCAGGCCGGCCGGTCCCGGTGACGCTTCAGTGTGGTCCATGCTGGCGACCATACACGAGCGGTCCCAGATGACGAGGCGCGCACAGAAACGCCCAGAGAAGCTGTCTCGATGCCTCGGTCACCTTGATGTGATCTCGGTGTCCGAGGAACCTGACCGGCCCCTCCGGGCAAGGAGAAAGATACGAAACCGCAAGGTCGCGGTCAACCGATGTTGTCCACGGAATCGACTCGGAGGTAGGTCCCCATCCACGAATCCACATCCGCTGTGGACAAGAGGTGGATAAGCCCGTCAGCGGGAGACAAGGGTCGACCCCGGTCTGGGGACCGGGGTCGAGGTGTGTGGCGGAAGATGGATCGTCAGCCGACGGAGCGCGCCGCCTTGACGACCATGGTCCTGGCGTACTTGTCGTGGATGCCCTGCTTGGTCGGGCTCTGCGCCGTGGTGACCAGCAGCACGATGAACCACACGAGGCTCAGGAGCGGAAGGATGAGACTCAGGGCGGGAATGAGGCGCCCCAGGATGTCAGCCACCAGGAATGGTCCGTACAGGACGGCGTAGCGGATGAGACCCTGATTGAAGGTCATGGTGCGTCCATCCGCCTGGTCCCCGATCTGCATGCCGAGGACCTTCATACCAAGTGTCCCGCGCATCGTCACCCAGGTATAGATGAAGTACGCAGCTGTCAGGGCTGCCGCCAAAAGCCCGTAGATGAGGGCGAACGCGAACCCCGCTGCTGGCATGATCGCCGCAACGATCAGGGCGATGATGAACAGCCCGATGAAGAGGAGGATGAAGTCGATGATGTACGCGATGATGCGGTTCGGCACGTCCGCGTAGAAATAGCCGGAGGGACCGGCGACGGGAGCTTGCGACGTGATGTTGGCGGTCCACGAGGGCGTCCCGCTGCTTCCGCCCGAGCCGCCCGCGGTCGGCGGTGACGATGGCTGCTGTGGGGTCGACTGCCAGTCGGGCGGCGAGGCGGACGGCGGGGGTGACGATGCAGGCGGGGGCGGCGGCGATCCGCCAGGCTGACCCGATTGCGTCATGCTCTTCTCTCCTCTTGCAGACCGGCGCACTCGAAAACGGGCGCTCGGGGGATCGACCGGCCTCTAGGGGCCACCGGTCGGCCCGCTGGGGGAAGGATAACGCGCGAGCGGACGTTGGGAAGGGCCTTTCTTGCGTTCCACGCCTGCCCTAGCCTCCGATGCGCGACATCTCTACCTTGGGCAACTGCCGTGTGGCGGCGGAGCGCGACTCCGAGTAGCGGTCTGCGCGGACGCTCCAGATGCTCGCGATACGCGCAGAGAGCTGCTCGTCCGTCTCCCCGGTACGCAGCGGCTCCCGCAGATCCGCGCCGGCCACCGCGAAGAGGCACGTGAACACCTGACCATCAGCGGTCAGCCTGGCGCGCGTGCAGCCACCGCAGAAGGGCTGGCTGACCGACGCGATGACGCCCACCTCGCCGCTCCCATCCCGGTACCGCCAGCGCTCTGCCACCTCGCCCGGGTAGTTGGGGTCGACAGCCACGAGCGGCGACTCGGCGTCGATGATGGTCACGATGTCCGCGGCCGGCACGACCTCGTCCAGCCGCCAGCCGTTCGAATGCCCCACGTCCATGTACTCGATGAAGCGCAGGATGTAGCCGCGCTCTCGGCAGAAGCGCGCCATGGGCAGGACGCTGCTCTCGTTCACCCCTCGCCGCACGACCATGTTGACCTTGATGGGCCATAGCCCGGCCGCTTCGGCGGCCTCGATGCCGTAGAGCACATCGGAGACCGGGAAGTCGACGTCGTTGAGCGCAGCGAACACCTCCGGATCGAGCGAATCGAGGCTCACCGTGATGCGCCCCAGTCCTGCCTCCTTGAGAGCCGCCGCCTTCCGGGCGAGCAGTGAGCCGTTGGTGGTGAGCGTCAGGTCGCGCAGGCCGGGCATCCCCACCAGCATGGCCACCAGCCGCTCCAGGTCCCGACGCAAGAGTGGCTCGCCGCCGGTCAACCGGATCTTCTCTGCGCCGGCCGCCACGAACAGGCCGGCCAGCCGGGCGATCTCCTCGAACGTCAGCAGCTCCGCGCGCGGCATGAAGCGGAAGCCCGCGCCGTAGATCTCGCGCGGCATGCAGTACGTGCAGCGGAAGTTGCAGCGGTCCGTGACCGAGATGCGCAGATCCCGCAGCGGCCTTCCCAACCGATCGATGACACTCACCGGATGATGGTACGCGGCTCATGCGCGGTTCCGTCAGACTGCGGCGGGACGACCAGACAGGACACGGAGGCATCGCATGCGACTCGACGGCAAGGTGGCGCTCATCACGGGCGCTGACTCGGGCATCGGACAGGGCACGGCTACGGTCTTCGCCGCGGAGGGCGCGGATGTCGTGGTCCACTTTCATGAGGACCGCGATGGAGCCGAGGAGACACGCCGAACGGTGGAGGCGGCCGGTCGCCGCTCGATGATCGTCCAAGCGGACGTGAGCGACGAGACCCAGGTCGAGCGGATGTTCGACCTCGCGCTCAAGCAGATGGGCGGCCTGGACATCCTGATGAACAACGCTGGTGTCGATGCGTCCGGTACGGAGGTGGCCGACCTCGAGACGGAGGTCTGGGATCGAGCGATACGGACCAACCTCTACGGCTACTTCTTCTGCTGCCGGCGCTTCATCCGCCATCGGCGCGAGCAGGGCGGCGGAGGCAAGATCATCAACGTGACCTCGGTCCACGACACCATCCCTCGGGCGGGGGCCTCGGACTACGACTGCAGCAAGGGCGGACAACTGAACCTGACCCGGACGCTGGCGCTCGAGCTCGCACCGCTCAAGATCAACGTCAACAACATCGGCCCCGGCATGGTCCTCACGCCCTTCAACCAAGAGGCCGTGGATGACCCTGAGGAGCTCGAGAAGCAGGTGCAGAGCATCCCCTGGAAGCGCGCCGCCGAACCCGAGGAGATCGGCAAGTTGGCCCTCTACCTCGCCTCAGGGGATGCTGATTATGTGACGGGCGCCACCTTCTATATCGATGGCGGGCTGATGCAGAACCAGGGACAGGGCGCCTAGGCACCAGCCGCCCCGCTGGGCTGCTGGATCACCCCGTGGTCGCATTCTCGTGAGCGAGTTCCGTGAGCCGCCAGGCGGCGTTGATCAGGCCCACGTGCGAGAAGGCCTGCGGGAAGTTGCCCATGAGCTGGTCCGTGGTCGGGTCGAACATCTCGGCCATCAGGCCAAGGTCGTTGGCTGATGCGTTGAGGGCATCGAAGCGCTGCCTGGCGCGAGGCTCATCGCCCATCAGCGCGAGGCACTCCACCAGCCAGTAGCTGCAGATGAGGAAGCCATTCTGCTCATCCTTCCAGCGTCGGATGAGCGGGCCCTGCGAGAGCCCCTCGTCGACACGACGGATGGTGGCCGCCATCCGTGGATCGGTGGCCGGCAGGAACCCGACCAGGGGCATGAGCAGGACCGACGCGTCGAGCTCATCCGAGCCGAAGGCACCCGCGTAGGCGCCGGCCGTCTCGCTCCAGGCCTCGCGCAGGACCGTGGCGTGGATGTCGTCGCGTTCCTGCTCCCAGCGGCCGGTATCCACGTCATCGCCGAGGCGAGTGGCCAGCTTTACGGCGCGATCGAGCGCGACCCAGCACATCACCTTCGATGAGGTGTACTGCCGCTCGCGGTCGCGCGCCTCCCACATGCCGGCATCGGCATCTCGCCAGCCGGCTGCCGCCCGGTCCGCGAAGTCACGCAGCATGCGGCGCGTCTGCACATCGAAGTCGGAGATATGCTCGCGCAACAGATAGGCCGAGTCGAGCACCTCACCCATCACATCGAGCTGTCGCTGCTCCCAGGCTGCGTTGCCCACCCGCACGGGTCGGTTGTCGCGATGCCCGGCAAGGTGCCCCAGCTGATGCTCGGAGATGTCGCGCCGGCCGTCCGAGCCCAGCACGATGGGCACGTGGCGATCACTGGGCTGGCCGAGGGAGCGAGCCAGGAAGCCCAGGAATCGATCAGCCTCCGTGGGGCATGCAGCCACCCACAGCGCGCGCATCGTGAACGACAGGTCGCGCAACCACACGTAGCGGTAGTCCCACGTGTCGCCGCGGCCGAGATGGGCGGGCAGGGAAGTCGTCGGCGCGGCGATCACGGCGCCCGTCCGCTCATCTGTCAGACCCTGCAGCACGATCGCCGAGCGGCGGACCATCTCGGTGGCGATGCCGTCGTAGGCGACATGCGGCTCGTTCCAAGTCCGCCAGCCCTCAAGCGTGGCCTCCAACAGGTCCTCGGCGGGCGTGCGGTCGAAGACCGCCTCGCTCAGCGGGTCGATCCCCCGCAGGGTGAAGGTTCGCGTCTGACCAGCTTCTACGGTGAATCGCCCGGTGATCCGGTCGCGCCCCAGGTCCAAGGTCACGTCCGTCTCCAACCGCAACGCGGACGGCCCGGCGCGCATCTCCACGGCGCCGTCGCTCTGCTCCAGCCAGGGCACCGTGAGCCCGTACTCGAAGCGCGGCGCCAGGTCCAGCTCGACGACCAGGCGGCCGCGTAGCCCCTCGACGATGCGCACGAGGGCGTGCGGCACCCGCTTGCCGATGTCGTGCGCGCGAGTGCCAGGCGCGAACGACAGGAAGTCCGTGATGGCGGCCGCGCCGTCCGCACCGTCGAACTGGGTGCGCAGGACCAGGCTCTCCCCCACGTAGCGTCGGGTGGCCGTCGTCTCGCCGAGCGGGGCCATTCGCCAATGACCGCCGTCCGGGTCGAGCAGCCGCCCGAAGACGGAAGGCGCATCGAAGCTGATGGGGCAGTGCCAATCGATCGAGCCATGGCGTGAGACGAGCGCAGCCGTGCGACAGTCGGACAGCAGGCCATAGTCGCCGATGGATCTCACGCTGGAATACTAACCTCGAGGAGTGGGCGGATAGGAAGAAGACCCACGGCGCCTCGCCGAGGGTCTTCTGATGAAGGGCCGGGTCGTTGCTAGCGGGTGGCCACCGAGGAGGTGGATCCGCGCGCCATGTAGCCGACCCCGAGGCCGACGGCGGCCAGACCGGCGTGCAACACGTGGATCGGCACGTTCGCCTCGATGGGATCGAACAGGCCGAGCAGTGTCGGGCTGAAGAGCACGGCCACGAAGATCACCACGTACAGGATGCCGAAGCCAAGGAAGGCGTTCGCCTGCTGCGTCCCGCTGAGGCCGAAGGCGATATAGAGCGCCAGCGCGCCTGTCGCCAGGTGCACGATGTTATGCACCGAGTTCGCTGCAAGGAGCACGTCTGTGCCGTTGTTGTTCGGGCCAGGTCCCACGATCGGGTTGCCGATGAACCCGAGCAGGCCGGCAGCTACCAGAACGATGCCCACGATAGCGGCAACGCTTCTGACCATTCCGTTGTTACCCATATGCAAGAACCTCCCTCGTCAGGGTCGACCCGGGGCCGCCCATGCTTTCTGTCCGGACAGCCTCACAGCGGAGACCGATCCGGTGGCGTTCACCGCGCCTCGCCGTTCCTGTTCGCAGCACATTGGTGGTCGGATGGGCACGGACCGCCGCTTTACGTGCTGCCTCACGCGGGAAGCCGGTGAAACTCCCGCCCTAGCGTACGGACGCAGTCTCTCATGTCAAGGTCGAGAACGACCGTCGGCGGACTCCACCTTCGGAAGATTCAGCCGTCGTCGCTGGCGCTCGCGCCCTCGCGGATGCTTTCCACGACCGTGGCATCGGCCAAGGTCGTGGTGTCACCCAGGGGGCGGCCCTCCGCCACGTCCCGGAGCAGGCGCCGCATGATCTTGCCCGAGCGGGTCTTGGGCAGATCCGGCGTGAAGAGCAGATAACGGGGACGCGCGATGGGCCCGATGACCCGCGACACATGCTCGCGCAGTTCCTGGCCCAGGGCATCGGCAGACTCGATGCCCACCTTGGTGGTGACGAAGGCGAAGATGGCCTGACCCGTGACCGGGTCGTTCTTGCCCACGACGGCCGCTTCCGCTACAGAGTGATGATCGACCAGCGCGGACTCGACCTCGATGGTGCTGATGCGGTGACCGGCCACGTTCATCACGTCATCCACGCGCCCCAGAAGCCAGTAGTAGCCCTCGGCGTCTCGCTTGGCGCCATCGCCGGCGAAGTACATGCCCGGAAAGCGGCTCCAATACGTGGCGCGGTAGCGCTCCGGGTCGCCGTAGATCCCTCGCAGCATGGCCGGCCATGGCTCCTTCAGCACGAGATAGCCGCCCTCCCCCAACGGGACGCTCTGGCCGTCGTTGTCGACCACGTCGGCGGAGATGCCGGGGAACGGGAAGGTCGCGCTGCCGGGCTTCGTGGTGGTCACGCCGGGCAGCGGCGAGATCATGATCATGCCGGTCTCCGTCTGCCACCAGGTGTCCACGATGGGACAGCGCTCACCGCCGATGTTGACGTGGTACCAGAGCCAGGCCTCCGGATTGATCGGCTCGCCGACGCTGCCCAGCAGCCGCAAGCTCGAGAGGTCGTGCTGCGCAGGAAGCGCCTCGCCCTGCTTCATGAAGGCACGGATGGCGGTGGGTGCCGTGTATAGCACTGTGACCTTGAGGTCCTCGATGATCTGCCACCAGCGGTCCCAGCCGGGCGTGTCGGGCGCGCCTTCGTAAAGCACCCCGGTGGTGGCATTGGCCAGCGGGCCGTAGACGATATAGGAGTGGCCGG
>JBBJNS010000038.1:0-15846 GCA_037720745.1 Candidatus Limnocylindrales bacterium
TGGCACAGCTCCACGATCTCCGGCCGCTTCTTGAGCAGTGGCAGCACGGCCACCTTGTAGGGCGCCAGCTCGGGGTGCAGCGCGAGGCTGACGCGCTTTTCGCCGCGGACCTCCTCCTCGCGATAGGCGTCCAGAAGGAAGGTGAGCGTGGCGCGGTCGGCTCCGGCGGCCGTCTCTACGATCCAGGGGATGAAGTGCTCCTCCGTGGCCGGGTCGAAGTACTCCAGGTTCTGCCCCGAGGCCCGAGCATGGTTTCCCAGGTCGAAATCTCCGCGGTTATGCACGCCCTCGAGTTCCTTCCAGCCGAAGGGGAAGCGGTACTCCACGTCGACGGCCTTCTTGGCGTAGTGAGCCAGCTCGTCGGAGGCGTGCTCGCGCGTGCGCAGACGTGACGGCGAGACGCCGTAGCGCTCGTACCAGGCGCGCCGCTTGGGCAGCCACTCCTCGAAGGCCTCCGAGGCGGGCTTGCCGGGCCGTACGAAGTACTGCATCTCCATCTGCTCGAACTCGCGCGTTCGGAAGATGGAATTGCCGGGACTGATCTCGTTGCGAAACGACTTGCCGATCTGGGCGATGCCGAAGGGCACCTTCTTGCGGCTCGAGCCCTGGACGTTCTTGAAGTTGACGTAGGAGCCCTGCGCCGTCTCGGGGCGCAGGTAGACGACCGACGCGTCCTCCTCGATGGGACCCATGTGCGTCTTGAACATCAGGTTGAAACGGCGGGGCGCGCTGAGCGCTCCGTCGTCGACCGGACAGCGCAGGCCCAGGCGCTCGACCACCGCTGCATCCTTCTGGTCGGTGACCGAGAGGTCCTCCGCGCCGGGCAGCTCGTCCAGACGGAAGCGGCGCTGGCAGGTCTGGCACTCGACCAGCGGGTCACTGAAGGAGGCCACGTGGCCAGAGGTCACCCAGACCTCGGGATGCATCAGGATCCCCGCGTCCAGGCCCACGATGTCGTCGCGCTCCTGGACCATGGCCCGCCACCAGGCACGCTTGACGTTGTTCTTGAGCTCCACGCCCAACGGCCCGTAGTCCCATACGGCGTTGATGCCGCCGTAGATCTCCGAGCTGGGGAAGCAGAAGCCGCGCCGCTTGGCCAGAGAGACGATCGTCTCCAGGCTCTGCACGGCGGGGCCTGGATCGGCGTCCGCCTCGGACGGCTGGCGCGCGGGCATGGTCTGGTCGGTCGAGGTGGCGGTCACGGGCGGTCTCCGGCTTAGGTGCGCCGGCGGTGGCATGGCCGGTCGCGAGCCCGCATTCTGGCACGCCCGCCACCGACCAGCCGTGGTCAGCAGATGTCGCCCTGCCTACGGCCCGGCCCTGACCTCGTCGAGGAAGGCCAGCGAACGCGCATCGCGCTCTAGCACGAAGCGGATGAAGCGGCGCAGGGCACCCTCCACCTCTGCCTCGACCGATGGCGGCAGTCGCAGCGCGGCGATGGCCTCGATGTCCAACCGCCGGTACGCCTTGAGCAGCTTGAGTCCCTCCAGCGAGAGCCTGCTCTGCTCCGCCGGGGCCCCAGGATGGCGGTCGCACAGCACCCCGCCCAGGGCCGGTACCCAACGGAACGTTTCGGTCTCCTGGAGTGGTCGATCGCACTCCACGCAGCGCTCGACTTCGGGCCGCATCCCCAGCGCGTCGGCCAGTCCGTATTCGAACCAGCGCGCCACGCGGCCAGGAGCCATGCCGTCATCGAGCAGCTGGAATGCCCGTCGCAGCAGCGCATAGACCGGATACGCGGCGGCGCGCTCCTCCACCGCCCGCTCGGCGAGCTCCCCGACGTACCAGGCAGTGGCGGCTGACTCGAGTCGGTCGCGCAGTCTGAGCCAGGCCTCGCCCACGCTGGCCTGTGTGATGACGTCGAAGGTCCGCCCGCGGACGAGCACGAGGTGCAGCTCCGCGAAGGGCTCGACCGCGCCGCCGATACGGCTCTTGGGACGGCGCACGCCCTTGGCGATGGCCTTGATCTTGCCGTCATGCGGCGTGAGCAGCGTCAGCACTCGATCGGCCTCGCCCAGCTCGAACCTGCTGAGCACGATGGCCTGGGTCTTGTACATGCGCGGGATGGGCATATCGGCAGCGTAGCGCGCCCCGGTCATCCATCCCGCGGCGACTTGCGTAGCACTTCATGAGCGCCGGTACGGACGCGTCCCCCGTGCCGGCGCCCATCGCTTTGCCCCATCCGACGGCAGCCAGCCACCGAAGGGTGGGCATGACGGAACGTGCTATCGACGGGTATCCTATTCCCGTGCTGACGACCACCGATCTGGACACCCTGATCGCCGACACGGAGACGGAGATCTTGAGCCTCATAGCCGAGGCCGAGGACGCGCGCACGACCCAGCTCTACGCCATGGTCCGGTATCACCTCGGCCTCGATCGCGACGGGCCGCGCGGCAAACGCATCCGACCGCTGCTCGGTCTGCTGGCCTATCGCTCCATCACCGGCGAGCACGAGCGAGCACTGCCCGGCGCAGCGGCCGTGGAGCTGGGCCACAACTTCAGCCTGGTCCACGACGACATCGAGGATCGCGACGTGGAGCGTCGTCACCGCGCCGCGCTGTGGACGGTCTACGGCATCCCCCAGGCCATCAACACGGGCGACACGCTCTTCACGCTGTCACGCATCGCCCTTCACCGGTTGTCGGGGCTGGGCTTCTCCGACGCTCGCGTGCTGGCACTGATGCGCCTCTACGACGAGACGTGCCTGGCCCTGTCGGAGGGCCAGTTCATGGACATCTGGACGGCCGAGAACGACGTGCCCATGTCGGTCGACTTCTACTTCGACATGATCGGTCGCAAGACGGCCGCCCTCATCGCCGCCTCCGTTCAGGCCGGCGCCATGCTGGCCACGGAGGATCACGAGGTCATCGAGGCCTACCGCCGGTTCGGCTGGGCGCTGGGGCTTGCCTTCCAGCTCAACGACGACCTGCTGGGCATCTGGGGGGATGAACAAGCTACGGGCAAAGAGCCCTCCGACATCGCCAAGAAGAAGAAGACGTTGCCCGTCATCTATGCCCTGGAGCGGGCCGGGCCAGAGGATCGGGAGCGGCTGCTGGCGGTGGTGCGACTCAGGGAGCCGGCCGAGGCGGACATCGCCGAAGCCCGGTCCATCATCGAGCGGACCGGTGCCCGGAGCTACACGCGAGAACGCGCCCGCGCCCACCGCGACGAAGCGGTGCAGCAGCTGGAGCGGGCCGGCGTGGTGGACACCGAGGCGCTCGAGCGCCTGCGCGTCATCGTCTTCTCCGCCATCAGCGCCTAGTCTGAAGCGAGCCGCTCAGCGACCGGCGTCCGTGACAAGCCTCAGCTGATCGCCGCTCTCGTAGCGGCAGGTCAACTCGACGAAGTCTCCCACCTCGAGGTCCGCGGACCTGCGCAGGGTGCCGTCGTCGCGGGTCCGCCCCGCGAAGAAGCGGTAGTCCTCGCCGGACGTGAATAGCTCGAATCCGGAGTGGGGCATGCAGCCGGCCTTGATGCGGTCGTCTGATGCGGACGCCCGAAGGTAGCTGGCGGGGATGAGGAGCTGTCCGTCAGCGGCGATGTCCGACTCGATCCGATCACCAGCACGGGGATAGACCGCGTTGCCGCGCTCATCCTGTAGAGAGACAGCGTATCTCCCCGAGTTGATCTCGCTCGCGGAGGCCGTGGCTCGCGTGACTCCATCTCCGTCCACCAGCCGGAATCTCACAGTCCGGCCGGGGTTGACAGCCCCCTCCAAGACGTTGCCGCCGGCGTCGAGCTTGACGTGCGGAGCAAGCGAGTTCGAGAAGACGTACAGGCCGTCGTCAGCTAGCGCCACACTGATGTGATCGGTTCCCTTGATGTCGTAGTGACCAGAGAGATCGAGGCGCCACCGGCCGCGACCATTCACCGTGACATCACGCGCCACGCCCGGATCTACCTCCGTAAAGCCGCCTCGATCGACGCTGACCTGGATGGTCGCACCGACCGGGCCTCGCCCCCGGATGACGTCGCCGACACGATGCGTTCGTGGACGGATGTCCGGGATCGTGAACCTGCGCTTTTGGCCTGCCACCCGGACCTTGATCACATCTCCCGCGTTGATGAAGATCGGTGCCCCGTGGATGGAATTGAAGCAACCGAACCATCGGCCCCGACGGTCGGCTTCCCTGCGGATGCGGCTACGCGGTTCGTCGTCGGGCGTGCGCAGCGACGCCACGTGAATGGCCCGGGGGACGCCGCTTCCGCTGACGCAGTAGGAGAAGTCATCGATGCCCACCGAGATCTGCAACTTCACGGCTGCCGCGGAGACGGGCGAGCCCGCTGTCACCGCGAGCATAGTGACCATGACAGCCGCGAGGGCGGCACGACGAACCTGAACGGACATCCGGATCCCCCTCCTCCGACTGGACATGCCCGCTGACGCTGGTGCTGCGCGACTGCGCGGACTGTAGCGCACTGGGTCGACCGAAAACACCGGTCTCAGCTCAATCGCCGCCGTCGTCGTCCGTGGCATCGTCCCGCCGGCGGCGGACGGCCATGACCTTGCCCACCCGCCGGCCATCGGTCGACTCGACCGTGAGCGTCAGGGTGCCGTTCACCTCCACCGTGTCACCGACCTTGGGCACACCGCCGATGTGGTGGTAGACCAGCCCACCGACCGTGTCGTACTCCTCGTGGTCGGAGCCGTTGAAGGTGACGTCGAAGTGCTCCATCAGGTCGTCAACGCTGGCCCGGCCGTCGATCCTGGCCTGGTCATCGCCAAGGGGCTCGATCATGGGTTCCTCGACGTCGTACTCGTCTTGGATCTCGCCCACGATCTCTTCGATGAGATCCTCGATGGTCACCAGGCCGGCCGTGCCGCCATATTCGTCGAGCACGATGGCGATGTGCACCTTGCGCCGCTGCAGGCTGTGCAGGAGGTCATCGATGGTCATCGATTCGGGCACAAAGAGGGGGGTGCGCAGCAGCGTTCGCGTAGGCGGTGGGTGGTCGACACCCTTGAGGTAGGGCAGCAGGTCCTTGGCGTAGAGGATGCCGATGACGTTGTCGATGGTCTCCTCGTAGACCGGGATACGGGAATGGCCTTCCCTGACGATGGTGTCCACGAGCTCGTCCAGGGGGGCGTCCGCGGCAAGGGCAGCGATGTCGATGCGCGGCACCATCACCTCGTGTACTCGACGCTTGCCCAGTTCCAGGACGGCGCCGATCATCTGTTCCTCTTCCGCTTCGATGACGCCCTGTTCGCCGCCGCGCTCGACGAGGATGCGGATCTCCTCGCTGGTGAGGCGATCCTCGTCGACCTCGCGCACGCCGAGTAGCCGGGTAGTGGCATTGGTCACCAGCGTCAGCATCCAGACGAGCGGCGCCATGATCTTGCCCAGGAGGATGACCGGCCGGCTGACCAGCATCGCGTATCGCTCGGCATGGGCCAGCGCCAGCCGCTTGGGCACGAGCTCGCCGAACACGATGGTCACGAGGCTGACCAGGGCGGTCACGATGAGCAAAGCGATGACCTCGGCCTGATCGGCGAGGGGCTGTACGCCGGCGATGACCGGCTGAAGGGCGACCGCCAGGTTGGCGCCGGCGTAGGCCGCGGCCAGGAAGCCGATGAAGGTGATGCCGATCTGGATGACGGCCAGGAAGCGGCTCGGGTCGGCGATGAGGCGCGCCACGCGGCGGGCACCCCTGTCGCCCTCCTCGATCATCTGCTGGAGGCGGCTGCGTCGGACGGTGACCAGGGCGATCTCCGCGGCCACGAAGAGCGAATTGATGAGGATGAGCACGCCGATGGTGAAGAGCTCGCTGACGACCTGACCGCTCATGGGTCGTCCGCGGGCGGCTCGTCTGGCGCTCGCCGCTCGCGGATGCGGGCGGGCATGCCTACGGCGAGCTTGCCCGGTGGCACGTCGCGGGTGACAACGGAGCCGGCGCCCGTGGCGCCGCCCTGGCCGATCTCGACCGGTGCGCGCAGGATGGTGTCCGAACCGATGAAGGCGCCGTCGCCGATACGCGTGAGGTGCTTGCGCTGACCGTCGTAGTTGGCGGTGATGGTGCCCGCCCCGATATTCACGTCGGCGCCGACGTGCGCGTCCCCGATGTAGCTGAAGTGGTGTTGCTTGGTACGCGGGCCCAGGCTGGCCTTCTTGATCTCGGCGAAGTTGCCGATCTCCGCGCCAGCGCCGATGTGCGCGCCCGGCCGGAGGTGGCTGAACGGTCCCACTCGGACGTCGTCACCGATGACCGAGTCCTCGATGACGCTGGCCCATATCGTGCACCGCTCGCCGATGACCGAGTCGACGATGTATGAGCCGGACTTGATGACGGTGTCCCGTCCGATGCGCGTGGCGCCCTTGAGCGTGACGTTCGGCTCCAGCGTCACGTCCTCATCGATCTCGACCGTGGCGTCGATGAACGTCGAACTCGGATGCTGGACGGTGACGCCCGCCTGCATGTGGGCCTCCCAGATCCGCGCTTGAAGCAGTGCCTCGGCCGTGGCGAGGTCGACACGATCCTTGACGTGGGCAAGTGATGTCGCCGCATCCGACGCGTCGATGGTCGCCACCGAGCGACCGTCCTGCCGCGCGATCGCGACCAGATCGGTCAGGTACAGCTCACCACTGGCCGGTGACGGCTCGATGCGGGCCAGCGATCCGCGTAACCACGCGGCATCAAGCACGTAGACGCCCGCGTTCCCCCGGAATCCGCTGATGCCCGCTCGCCCAGGGTCGTCCTTCCGCTCCAGGATCCGCTCCGCCAGCCCATCCAGCCCGACGTCGACCCTGCCCCACGGACTGGCGCCTGGCACCAGAAACGTCGTCAGCGTCATCGCCGCTCCGGTAGCGACGTGTCGCTCCATGAGACCGAGCAGCGGCGCAGGGACCAGCAGCGGCTTGTCGCCGTTAAGGACGAGGAGATGGGTGATCCCGTCATCTACCGCATCCAGAGCGACCCGAACCGCGTCGCCGGTGCCACGTGGCACCTCCTGGAGGGCGAAGTCCGCCTCGTTGGCGAAGACGTCGCGTACCTGCGCGGTGGCTGGCGAGTAGACAACGAGAGGTCGCTGACCGGTCGCCTCGCGCGCGGCGTCGAGGACGTAGGCCAGCATGGGGCGGCCGCAGACCGGATGCAGGACCTTGGGGAGCCGGGAGCGCATCCGCGTGCCGAGGCCGGCCGCCAGGACGACGGCGATCGTTCGGTGAGGTGGAGGCTGCGTCACGACGGGGTTTCCCCGCCGGCGGGTGATGGAGGATTGGGCATGTGCGTGCGGCAGACTCTACGGGGCACGCCTGCGCAGTGTCAAACGCCGAGTCCGCTCGCTCCTGGCCACCGAGTCGGGGTCGACCGACGTCATAAGGGGCCGCCATTCCGTCAGATGTCCACCAGGTGGGCGTTATGCCGGATCTTGTCACCCTGGCAAGTCACCAGCTCACACTTGGTTGAGCGTGTTTGAGCGTGATCAGTGTCTGCCTGGAAGCCCGAACGGATGGAGGGCAGCATCAGCTGCTGCGTAGCGCCGGCGCCCGACACTCAACCCTGGGCGGCTCCGCTGCGCACGGCGATGGCTTCGACCTCCACGCGGGCACCTTTGGGCAGGGCGGCCACGGCGAAGGTCGAGCGGGCCGGTGGCGGATCGGGAAAGAAGTCGGCATAGACAGCGTTGAACACTGCGAAGTCGCCGATGTCGATGAGGAAGACCGTCGTCTTCACCACGTCGGCATAGCTCACGCCGGCAGCGTCCAGGACTGCCCCGAGATTGCGCAGGGCTCGCTGAGCCTCGGCCTTGATGCCACCGACGACCAGATCGCCGGAGGCCGGGTCGATACCCACCTGCCCTGAGCAGAAGACCTGGGCACCAGTATCGATAGCTTGGCTGTACGGACCGAGGGCCTCGGGGGCGCCGGAGGTGGCGATGCGTCGCTTGGTCATGGAAACCTCCACAGTGGATCGGGGCCGATCAGGTCGCAGGCTGCCATGGATGAACCGGACAGCAAGTCGGGGCTGTCGGCAGCCAGCCGTCGGCCCGCCACCGCCGCTTCTCCTGCCGAAGGATAGAGGCCAACCAGCGTGCTGCCCGACCCGGTCAGCAACACGCGTTGGCCGAGGCGCTCCTCGAGCTCGCTCCGTATGCGGGCTAGATAGGGCTCGACGGCAAGGGCGGAGAGCCACAGGTCGTTGGCAGCGGCCAGCCGATCGCTCCAGGTGACCAGCTGGGACGCGTCGATGCCCGAACGCAGGGCGGCGGCAAGGTCGCTGGCCGCTTCCACCGCGCCGGACCGGGCGGCTCGCGAGGCGGACTGGTCGAGCTCATCCCAGGCGCGAAAGACGTCCGGCGTCGAAAGCCGGATGGCCGGCGTCACGATGAGCAGGCCGGCGTCACCGCGTGGGGCAGGCAGGGGCTCTAGCTGCTCGCCGACGCCGGTCACGAGGGCAGCCGCATGATCGCCGGTGAAGAAGGGCACGTCCGCGCCGAGGGCCAGGGCCAGCGCCTCGCCGCGACGAGGCGAGAGTCCGACCCCCCACATCGCCGCCGCGAGCGAGAGTGCGGCTGCGGCGTCGGTGCTGCCGCCGGCCAGGCCGGCTGCCACGGGGATCCGCTTCTCCAGCGTCAGCTCCAGTGGCGGCAGCGGCAAGCCGCACTCCGCACGCAGCGACTCGACCGCCCTGAGGACCAGGTTGCCCTCGAGGGGCACACCGTGGGAACCTTCGACGGTCAGTCGATCCTGGTCGAGTGCAGGGGCCGCGTACCGGACCGAGAGGCGGTCGGAGAGGCCCACCCGCAGGAACACCGAGGCCAGCTCGTGGTATCCGTCCTGACGGCGGCCGGTCACCGCCAGTGCCAGATTGACCTTGGCGCGGGGCCGAGCCTCGAGGCGGGTCAGGGCAGCGGACCGATGGCCCTCGAGAGAGCCAGCCACTCGTCCACCGAGACGGTCTGGGGGCGCCTGTCGGGCGCGATGCCGACCGCAGAAAGTGCTGCCGTGATGCGCTCACGGCCGACGTTCGGCAACTGGCGGAGCAGGACGTTGTGGATCATCTTGCGCCGCTCGCGGAAGCCCGCTTGGACCAGCCGCCAAAGCTCTTCTTCCTCCCCTGCCGACAGACGACGCGGCCGCACTTCGCCGACCACCACGGCCGACTCGACCTGGGGCGCGGGCTCGAAGGCGGAGGCGGGCACGATGCGCAACAGCGACACGTCCGCGTGGTACTGCACGAACACGGACAGGTAGCTCATGCCGCCGGGCGGCGAAGTGATCCGTTCGGCGACCTCGCGCTGGAGCATCAGCACGAAGCGCTCGGGGCGCGGCTCCTCGCCGAGAGCCTGGTGCAACACGGGCGACGTGATGTGGTACGGCAGATTGGCCACCAGGTCATAGGGCGGCTCGACGAGGGCAGCGATGTCGGCATCCAGGACGTCGGTCTGCGTGAGCACGAAGCGGTGATCGGAGCCGAAGCGCTCCTGGAGGTGGCCCGCCAGGCGGCGATCGACCTCCACGGCGCTGACCCGCGCCGCGGCGGCGGCCAGCAAGGCTCCCGAAAGGATCCCGATGCCCGGGCCGATCTCCAGCACGGAGCGGCCGGCCGGCGCAGCCGCCTCCACGATTGCCTCGAGCACCTCGCCGTCCACCAGGTGGTTCTGGCTGTAGCGCTTCGAGGCACCCAGGCCGTGGCGGCGCAGGTAGCGCTCAACGCCTTCCGCACCGAGGTGGCGCGCGTCGAGGACACCAGCGCCCGGATCGGGGCCGAGACGATCGCTGGCGCCCGGATCGAGCGCCCGGTACGGATCGGACATCAGACGGCCAGCTTCAGAGAGGGCCTCGCCTCCAGGTGGGAGTCCGCCCGGGTTCCCGCCGCCAGCCGATGCCAGGCCGCTGCACCGATCATCGCGGCGTTGTCCGTGCAAAGTGCCGGCCGCGGCACGAGCAACGGGATGCCCCGTGCCGCCGCGCCGTCAGCCAGGCGCTGGCGGAGCACGGAATTGGCCGCCACACCGCCGCCCAACACGATGGTGCGCGCCTCGCTGCGCTCCGCGGCCCGAAGGGTCTTGGTGACCAGCACCTCCACGACCGACTCCTGGAAGGCCCAAGCCAGCTCAGCAACGGCCGCCGCCGGCAGGAGACTGCCGTCGGGCTCGCCGCGCTCCGACTCCGGCTGGCCCAGCTCAACGTGGACTGCCCGTCGCGCGGCGGTCTTGAGGCCGCTGAAGCTGAAGTCATCGCTATCGCCCAGCCAGGCTCGCGGGAAGCGGCGATCGCGCTGGGTGGCTCCCGACGCGGCACGCATGATGGCCGGACCCCCGGGATACGGTAGACCCAGCATGCGGCCTACCTTGTCGAAGGCCTCGCCCGCCGCGTCGTCTACCGTCTGGCCCAGCAGCCGGTAGTGCAGGTGGTCGCGCATCTCGACCAGGAATGTATGGCCGCCGCTCACGACCATGGCCACCAACGGGAACTCCGGCTCAGGACGGTCGACGGACTCTCCGTCCACCAGCCAGGCCGCGTAGATGTGACCCTCCAGATGGTTGACCGGCACCAACGGCAGATCGGTAACCCAGGCGAGGGTCTTGGCCATGGTGATGCCCACCAGCAGCGAGCCGGCCAGACCAGGCCCCTCCGTGACCGCGATGGCCTCCAGCTCCGACCAGTGCTCGATGCCCCCCTGTGTGCGCGCCTCTTCCAGGACCGGCAGCATCCAGCGCAGATGCGCCCGCGCAGCGACCTCCGGGACGATGCCGCCCGTCTCGGCGTGGAGTTCCACCTGGCTGGCCACGACGTTGGCTACGATGCGTCGCCCGCCTTCCACGACCGCGACCGCCGTCTCGTCACAGGAGGTCTCGATGGCCAGGATGCGGGCGCTCATCCTTGTGCCTCAGCGCGATCCAGGTCGTCCGTCGCCATCGGGAGCGAGCCATAGTGCTTCGCCAGCAGACGCATCCGATCCTGCATCTCGGGTGAGTCGAGCCGGTCGGTGGTCATGATCAGGGCGTCCTCGCCGTTGTCCGAGTAGTAGCGCGGACGAAGGCCCACCGGTCGGAACCCGAAGCGTGCGTAGAGGGCACGAGCGGCCTCGTTCGAAAGGCGCACCTCCAGGGTCGCCACGGAGGCACCCACGTCGTGCGCCACCCGCATCACCTCCACCATGAGCAGCCCGCCGATGCCCTGGCGGCGCCACGAGGGGAGTACGGCGAACGTCGTGACGTGGGCTTCATCGACCATCAGCCAGATGCCCCCGTAGGCCACCACCTCACCACCTGCCTTTACCAGCAGATAGCGGGCCAGACGATTCATCTCGAGTTCCTGACGAAAGGCATAGGCTGGCCAGGGCACCGGGAATGAGGCGCGTTCGATCTCGTGCACGTCCGGGATATCGGCCACGGTCATGGCACGGACCCGGAGCGCTACCGGAGGTCGGGAGACCACGTCGCTCCAGCTTCCGCCGCGATCCCCCGTGGCAGGGCTACATACTCGGGCACCAGGGTGGCGGGTTCCGCGCGCTCGCCGGCTGAGAGCCGTTCGTGACCTAGGGCAAGCAGCGCTTGGCTCAAACCATGCAGCGCTACCTGACCGCGCGCCTCCGCATCCGGGCCCAAGGGGGCCGATGACATCTCCACGGTCAGGGCGATCCCCGGACCCACGGCCTCAGGCAGGGAGGCCCCCGGTGCCAGGAGTTCGACCGGGCAAGCCAGGCGCGCCGCGCCGGCCGGATCCTCCATGCGTGCCAGATAGTGGTCCCGGGCGCCCGCCGCCAGCACCACGAGCAACGTGGTCGCGAGGCTGGCGCTGATCCCCACGCGTTCGTCGTCTCGTCGGGCGGCCGCGGCGGCGCGGCCAAGGGCTTCCACGGTGGGCACGCCCAGCAAGGGGATGCGCAGCGCATAGGCCAAGGTCTTGGCGGTGGCCAGACCAACGCGCAGGCCGGTGAAGCTGCCCGGGCCGGTGCCCACCACGATGCCGCCCAGCGCGCCGCGCGCGATCCCCGCCTCCGTCAGCAGTGCCGCCACCTGATCCAGCAGGCTGTCGCCGGCGCCGCGGTCGACGCTCCTGATGCAGCGCGGTCCATGCCCGTCGCCCAATGCCAGCGACGTGCGGCGGGTGGCGGTGTCGATGGCCAGCAGCGGTCCGAGTGCCAGGTTCACGTGCCTTCGTCGGCGGTGCCCCGAGCCGCACGACGCCTGCGCGCGTCCCAGCCAGCCGCCGCCGCGAGGTAGGCAGAGTGGCGTGTCGGGTCGGTGGTCCAGAGCTCGATCCGGCGCTGGTCGCCGTCGCCCACCACGATGCGCACCTCCAGGCGGTCCGGATCCAGGCCAGACCCCAGTCGATCGGCCCACTCGGTCAGCGTGACGCCGGCCTCCTGCCGTTCATCCAGCAGACCCCCAGCGATGGCCTCCGCTGCCCCGCCCAGCCGGTAAAGATCTTGGTGGAAGAGCTGCAGCCGTCCGGAGTACTCCGTCATGAGCGTGAAGCTCGGACTGTTGACCACCGCCCTGATGCCGAGCCCGTGGGCGAAGCCCTTGGCGAACTGCGTCTTGCCCGCGCCAAGCGGCCCGATGAGCGCGACGCGATCCCCGGCCCGGGCGGCTGCCGCCAGCGCCGCGCCCAGCTCCCGTGTCTCGTCGACGCCGGCGGTGACCACCGACACGGCGCTCGCAGACACGGTCTCGGCCGAGGAGAGAGGGGTCATCCGGGTTAGGTTAGTCCAAGCGTTCCAGGTCGGCGAGCGCGATGGTCTGTCGCTCCACCGGATCGCTCGGGGTCCGGCCGTCAAGCGACACCAGGCCGGCCGGCAGGTAGACCCCGCCCACCCCCCGGAGCTGGCCGCGCAGGTCCAGCAGCCGTCCCTCTCTGCCCAGGTGGCGGCCGGCAGTGACGCGCACCAGGTCACCGGATGCCCGGCGCTTCGGTCCGGCTGCCAGCAAGACGAGGGGTGGATCGGCCACGATGGTGACCTCTTTCCCGGCGGCTGCGCTCAGCGCGTCCCAGGCCGGTCCGGGGATGGGCCTCAGGCCATACCCGTCGAGCGCCAGCACCGCGAACGGCGGCGGGGGGTGGAGCGAGGCGCGTTGCCGCGCGTCCGAGGCCTCCAGCTGCCGCAGCACCTTGCTCATCAGCCCGCCGCAGATGACGCCCCGCACGCCCAGGGCTCGGGCACGAGTGATGGCCTCGATATCGACCCGGGCACCGGCCACCACGATCGAACCAGCGGCGGCCACATCGATGGCAGAGGCCCGCAGGTCTCCGTCCGGCGTCGATACGCCGAGCATCAGCCTGCCGCGCACCGACCGGCCCCAGCGGATGGCACCCGGCAGGCCGTCTCCTTCGGCGCGGATCGCGATGCCCCGTCCATCGACCGATTCCACCACGCCGCTCACGACCGACAGGGCATGGTCCCCGGCCCGGCCCGCGGCCAGGCGCAGCCGGCCCTCCGTACCGCGGAAGAGCACGCTCGCGCGGTCACTCAGCCGGGCGCGGGGCCGCCCGGCGGCGGAGTCGAGATGGTCCGCCGGATCCACCGCTGCGCCTGGTGTCAGATCCCCACGGCTGACCCGGCTCGACTCCAAGAGGTGTACATCGCGGGTCCGTTCGAACAGGGCGTCGCCCACGCTCACGACATCGCCCACGCCGACCGATGGCCGGTCGGCCGGTCCCAGCCTGAACCAGCAGAGCGGCGACCCGCCGGCGGGTGTGCGGCCGCTCACGAACAGCGCGGGAGCGGATCCGGCTGCTGACGCCGGAGCGGCCGCTCGGGGCGGAGCGGGAAGCGCCTCCCCGGTCATGGCTCGAGGCCCGCCCAGAGGCCCCGCTCCCATCCGTCGAGCTGGGCGCGGCGCCGATCCGCACGTTCGTGAAGGCGCAGTGGCGTCTCGCGCCCGTCGACCAGCATGCCTGCCAGCCCCCCAGTCAGGTCCATGGCCACGTGACGGGCACGGACGCCGACCATGACCGGATCGCGGGCTTCGATCTCCACGCGTGCCGTGACACCCGGCGGCAGGTCCATCGTCCGCAGCGAGCCGGCGGCCAGCGACGACTCAGATGAGCCCACCGGGCTGGTCACGCGCAAGGTGGCAGGACGGCCATGGTGCAGTCCGCCCGCCACGAGGGCGCTGGCCAGCGGCACGAATGCGTCGTCCAGCAGATCGGCCATCAGCCGGCGGCGGTCCGACTCTTCCCCCAGCGTGCCCATCGGCCCGAGCAGGCGCGCATGGTCCCAGAGCAGCGTCCGAGCGCCGGGTCGTCGCAACCCGTCAAGCAGGGCCAAGGCGGCGATGGGCGCGGGCACCGCGGCGAACGCCCCTCCCGAAGCCACGACGAGGTCTGGTACGGCGGTGGCTCCCCTTGTCGCAGAAGACCTGCCGATCCTTGCTCCGGAGCCGCTCAGGGCCATGCCGCTCGAAAAGCGCCGCCGCGTGGCCGCCGTACGCCGCTCGCGTGGTGCCTCGGGATGGCCGCCGGTCCACGCGCTCGAGAGACGGACGAGCGAAGCGCGCAGAGCGGCCAGGCGGAGGCGCGCCCCATCCCCGGCCGCTTCGCGCCATGGCGCGAGACCCAGGTTCCGGATCCGGTCGCGCAGGACGAAGTGCTCCGCATCGAGCGCGCACCAGCGCAAGATGGTGTCCGCCTCGTCGTCGTCGGTCATCGCCTGGCTGGGGACCAGGGCCGCGTCCGCTCGCAGCACCCACTCCACGGTCCCATCGGGAGTGGCGACCGCCCGGAGTCCGGCCGCGTGGCCCACGTCGACGGCATCCACGGCGCGGTCGAGCAGAGTGGCCAGCGAGGCGGCGCCGACGGTGAACGCCTGCCGCCCGTCAGGCAGCTGAACGCCGGACGCGCTCGAGACCCAGCGCGCGGCGAGTTCCAGGAAGAAGCGTGCCGCGCCGGCGGAGCCGCCGCGCAGTTCCGGTCCGGTCGTAGGCGCGTGCGCCACCCGTTCGGCGGGGAAGGGATCGGCCCAGCCCGACGCTCCGCCGGAAAGGACGACGCGCAAGTCGGGCCGTCGCTGCAGCGTGGCGGCGACCATGGGTGCAAGGAGGGCGATCCCGACTCGTTCGTCGGGGGCTGGCGGCTCGCCTCCGGCCAGGGCCACCACGCTGACGGCCCGGTCGAGACATGCCTCGGTCAGGGACAGCGCATCGACTCGCGGTCCCGCGAAGCGCGCGGCCACTTCCCAGCCAGCGACTCGGCAGGCGCGCGCCAGCTCGTCGGCGCGGTCCTCACTGCCGGCCGCGCAGACGACGCGCAGCGGACGATAGGTGGCCACTTCCAGCCTAGCCCACGAGGGCCAATCGTCAGCTGCCACGAGCAGTGTCGGCTCCGTCGCGCGGACGCGCCCTACCAGGTCGCCAAGGATGGCTTCGACGCTTATGCCACGGGGCGCCGTGGCGGCGGCCAGCAGACGGAACCGCCCACCGACCGGTGCGATCAGGGCGGCAGCGGTCGAGGCCGTGCCGTGATCGATGGTGAAGAAGGAGAGCGGATCGGGCGTCACCCGGGGACCGTCACGGGGCGGGCGGCGAGCTCAGGCGTCGAAGCCGGGTTCTTCGTCGATCTCCTCGAGCCGCTCGATGAGCCGCTCGATGCCCGCCTCGTCGGCGATCACGCGCTGCAGCTCGGCCATGTCGCCGCCGAACAGGTCGCGCAGTACCGGGTCGAAGAAGAGCATCGCCTGACTGCCCAGCGGCCGGTAGGGCCGGCTGGCCTCCAGGAACATCACGGCCGGTCCCGTCACGCCGCGCACCTGGATCTGGCGCGCCACGAACTCGACGACCTCTTCCCGAAGTTCCGGCTCCTGCCATCTCGGACCGGTCAAGGGTGCACGTCCAGCTTCACGCAGTGCGATCTCCAACTCGGCGAGGTTCTGCGTACGCCGCCGCGCCCGGGCGGACCG
>JBBJNS010000039.1:0-15749 GCA_037720745.1 Candidatus Limnocylindrales bacterium
GCCTTGGCGGTGCCGTCCTGGAAGTCGACCACCTGGACGCCGGCCCCGTACTGTCCCGCGAGGATATCGAGGAAGGGCGGCTTGATCTCGACCCCGTCCTGCACGAAGAGGCCGTTGGCGACGGCCACCACGGGCGGTTGGGGGTCCGCCCGGGGGTCGCGCTCGGCCTCGTGGTCGGGCACCGGGGGAGGTCCGTCGGCAGAGACGATGGCCTGCTCCAGAGCGTTCAGCCCCTCGTGCACGTCGGGCGGGAAGTGCAGGACGGCGTCGATCTCGTCGGCGGTGTCACCGGCGGCACCGGCGCGGGCCATGCCGAAGGCGAGCGCGATGCTGAAGGGAGAGACGACCGTGTTGATCGTCGGTTCGGCCGTTCGCTCGTGAAGTTCATGGCCGAAGGCAAGGAGTCCTTCCACCGTCTCGTCGACCGAGGCTTCTCCGGGAGCGGCGCGTGCGACATTCGCTATGAGTTCGGCCGCCGGCGGCGGACCACCCGGCGCGGTGACCGTGCACGCCGAGAGCAGCGTGACGGCGAGGAGCGACGCGATGCGCTTCATGGCAAGCAGACCCTTGCTTCGGGAGTGGTCCGGATACTGACGCGAGTACACCCGGATGGTTCCACCCGAACGCCGACGAGTGGCGCTATGTCACCGCCAGAGGCGCCAGAAGCTGACGCCGCTCGAGCACTTCCTGGCCGATCATCCGGCCATCAGGCGTCGCCTCGATCTAGCAGACGTCTCCCGGGCGCACCTGGCAGTCCAGATCCAGCCAGGTGGTCCGGATCCGGACGAGGACGGAGTCCGCGGACGTCTCCCACGGGCTGAACCCCGTCGGCAGATCCGCCCGATAGCGCAGATACAGGACCTGGCGTTGGCGCGCGGGGAGCCGGTCGACCTGTGCCCAGACCGTCAAGCTGTCGTCACGATCAGCGGACTCGGACCAGCTGGACCTGTGGACACCGTCGCGCTGCAACCGCTCGCGAAGCCCGGCCAGCCTCCGCCGTAGCCGATGCTCATCCATGGCGATGCGGTAGATGGTGCGGAACGCCCACGCCGCACCATCCTCGATGGGACGCCCGCGGTGCGACTCGCGCCACAGCCGGAGCAGCGTCTCCTGGACGGCATCGGCGGCCTGCTCGTCCGTCAAGCCCAACCGTCGAGCGAAGCCGAACAGCGCCTGGCCGCGCTGCTCCTGCAGTTCCTCGACCAGCCGTGGATCGACGATGACGACACCCTCGAGCTGCGCCATTGCGGCGACCGGATC
Organism: Candidatus Limnocylindrales bacterium; assembly: GCA_037720745.1. GTDB lineage: Bacteria > Chloroflexota > Limnocylindria > Limnocylindrales > CSP1-4 > Palsa-1032. The sequence continues at coordinate 1,261 of JBBJNS010000039.1, forward strand.
CGCCCGCATCATGTCCCGCAGACGCAGCTGGACGTCGAAACGCATCATCCCCGTTCATCACCTGTCCAGCCGGGCACCCAAGCCATCGATCAAGTCGCGGTCCACGGCCCGACGACCGACCTCGGCATGACGGGGTCACCGCTCATGCGAGATCGTTCAGCAGACGCCTTGGTCATCCGTCACACTGATGGACAACCAAATATGGACCGTGGCGGGAGGGCGACCCGCTCGACGGCGCCGGCGTGCCCCAGCACGGCGTCCGGGTCGCGTAGCGATCCGACCATGCTCGCTCGCTGCTGCTCGACCGCCCTGGCCTGCAAGCCGACGTGCCCGGGCAGCGTTCGGGACTCGGCAGAGAGGAGGCGTCGTGGCCCCAGCCACCCTCACCGATCAGGGGCATTCTCAGGAGCAGCGCCCTTCACGCCAACGCCCGTCTCTCCGGACCGTCGGAGCGACGGGCGCTTCCTATCTCAGGGCCTCTCTGCACATCGCGAGGGCCCTCCATCGTGCCCTCACGATGGCGGTCATCGCCACGTTCGTCGCCTGGTTCTACGTGCGCGTCCTGGCGGGCGCGATCAGCCAGCGAACCAACGGCGGCCAACGAACACCCCGGCTTCGAGGCATGCGGACGCTGTCGTTGGCCATGCTCGTCGTCGCTCTTGCATCGGCAGGCACGGCCACCGTGGCCCGAGAACGCACGGGTGATGCCGACACTAGGCCGAAGGTCGTCGTGGTCGTGGGACCCGTGGGTCCACGCACCGCTGAGTACGAGGCGCGCGGTCGCGCGCTCGCGGCGCACGCGCGAGGGCTTGGCGCTGACGTCATCGGCATCTATCCGCCCCGGGCCACGTGGACCCAGGTCAGCCGGGCTGCCCGGGACGCCGACCTGTTCGTGTACATGGGCCATGGGAACGGCTGGCCCAGCCCATATCCCCCCTTCCAGACGGAAACCAAGAACGGGCTGGGCCTCAATGCTTATGAAGGCGCGCCCAGTGGGACCCATCGCTATCACGGTGAGCGCTATGTGGAAGGCCTCCGTTTGAGCAAGGACGCCGTGGTGCTCCTCGTCGGGCTGTGTTACTCCTCGGGGAACGCCGAGCCGGGGATGTCGATCCCCTCGCGCGCGGTCGCGCGGGAGCGCGTCGACAACTACGGCGCGGGCTTCCTGCGCGCCGGTGCCCGAGCCGTCTTCTCTGACGGGTTCTCAGACTCCTCCTACCTCCTGGACGACCTGTTCCATTCCGACCGATCGATGCGCTCGATCTTCTGGTCGAGCTGGCGAGCCACCGATATGGATGCCTCGACCTTCCGGTCCGAGCAAACTCCCGGCATGGCGGGGATCCTGGATCCACAGCCGGACGGCGACTACTACCACTCATTCATCGGCGATCCCGACTTCCGAGCGTCTGAGTGGCGCGGGGGATCCGAGCCGGCCGATGAGGAACCTCCGCGTGACGAGGAAGGACCTGGCGACGGGGACGAAGGACCGGAGGAGGATCCTGGCGACCCGGTAGTCGACCGGCGGCGCGCCACGGGCCATCTGAATCTTCGCAACGGGCCCGGCACGAGTCACCGCATCATCGGTTGGGTCTTGCGCGGCACGAAGATCCTTGTCCTGGAAACGAAGGAACACGGAACATCCGATTGGCTGCGCGTCCGCCTGCCAAGCGGAGAAAAGGGCTGGGTCTGGAGCGGCTGGGTGAGCGGCCGCTAGCCGCCACTCCGGTGAAAGCGGCATCTTGACGGTGCCCTGATACTGGGGGGGAGTATCACTACGCCTCCGAGGTCCCGTCAAGATGCAACACGACCAAGTCCACGCACCTGCCGCACCCGCCGGTCACGACCGCCATGCTGGGCACTCCGTGGCCATGTTCCGCGACCGGTTCTGGCTGAGCTTCGCCCTCACCATCCCGGTGCTCATCTGGAGCATGGACCTCCAGGAGTGGCTGGGGTACATGGCACCCGCTTTCCCGGGGTCCGAGTTCATGGGAGCGGTGCTGGGTACGGCCGTCTTCCTCTACGGTGGCCGGGTCTTCCTGCGGGGCGCTCGCGACGAGCTACGCGATCGGCAGCCCGGGATGATGACCCTCATCTCGCTGGCCATCACGGTCGCCTTCGCGACGTCGCTGGCGTCGACCTTGGGCTACTTCCAGATCGAGATCTGGTGGGAGCTGGCCACGCTCATCACCATCATGCTCCTGGGCCACTGGCTGGAGATGCGCTCCATCGCCCAGGCTCAGGGTGCTCTCGATGCCCTGGCTGCACTCCTGCCGGACACCGCTGAGCGGATCACCGCGGAGGGCACGGAAAGCGTCGCCCTCGCCGAGCTGCGCGAAGGGGACATCGTGCTGGTGCGACCGGGTGCCAGGGTCCCGGCCGACGGAGTGGTCGCAGAAGGCACCGCCGACGTCGACGAATCGATGATCACCGGCGAGTCCCAGGACGTCACCAAGGGCCCGGACGACACGGTCGTGGCCGGCACCGTGGCCGAAGGCGGCAGCCTCCGGGTGCGGGTGACGGCCGTGGGCGAGAGCACTGCACTGTCCGGGATCATGCGGCTCGTGGCCGCCGCCCAGGCCTCGGGCTCGCGGGCACAGGCACTGGCCGACCGGGCGGCCGCGTTGCTCTTCTATGTGGCCCTCGTGGCCGGGCTCGCGACGCTCGGCGTGTGGTGGGCGCTGGGAGATCCTGAAGGCGCTCTCGTACGCACCGCGACCGTGCTTGTCATCGCCTGCCCCCATGCGCTGGGCCTGGCCATCCCGCTGGTCATCGCCATCAGCACCTCGCTTGGTGCTCGCAACGGCCTCTTGGTCAAGGATCGCCTCGCGCTGGAGCGGGCTCGCGAGCTGGACGTGGTCATCTTCGACAAGACGGGCACGCTGACGCGCGGCGCACCGGTGCTGGCCGATGTCCGGGCCGTCTCCGGCACCGGTGAGGAGGAGGTCCTCCGCTCGGCCGCCGCAGTCGAGTCCGATTCGGAGCACCCGTTGGCACGAGCCATCGTGGAGGCTGCCCGTCGTCGCGGGATCGAACCTGCGCGGGCAACGGACTTCGAGTCTCTCGCGGGCCGTGGCGCGCGCGCCCGGGTCGGGGACCAGCTGGTGGCCGTGGGCGGACCGCGCTTGCTCGATGAGTCAGGCGCGACCCTTCCCGACGAGCTGCGGGTCACGGCCGACGAGTGGGCCGCCCAGGGCCGGACGGTGCTGCACGTCGTGGCGGGCGATCGAGTCATCGGTGCGCTCGCGGTGGAGGATGAGATCCGGCCCGAGTCGGCACAGGCGGTCGAGGATCTTCACCGCCAGGGCATCCGCGTGGCCATGATCACCGGCGATAGCCAGGCCGTCGCGGACGCCGTCGCTCAGCGACTTTCCATCGATAAGGTGGCGGCCCAGGTCCTGCCCGCCGACAAGGCCGCCGCGGTGGCCCGCTTCCAGGAGGGCGGTCAGCGAGTGGCGATGGTCGGCGACGGCGTGAACGACGCCCCCGCGCTGGCCCAGGCCGACGTGGGCATCGCCATCGGGGCGGGCACCGACGTGGCCGTCGAGTCGGCCGACATCGTGCTGGTCCGGAACGATCCGCGCGACGTGGTCGGCGCCATCGTCCTGTCGCGCGGTGCCTACAGCAAGATGAGGCAGAACCTGGTCTGGGCGGCTGGCTACAACGTGGTGGCCATCCCCGTCGCGGCCGGCGTCCTGATGCCCTGGGGCATCGACCTGCCCATGGCCGTCGGTGCGGTGCTGATGAGCTTGTCCACGATCGTCGTGGCCGCCAATGCGCAGTTGCTGCGTCGCCTACGCCTGCGACCCGACCGGGGCGGTTCCCGCTGAGGGCCGCTCCCCCTCCCCGCCGGACTCCGGCTCGTCCGACTCACCCTCGATGGTGATGCGCGGGATCCAGCTCAGGAATCGCGGCATCCACCAGTTCCAGTCGCCTAGCAGGCGCATCGATGAAGGGAGCAGGACGCTGCGGATGACCGTGGCATCCAGGAACACGGCCACGGCCAGCCCGAAGCCGAGCTGCTTGATGATCGACAGCTCCAGCGTCACGAACACGGCGAAGACAGCGACCATGATCGCCGCCGCACTGGTGATGGTGCCGGCCGTGATGGTGATGCCGCGTTCCACCGCCGCGTCCGAGCCGAGGCCGCGGTCGCGCGCCTCCTTGATGCGCGTGAGGATGAAGAGGTGGTAGTCCATCGAGAGGCCAAACAGGATGGTGAAGATGAAGACCGGCACGAATGACTCGATGATTCCCGGCCTCACGTTCAGGAGCTCGGCGCCCCAGCCCTCCTGAAAGACCAGCACCAGCAGGCCATACGCGGCGCCCGTGGCCAGCAGGTTGAGCAGGATCGCCTTGAGCGGGATGACCACCGAGTGGAAGGCCACCAGCAGCAGCACGAACGAGAAGCCCAGCACGAACAGGAAGACCAGGGGCATGCCCGCTTCGTAGAAGCCGACCACGTCCGCCGTGAAGGCCGCATCGCCGGTGACCAGTGCTTCAACGCCGGGCAGCGCGCCGAAGACTGCCGGCACGACCTCGGTCCGGACCTCGCGCACGATCTCGCGGTTGGCCACGTCGTTCTGGCTGCCGGCCATGACGTAGGAGACCATCGCGACCTTGCCGTCGGCGGAGGGCTGCGCCTCGACCGGGCCGCTGATGCCCTCGATGGCGAGGATCCGCTTGGACATCTGTTGGATGGCCGCCCGCGTGTCGGTCTCATCCGCCTGCGTGACCACGACCTGGAGCCGGAGCGTGGAGCCCTCCGGCCACTTCTCGTTCATCAGCGCCAGGGCCTGGACGCTGTCCACCGAGTCGGGGAACGAGGTGAAGTCGCTCTGCCCGAGCTGGAGGCGGAGGACCGGCGTAGCCATGGCCAGGAGCAGGCCGGCGGCGAGCACGAACGAGAGGATCGGTCGCGCCATGGTGGCGCGGACCACTCGACTCCAGGCGCCGCTCCCCTCCTCTCGCGGCCGGCCGATGATGGGCAAGCGCAAGCGGTCCACGCCGCGATCCAGGATGGCCAGCACGGCCGGCAGGAACGTCAGCGAGCCCAGCACGGAGATGAAGACGACGGAGATGGTGCCGATGGCCATCGAGCGGAAGAGCGGGTCGTCCAGCAGGAACAGCCCGGCGATCGAGATCATCACCGCCAGGCCGGAGAAGAAGACCGCCCGGCCGGCCGTGCTCGAGGCCGTCGCGATGGCCGCCGACTTGTCGCGCCGGCGCCGTTCGGTGCGGAAGCGGGTGATCATGAAGAGCGAATAGTCGACCGCCACGGCCAGGCCGATGAGCACCACCAGCTGGCTGGCGTACGGGCTGACCGGGCTCACGAATTGGCTGTACAGGCCGAGCAGGCCGAACGCGGCGAGCAGCGACGTGATGGCCAGCACGAGCGGCACCACCGCAGCCACTGCCGCCCCGAAGGCGAGCAGCAGGATGGCGAAGGTCAGCGGGATGGTGATCACCAGCGAGGAGTCCAGGTCCTCGTTGACGAGCGTCGCGATCTCGTCGTTGGCCAGGCTGTTGTTCAGGGCATGGATGCGCAGGTCCGGGTGGATGGCGCGCAGCTGCTGCACGAAGGCCGGCACCGGTTCGAGCCGCTCGTCCAGCGCGGCGCCCTCGCCCGGCACGCGGGCGATGAAGCGCACCGTGGTGCGGTCGGGTGAGACGAGACCCGCCTCGGGCGGCACGGACAGCGGGTCGACGATGGGCTCGAACGTCGCCATCGATTCGCCGCCGACGGTCGAGTCGAGTTCCCCCATCCGGGTCGCGATGTCCGAGACAGCAGAAGCCACGGCGGGATCGTCCACCGTGCCCGACGGCGTCGATACGACGAGGAAGAGGCGCTGGCCGGGGTCGTTCGTGCCCGACGCGTCGAACACCTCGTAGGCACGGCCTGACTCGTAGCGGGACACGCCCTCGTCGCCGGCCACGGCATTCTCGGCAGCGGTGCCGCCGGCCGCCAAGCTGGCTGCGAAGAGACCGATGGTGCCCGCGACCCACAGCGTGAAAACGGACCAGCGGTGGGCAGCACTGTACGAGGCGACCCGGACCGTCCACGGAGGCCGGGGAGTGACGGGTTGTGACATCGTGGGGAGCCTAGCCGCTCGTGCGCCGGACTGCCTCACCTTTGGCCCCCGGCCGCAAGGCCGTGCCTACACTCTGTTGATGGCACCAAGCGACGAGTGGAGAACGGTCCGCCGAGGGGCAGCGACAGTCGCCTGGGCGCTCTTGATGGCCGCCTTGCTCGGCTGCGCCTCACCGCTTAGCCCCACGCCATCGCCGACGCCGGCCGTCGCGACCGAGCAGCCCAGCGCCTCCGCGGAGCCCCGCCTTACGTCGCCAAGCCCCGAGGTCATCTACCGAGAGGACTTCGCAAGCGAGCGATCGTGGTATCGCTTCGTGGGCGACTTCGGCAGCGGCCGCCTGATCGATGGCAAATACCGCATGCGCGTCGGTCCAGATGGCAGCTGGTTGTACGGCACCTCAACGACCTGGCCGTACGTCGATGACACGACCATGGAGGCCACCGTGACGCTGGAGGAAGGAGGCAGCGCCGTGCAGGCGACTGTCGTCTGTCGCGGCGTCGACGCCTTCACCTGGTACGAGGCGGGCGTGTCGTCGGATGGCGTCGCCTTCATCGATCAGGTACGTGACAGCGACGTGACGACCCTGGCCACGGCGGACACCGAACCGCTCACCGTCGGTCAGAGCATGCGTCTCGAACTCACTTGCGAGGGGGTCCGCCCGGCGACCTTGGGCCTCGCCATCGACGGTCGCTCGGTCGCCGAGGCCAGCGTCCCGAACGGCCTCGCTCGGGGTTTCGTCGGTCTGGCCGTCAGTGCCGATGGGGCGGCGATCGTCGACTTCACCGACGTCGTGGTCCGCCGACCATAGTCCCGTCCGTGCCGTTCCTGGTCCTGGAGCCGCGGACGTCGGCGGTGCCGGTGGTGGGGCACGTGCCGCACGCTTCCACTGCCATCCCGATCGGGGTCCGCGAAGAGATCCTCCTCGACGACGAGGCGCTCGCGCTCGAGCTCGTGCGCCTGACCGACTGGCACACCGACGACCTGTTCGAGTGGCTGCGCGATCGTGGCGCGACGATGTTCGTCAACCAGCTGTCGCGGCTGGTCTTCGATCCGGAGCGGTTCGCCGACGATGCGCAGGAGCCCATGGCTGCGGTGGGGCAGGGCGCGATCTACACCAGGACCACATCCGGGGAGCTGCTGAGAGAGCTGACGGCGGAGCAGCGAGCCCGTCGGATGGCGGAGCTGTTCGTGCCGTACCAGGCGGCGCTTTCGGAGCTGGTCGGGCCGATCCTGGCGCGAGCCGGTCGCTGCACGCTCATCGACTGTCACTCCTTCGCCACGCTGCCCCTGCCCAGCGAGACCGACCAGGATCCTGATCGGCCCGATATCTGCATCGGCACGGACCCCTTCCATACGCCCGCGGCGCTGGCCGACGGCCTGGAGCGAGCGTTCCGCGCGGAGGGATGGCGGGTGCGGCGTGACTCGCCCTTCAGCGGCTGCCTGGTCCCGCTCGACCGCTACCGGCGCGACCGGCGCGTGGCGTCCGTGATGATCGAGGTCCGCCGAGGCCTGTACTGCGACGAGTCGACCGGGAAGCGCCTGCCCGCCTTCGCGGGCGTGCGCGCAGCCATCGAACGGGCCGTCGCAGCCAGCAGGCTCCTCGACTGGGCGCCGCTAGGCGTAGAACTCGCCGCCGGTGACCGCGATGACAGCGCCCGTGATGTAGGTGGCAGCCGGCGAGGCAGGGAAGACGAAGGCTCCGGCTAGTTCCGCCGGTTGTGCCGGACGACCCAACCCTGAGCTGCTGCCGAACTCGCTGAGCGACTGGGAATCGGTGGTGGCCGCCACCAGCGGCGTCCACACGGGTCCCGGAGCGACCACGTTCACGCGGATGCCGCGTGGTGCCAGCATCGCCGAAAGCGCCTTGGAGTGGGTCACCAGGGCACCCTTGGTGGTCGCGTAAGCGAGCAGCGAAGGCGACGGCTGCGTGGCCTGGATGGAGCTCACGTTGATGATGGAGGCACCAGGCTCCATGAACGGCAGCGCCTCCCGGCAGAGCCAGAACGGGGCTGTGACGTTCGTGCGCAGCGTCTGCTCTCACTCGTCCGTGGCGATCTCCTCGATGGTCTCCCGTGGTTCCTGCCAAGCCGCGTTGTTGACCAGGATATCGACGCGCCCGAACTCGTCGCGTGCCTGCTCCGCGAGTCGCCGGCGGTGCTGCTCATCCTGGAGGTCGCCGGGCACCGGGAGCGCGCGGCGGCCCTCCGCCTCGATGAGCCGCACGGTGTCGCGTGCGTCATCCGTCTCCTCAAGGTAGGAGACGAGGACATCGGCGCCCTCACGAGCGAAGGCGATGGCCACGGCCTTGCCGATGCCGCTGTCGGCGCCGGTGATGTTGGTCATGGAAGGACCTCGTTGTCGGGAAGGGCGGGCCTGTGGGGAGCATGGCCAGGTGAGTGGAACGGCTGCGATGCAAGCTGCGGTTCCCTCCTTTCACATGACTCCCATGCGCAGCGGGCGTCAGCGCCGCTGATTGGGCGGCCGTACCATCCCGAGGGGCGGCGCGACGCAGAGGGAGACAGCGACTTGATGCAGGGACGCACCATCACGATGCTGGGCACCGGACTGATCGGTGACTTTTACACCATGACGCTGCACGGGCAGCGCAGCCGGGACCGTGTGCGGGTCGTGTACTCCCGCAGCGAGGGGCGTGGCCGGGCGTTCCGCGAGCGCTGGGACATCCCCGAGTCGACCACGGACATGAAGGCGGCCATCGAGCACCCCGAGACCGACGTGGTGGTGGTCGGGCTGCCCAACTTCCTGCACGAGGAGGCCATCGCCCTGGTCGCCGCGGCGGGCAAGCCGGTGCTCTGCACCAAGCCGCTGGGCCGGACCGCGGAGGAGGCGCGCCGCATCCTCGACACGGTGGAGAAGGCGGGCATCTTCGGCGGTTACCTCGAGGACTTGTGCTACACACCCAAGACGCTCAAGGCGCTGGCGGCGGTGCGGGGCGGAGCGGTGGGCGACGTCACCTGGGTGCGCTCGCGCGAGACGCATCCCGGACCGCACTCGGCTTGGTTCTGGGACGGCCGGCTGACCGGCGGCGGCGCCATCATCGACCTGGGCTGCCACTGCATCGAGATAATCCGCAACTTCGTGGGCAAGGGCAACCGGCCCCTGGAGGTGATGTGCCACACCGACACGCTGGTCCATCCCATCGCCGACGAGGACAACGCCATCGGGCTCATCCGCTTCGAGTCGGGCGCCATCGGGCAGTTCGAGGTGAGCTGGACGTTCCGCGGCGGCATGGACCTGCGTGATGAGATCGCCGGCACCCACGGCACCATCTGGATGGACCACTTCCTGCGCACCGGCTTCGAGATGTTCACGGCCGGCGGCGCCAGCGGCTACGTGGCCGAGAAGGCCGAGACGGAGAAGGGCTGGCTCTTCCCGGTCGGCGACGAGGTGGCGGAGCTGGGCTACATCGACATGTTCACGGACATGTTCCGGGCCATCGAGGAGGGCCGCGCGCCGCAGGAGACGCTCTACGACGGCTACGTCGTGAACGCCATCATGGACGCTGCCTACCGCTCGGCGAAGTCGCGGCAGTGGGAGCCGGTGGAGCTCTTCGAGTGGCGCGGCGGCGAGACGCCGCGTATGGCCACGGACCCGGAGCTGCACGAGGGCCTGGTCGTCATCAAGCGGGAGCTGCTTCCCGACGGGCGGCAGAAGCTCATCCTCAAGGACCCCGCCAGCGGCGATTTCCTGGACCGCGTCGTCGCGGGCTCGTGAGGGCGCGAGCGGCGCGCGTGGCGACCTGACATGGAGCTCAACGTCCTGTCGGTCGACGCCTGGGCAGAGCGCGTAGCCGGCGACCTGGTGGCACGCCTTGTGTCCGAACCGGCGCTACGGCTGTGCCTGCCCACGGGTGATACGCCGGCGCCCGTCTATGCCGCCCTGGCCACCCGACTGGAGGCCGGCGAGGCATCCCTGCAGCGCGCGACGGTCGTGCTGCTCGATGAGTGGGTCGGGCTGGATCCAGCCGACCCGGCGCGCTGCGATGGACGGCTTCGACGCGAGCTGCTGGACCGCGTGCGACCGAGACCCGCGGCGTTTTACACAGTGCGTGTCGATGAGCTGCCTCCCGGCGAGGCTGCCGCCCGGCACGACGAGGTCGCGGCTGGCGGGCTGAGCCTGACGCTGTTGGGACTCGGCGCCAACGGCCACGTCGGCTTCAACGAGCCGGGATCGACCGCGGACAGCCCCACACGAGTCGTCGCGCTGGAGATGGGCAGCCGCGAGGCAGCCGTGGAGCGTTACGGCGCGGGTCGCATCCCGGAGGCGGGCATCACGCTGGGCATCGATCGGCTCCTCGCCTCGGACGAGATCTGGCTCTTGGTGACCGGTGCGCGAAAGGCGGAGGTGCTGGAGCGCGCGCTGCGTGGGCCGGTCAGCCCGGACGTGCCCGCTTCGTTCCTGCGCTCGCACCACAAACTGCGTGTCGTCGCCGACACGGCGGCAGCGGCGCTGGTCACCCGGACGCCCTAGGCAGTCAGCGGGCGGCGGCCGTGGCCACCTCCGGCATCCCGGACGGGTCGCCGAGGGGCATCCAGGCGGCCATCGATTCGCGGGAGAAGAGCTGGTCGACGACCATCGAGGACGCGCCGATGACGCCGGCCACTTCGCCAAGCGACGACCGCTGGACGAGCAGGTCTCGCGTCGCCAAAGGCAATGAACGGCGATAGACCGTCTCGCGGATGGCGGCCAGCAGCTGGTCGCCGCTCTGCGCCACGCCGCCGCCGATGACGATGAGCGACGGGTTGAAGAAGTTCACCACCGAGGCGAGCATCAGCCCGACACGCCGCCCGGCCGCCTGAAGCAGCCCCACAGCGACCGGATCCCCGAACGAGGCGGTGCGCGCGATATCCGCCGCCGTCACCCGACCGTTCGCGTCCAGTGCCGCCCGAAGACGGCCACTCCGTCCGTCACGCGCCGCCGCCTCTCCGTCACGTGCCAGCGCCGCGCCGCCGGCCAGCGCCTCCAGGCAGCCCACGTTGCCGCAGCGACACACGACCGAGGCGTCATCGACCACCTGGATGTGACCCACGTCCCCGGCACTGCCCTGCGCGCCGCGGTGGAGCCGGCCGTCGGAGATCACCCCGGCGCCGATGCCCGTGCCGATCTTCACGATGACCACGTTCTCGTGGCCGGCCGCCACGCCGCTGCGCCACTCCCCCAGCGCCAGCAGGTTCACGTCGTTGTCGATCCAGACGGGGGCGTCGTAACGCGCGGCGATCCGTTCGCGCACGGGATAGCCGTCCCAGCCGGGCATGATCGGCGGCGAGATGGGCCGGCCCGTGGCGAACTCGACAGGGCCGGGTACACCGATGCCCACACCCCACAGGCGGCCGGGCAGGTCGGGCAGAGAGCGCAGCTCCTCGAAGAGCGCTTCCACCCTGCCCAGGCAATGCGCCGGCCCGTCGGTGATGTCCGAGGGCTCGTCACGCCGCGCGATGATGGACCCGTCCAGGCTGGTCACGGCTACGTCGATGCTGGTCGCGCCCAGGTCGGCCACCAGGACGTGCCCGGCCGCTGCGTTGAAGTCGAGTCGACGTGCTGGCCGGCCGCCGGTGCTCCGACCCGGTCCACCCTCGCGTAGCAGACCGCGCTCGATCAGCTCGCCCGCCCGCTGCGCGACCACGGCACGACCGAGGCCGGTCCGCGTCATCAGTTCGGAGCGGGAGCCGGATCGCCCCAGTCGGATCTCGTCCAGCACCGCGACCAGTGCATCCAGCCCATCTTCGGTCAGAGCAGCGCCGTTGCGTGCAGTTACGCTCATGGCCGCTACTGTAGCCGGGTATGGACGATGTAAACAAGACTTTTGACCTTGACGAGCCAAAGTATGATGGACGCCGCGAGAAGGCTCATCACCAGGCTCCCAGGAGGCGGTCGTTAGTTTGAGCGGGCTCAGCGAGATCGGCACGGCCGTCATCGGTAGCGGGTTCATCGGCACGGTCCACATCGAGGCCCTGCGTCGGATCGGGGTGCAGGTGCACGGCCTGCTGGGGTCTAGCGTCGACCGAGCCTCCGAGCGGGCTGGAAAGCTAGGCGTTCCGCGCGCCTACGCCAGCCTGACGGAGCTCCTGGACGACGAGCGCGTGACGGTCGTTCACGTCACCTCGCCCAATCACCTGCACCACGCCCACGTCCGCCAGATCGTGGCCGCCGGCCGCCACGTCGTGTGCGAGAAGCCGCTGGCCATGACCTCGACCGAGTCGGCGGAGCTGGTAGAACTGGCCGCAGCCAGCGATCGGGTGGCCGCGGTGAACTTCAACCTCCGCTTCTACGCGCTCAATCAGCATCTTCGCCAGTTCGTCGCCGAGGGTCGGCTGGGAGAAGTGCGGCTGGTCACCGGCCACTACTTCCAGGACTGGCTGCTGCTGGACACGGACTGGAACTGGCGCCTGGAGCCGGAGCAGGGCGGTGCGCTGCGGGCGGTCGCCGACATCGGCTCGCACTGGCTGGACCTGACGACATTCATCAGCGGGCAGCGCATCAGCGCCGTGATGGCCGACCTGGCCACCTTCATCCCCGTGCGCCATCAGCCGACCGGACCCGTGGAGACCTTCTCACTGGACCGCTCCACGGAGACCGTCCCGCGAGAGATCCGCACCGAGGACGCCGCCACCATCCTGTTGCGCTTCGCCAACGGCGCGCGCGGCACGGTGGCCATCTCTCAACTGAGCGCAGGCCGCAAGAACTCGCTGCAGTACCAGATCGACGGTTCGACCAGTGCCGCCGCCTGGGACTCGGAACAGCCGGACCAGCTCTGGATCGGGCACCGCGGCCGCCCCAACGAGCTCCTCTTCCGCGACCCGGCCCTGATGACGGCCGCCGGTCGAGCAGCAGCGACCCTTCCGGCGGGACACGTCGAGGGCTTCGCGGATACGTTCGCGGCACTCTTCCGGGGCATCTACGCTGACGTCGTCGCGGGAAGCATGTCCGCCGAGCCCCCCTACGCCACATTCGCTGATGGGCACGCCGAGATGCAGGTCGGCGACGCAGTGGCCGAGAGTGCTCGCTCCGGACGCTGGGTGGACATCCCGGATCCGGTCGCCATGAACCCGAAGGAAGATCGATGAAGCTTGGCCTGCTGACCGCGCCGTTCCCGGAGACCCCGCTTGCCGAGGTCGCCGATTGGACCGCCGCAAGCGGTTTCGACAGCCTGGAGATCGCCTGCTGGCCGCCGTCGAACGGAAAAGCGCGCCGCTACGCCGGCACCTCGCACATCGACGTCACGGACTTGTCGGAGGAACGCGCCCGCGAGATCAGCGATCAGATCACCTCGAAGGGCCTCGCCATCTCCGGCCTGGCCTATTACCCCAACCCGCTGCATCCCGATCCGGAGCAGCGCAGCCGGATCATCGAGCATCTCAAGCACGTCATGGTCGCCGCCGGTCGCATGGGCGTGCCCTTCGTGAACACGTTCATGGGCGGGGACTCGGCCAAGTCGCAGGACGCGAACTGGCAGACAGCGCTGGAAGTCTGGCCGGCCATCGTGGCCCACGCGCAGGACAACGGGGTGCGTATCACCATCGAGAACTGCCCCATGATCTTCACCCAGGATGAGTGGCCGGGCGGTCACAACATCGCCTGGTCGCCTCACATCTGGCGCCGCATCCTGGAGCAGTGGGGCGGCACCATCGGCCTCAACTACGACCCCTCCCACCTCGTCTGGCTGATGATCGACCAAGAGCGCTTCATCGGCGAGTTCGGGCCACACATCCTTCATGTGCAGGCCAAGGACGTCCAGATCGACCGCGACGGCCTCTACGAGCGCGGCACCCTGTCGGGCGGCATCGGCTGGCAGATCCCGCGCCTGCCGGGACTGGGCGACGCAGACTGGCCGCGTATCGTGGCCGCGCTCTACCGTGCCGGTTATGACGGCAACGTCGTCATCGAACACGAGGATCGCGACTTCGAGGGCAGCGACGAGCTCGTGAAGCGTGGCTTCCTCATCGCCCGTGACGTCTTGCGCCCCTACATCCCCCTGGAGTCCCGATGAACGACCCGCTCGCCAAGTACAGCTACCGCGACATCGCCAAGGCCATCGACCACTCCCTGCTGCGTCCCGAGCTGGACGACGCCTTCGTCGAGGACGGCTGCCGCCTGGCCCTCGAGTACGACGTCGCTTCGGTCTGCGTGAGGCCCGTGGACGTGGCGCGGGCACGAGAGATCCTGGCCGGCAGCGATGTGGCCGTAGGCACCGTCATCGGCTTCCCGCACGGCAGCCACCGCACGGAGACCAAGCTCTTCGAAGCGCGTCGGGCGCTGGCCGACGGCGCCACGGAGCTGGACATGGTCATCGACATCGGGGCCCTCAAGTCGGGTCGCGACGGGGACGTGCAGGCGGACATCGCGGCCATCGTGGCGCTTGCCCACGAAGGCGGCGCCATCGTC
>JBBJNS010000149.1:0-4378 GCA_037720745.1 Candidatus Limnocylindrales bacterium
GAGCGGTCCGCGTCGATGCGCCCAGGATGGGCGCCCACTTCGCCCAGATTGATGCTGGGCCGTGCGGACTTGAATTCACACGATAATCCCGGAGTGCCCTTGGCGGCGCCCAGAGCCGCCGTCCCCGGGCGGCACGTAGCCGCCTCACCGCCCCCAGCTGGCCTACTGGGCCCGTCCCAGCTGACTCACACGGAAGACCGGGCGGGACATCAACCGGAGGCGGGGTCCTCACGTGGCTTTCTGGCCAGAACGAGTGATATCCAACCCAGCCCGGTGACCACGGGCAGAACCATCACGGGCATCGGCAGATCGGTCATCATGTAGCCCAGCTGAACCGTGATTGGAGCGACTAGCAGAAGAAGGGCCGCCGGCGCGGGCACCGCTCGCGAGTAGAGCAGCCCACCGCCAAGTACGAGCATTCCGAGGGGCAGCAGCAGGCCCGGCATCGATACTGCGGCGAGCACCGGCTGGGAGAAGAACCGCTCCTGGATCTGCAGAGACTCCTCAGCCGACACCTCGCCTGCCAGAAGGTAGGCCAGGGATCCGTGCGCGAAATCTCCGAGCGCGGTCGATGCTGCGCCCACGGCGGCCAGGCCGGCCCCCACCGCCACGGCGCGGTGCCCGCGTCCGTGGGCCAGCCCAGGTACGGCGATCAGCCCGAGAACAAGCAGGATTCCACCCACCGCCATCAGAGCGTGAGCGGTCAGCCACAGATCCGGGGCGTCCTCGACCCGGTGAACGAACTCAACGTTCACGACGCCGCCCCGCAGGTGCATGCTGAGGGCAGCGGCCGCAAGGAGGGACCCTCCTGCGAGGGCGGCCGCGGGGCCTCGTCGTGATCTGACCTCGTTCGGCGCCGCGAGACCACCACCCGGCTGGTATGTCGTCGTCATGAACCCGCTCCTTGCGTCCGATGTGGTCCTCGAGCTTTGGACCGTGCTTCTGGCAAGCGTGGTCCCAGGACGGTCTCGGCACATCGGCCCCAAGTGCCATTCCCGGAGGACGACGTCAGACCGCGGGACGACATGCTGCCTGGTCGTCGTACCGAGGGATGAGGCACACGACCGCGCTCGATGCGTACCGTTGAGCCGTGACCATCACCCTGCCCAAGCCCTCGGTGGGCGACGTGATGCTCACGGCAGCCCTCCTAGCGCTCGGCCAGCTGACGACCTGGCTCCAGCTCGATACCCCGGACGCCTTCGCCGGCAGCCGGCCGGTGAACGCCGTCCTGCTCGCACTCGGCACCCTCCCCCTCCTGTGGCGGCGCTTTTCGCCGACCACCGCCGTCGCGCTGGCCGCGGCGTTCCTATGCCTCCCCCACACCGTGGCCGACCTCGACGTGACCGTGCTGGGCCAGTTCGTGCCACTGATCGTCGTGACCGCGTCATGCGGTTACCACGCCCCAGCAGGTAGGGCGCTCCTCGGTGCGGCGTTCGCGGTCGCAGGCATGCTGACGGTCTCCTGGACCACGCCGTTCCTGCGTACGCCGACCTCGCTCGTATTCAACCTCCTCGTCTTGCTGGCGCCGTGGGCGGCCGCCCGGGCCCTTCGGCACCGCGAGGACCGTGCGCGTCGGCTCGGCGCGGCACTGGCAGATGAGCGCAGCCAGTTCGAGGGGCGGATGGCGGAGGCAGTCGAACGCGAGCGCGCAGAGATCGCGCGTGACCTGCACGACATCGTCGCCCACGGCGTCTCGGTCATGGTGGTGCAGATCGGTGGGGCACGGATGCAGCTGGCCGAGAAACCGGGCCGGGCCGCCCAGTCACTCCTCCAGGCCGAGGACGCCGGTCGACAGGCGCTCGCGGACCTTCGCCGAATGCTCGGTGTCCTTCGAGCCTCGCCGCCGACATCGACCAACACAGAGCCACGTCCCGGGCTCCGACATCTGGAGGCGCTGATCCAGCAGACGGGCGACGCCGGGCTACACGTCGAGACCTGCGGCACGGGCAGCTTCGACCGACTCCCTCCCGCTGTCGACATCTCTGCGTATCGCATCGTGCAAGAGGCCCTCACCAACGTCCTCAAACACAGCCGTGCGGATCACGCACACCTGCGGATCGAGGTCACCGACAGGCTGTTGTCCATGACCGTCCGCGACGGTGGAGGGGAGCGTCACAAGAACGGCCAGCAGGGGCACGGCCTGGTAGGGATCCGCGAACGCGCGGCGCTCTTCGATGGACACACCCGGATCGGCCCCGACGAGTCGGGCGGATGGGAGGTCACCGTCGACATCCCGTTGATCGGGACCAGCAACCCAGCCCCGGTAACCGGAGGGACACTCACGTGATCAGGGTCCTGATCGTCGACGACGAACACCTGGTCCGTGGCGGCCTGAAGATGATCCTGGATGCGCAGCCCGACATCGACGTCGTCGGCGAGGCGGAAGACGGTGTCCAGGCGGTGAGCGCCGCCAAGACCCTCCGTCCTGACGTAATCCTGCTCGACGTGCAGATGCCCGTGATGAACGGTCTCGACGCCGCCAAGGAGATCCTCAACCTTCCGGACAGCCATCCCAAGGTCATCATGATCACCACCTTCGACCTCGACGAGTACGTCCACACCGCTATCGCGGCAGGAGCGTCTGGCTTCTTGCTCAAGGACACCCGCGCGGAGGTACTTGCGGATGCCGTGCGGACCGTGGCCGGCGGTGAGGCGCTGTTGGCCCCCTCGATCCTTCGCCGCCTCATCGCCCACCACAGCACTGCTCCCGGGACCGCAGCAGAGCCCAGCCAGGTGATCCCAGGCCTCCAGCAACTGACCGAACGCGAGTATGAGGTGTTTCGGCTCCTCGGTCGAGGGTTCAGCAATCAGGAGATCGTCCGCGAGCTCTGGATAAGCGAAAGCACCGTGAAGACCCATGTCACACGCGTCTTCGCCAAGCTCGAACTCCGTGACCGCGCCCAGGCGGTCATTCTCGCCTACGAGTCCGGTCTGGTATCACCTGGCTGTTCCGGCTCATGAGGGTGTCGGTTACATCGCAGAGCCCCCGCGACACATGCCGCGGACGCTACCGCGGTTGTAGCGCCTGCATCGCCCGAATAGAGCTCCCACTCCATCGGCCGCCCGCTTATCAACTGGCCCCGCGCGTCAAGCCTTCCCTCGCGACCACGGGGACGCCGGGGTGATCCCGATTCCGCGGAGCATCACTCCGCGAACGCCCTCGTCGTTCAGCCCGATGGGGGCTCCGCACAACCCGCGAGAACCGCCCAGATCACGTGCACATGGCCGATGAGCGCGTGTGTCATCATCCGACCGTGAGACGCGACAGCCAGTCTGATAGACGAAGACAAGGCGAACAAGCATCGAGGCTGCTTGCGGACCCTCTCCCGTGCTGCATCGGAGATTCGAATGAGTGAGTTCCGGGTCCCCGTCGTGTTGTGGGGTGTCGCATCCCTTCAGGTCGTGATGGCCCTGATTGCATCCGTGGCAGATTGGCCCGCACAGCTCTCCACCGACCGGACCTCGCCCGGAGGCGTGGTCGAGTGGCTGGTCAAGGGGTCTGCCGTGTCCGCACCGCTCGTTTTCATAGCCGGAATGGTCGTGACCGGCGCGATGGCCGCTCGACGTGGAGCACTCGGCATGGTGGGTGACGGCCTGGCGATGCCGATCGCGGTCATCTTAGTGGTCGCGTCTCTCGGAGAGAGCTTCGCTGAAGGCCCCGTGACGGCCCCTCGTGCCGTCCTCATCGGATCCGGAGTACTGGGCATCATGCTGGCTCTACTCATCATTGGCGCAGTCATCCACGACGTCCGTCTTCGACGACGCTCTCACGCGTAGCCCTCGGGCCAGGCCGTCAACACGGCGCATTCCGTTTTCATCCACTGTCCGCAGGTCCAAGGCGCTCGCTAGGAGCCGCGATGCGCGAGGGAGCCAGTTGCGATCCCCGAGGCCACAGTCTTTCCACCGCGTTTGACGTTTGCTCGGCCACGGCGACATCGGAGCTCGGCTGTGGCCATGCGTCAGATTGCGCGGGACACGTGCCGGATTGGATTGTCACGCGGGTCGGCGCCGTCGCTTGGGCTGGGGGAGGAGATCCGTCACGGTTACAGGCTCCCGGTCGGGCGTGACGAGCGCCTGCAGAGCGGCCTCGGCCAAGGCCATGCGCCTTTCCTCCCACGCCAGGAGCTGGTCGAGTCGCCACCGGTCTGGGTGGGTCATCACGGGCGGCGGGACGAGCTCGTGGTCCTTGAGGTTCTGGTAGCCCTTCGTCTTGCCCCAGCCGTAGCGGCGAATCACGTCGCTCGCGTCGAGGAAGACGTGGCGCGGGTCGTCCATCGAGATCACCCCACCTTCGGCGTGCCGATGACGGGCTGAGAGGCGAGGCGCTGCTCGCGGATCCACCGGCGCAGGTCTCCGACAGTGGTGTAGAGCCTGCGGC
>JBBJNS010000002.1:0-53104 GCA_037720745.1 Candidatus Limnocylindrales bacterium
GGCATACGGACAACGCATGCTCGTCTCCCAGGAGTTGGAGACACTATGCACGGAGACAGGATCGGTACCGCCGGAGCGCCGGGTCGCCTTGACTTGGTCGCAGGGAGTGACATAACTGATCTTATCGGTAGCTGATGCCGCGCGTCCTTCAGTCCTGCTCCCTGCGGGAAACAGCAAGAGGTGCCCGCAGCGGCCTTTCGAGCAATCTCCGAGCGACGCTCAGGACTGAGCCGCTCCGCCCGGAGCTTCCCGCCCTTGGCCCCGCCGAGCTTCCCGCGCTCGACCCGCTCCGGGTATTCTCGGGAGCCGGCCCGGCTCCGCCTCGCCCAGTACCATGTCCGCGATCAGCTTGGCGCGCTGGTTGGGGTCGCGGGGCATCTTGCGCTTCTGCATCAGGCCGACTCGATCTGAGCCCGCAGGCCGTCGAGCTGCCTCCGATCCCTCGCGGGTCGGCGGTCGGTTCCGTTCCCGGCGCGCTTCTCCGCGTCGCACAGGCCGCAGCCCTTGTGCCGCTGGCCCTTGTGGGATTTCTCCTTCATGCGACCAGTGTCGGCCCTTACCTAAGCATCGTCAACGGGTGCCGCCTCCAGACTGAGACACTACCCGTGTGCCGACTAGTGAGGCGTCGTCCGCCGCCTGGTGCGACGGCGTCGACGCATCTGCTCCCCGCTACTTGACGATGAAGCCTTCAGCGATCTGGTCGAACGTGGGCTGTACCTGATCGAAGTTCTCGGTATCCGCGGAGAACGTCACGACATAGGCATGCGTCTCGGACACGGTGTAGAACTGGTACGTGACGTTCTGGAATGAGCCCCGTTCCTGCGTGTACGTCACGGCCGTGGCCTCGCTCTCCCCGAGTTGCGCTGGTCGTTGCTCGACGGTCCCCACGAGCCCCTCTTGCGCCTCCACGGCCCCCATGTTCACGGCCACGAAGTCTTCGAGGGTCAACGATTGCCCGCCCAGATCCTGCGCGATGACGTTCATGTTGGCGATGAAGTTCTGCGTACGGTTCGCCTCGTTGAGGTCGAGCGCGATGAATGAGATCGTGCCACCGTCCAAGACCGACGCCAGGCTGGCGAGGGACGAGAGCGCCTGCGCATCCTCTTCATACTCCGCTTGGAGCTCTGTCAGTCGCTCCGAGTATCCGACTTCGCTGGATACGCCCTCCCATCCTTCGGGAAGGACGACGGTGAACGTTTCCTGGTCGTACGTCGTGCCATCCGCTGGGGCGCCGGTGCTGCCGTCGGTAGGCTCTGCGGTGGGGGGATCACTGGCACCGACGGTGGAGGTCGGCTCGGGAGCCGTAGAGGCCGTGGGAGTGGGCGGTTCCGCCGTCGGGCTGGGCGGCGCGGTCGTGGCACCCGCGGTGGCCGAGGCGGTGGCTGCGGCTGTAGCCGAGGGGCTGGCGGCCAGCGAGGCTGGCCCTTGGGTCGTCACAGCACTCTCGCTCGTGCATGCGCCTGCAAACACCATAGAGGCCAAGAGGACCAGAGTTCGTCGATCCATCCGTATGTGTTCTCCTCGGGAGGCGTCCGGGACGAGATCGTCTGTCCCACCTTACGTCACGGAGGGAGTATCGCGGAGAGGAAGATCAACGTGACTGACGACCCCAAACGCATCGTCCAACGTGGCTACGACACCATCGCCGAGCGATACCTGGCCTGGAGCGGAGACCGCCCCTCCCCCACTCGCCAGCGCTCCCTGGACCTGGTGCTCGCGGAACTCCCGCCCGCGGCGGAGATACTGGAACTGGGCTGTGGCGCGGGCGTGCCCATGACGGCCGCCCTGGCTGAGCACCACCGCGTTCATGGTGTCGACATCTCCGCGCGCCAGATCGCCCTCGCCATCCGAAACGTCCCCGCCGCGACCTTCCAACAGGCTGACATGGCAGCCATCGACTTTCCAGAGGGGTCATTCGACGCCGTGGTCGCCTTTTACGCCCTCACACACCTCCCGCGCGAGGAGCAGGGCCCGCTTCTCAAGCGCATCGCCCGCTGGCTGCGACCTCGTGGCCTGTTCTTCGCCACGATGGGCGTGCGCGCCGACGCTGGGACCGTCGAGAGCGACTGGCTGGGCGCGCCCATGTACTTCAGCCACCACGACGCCGCTACCAATCGCCGCCTGGTGGAGAAGGCCGGTCTTACGGTGACGCGGGCGGATATCGAATCTGAAGACGAGGATGGCGAGCTTGTCGAGTTCCTATGGTTGATGGCCAGGAAGCCCGCGCTGGAGGGCGTCCTGCCGAATCGAGTCGGCCACGCGGACCTCGGCGCAAGCGGGCCGACCCGCTCGGCCGCTATCCTGCCCTCTGCCCACCTTCCGCAGCCGCAGGCCCCATGGAACTCCTCGCCGACCCGCAGATCTGGATCGCGCTCTTCACGCTGACCGCGCTGGAGATCGTGCTGGGCATCGACAATATCGTCTTCATCTCCATCCTTGCCTCCAAACTGCCCGCGGAACAGCAGGACCGCGCCAGGCTTGTCGGACTGGGCCTGGCGATGTTCATGCGCATCGCCCTTCTGTTCTCGATCTCGTTCATCATCGGGCTGACGCAGCCGCTCTTCGCGGTCGTGGGCATCGAGTTCTCGGGGCGCGACCTGATCCTGATCGCCGGCGGCCTCTTTCTCCTGGGCAAGGCGACTTACGAGATCCACGAGCGGCTGGAAGGCGAGCAACACCACTCGTCCGCGGGTCGAAAGACGGCCACCTTCGCGAGCGTCATCGTCCAGATCGTCCTGCTGGACGCGGTCTTCTCCATCGATTCGGTCATCACGGCCGTGGGCATGGCCGACGAGCTCATCGTGATGATCGCTGCGGTGGTCATCGCGGTGGGCGTGATGATGGTCTCGGCCAAACCCATCAGCCAGTTCGTGGACCGTCATCCGACGGTCAAGATGCTGGCCCTCAGCTTTCTGCTGCTGATCGGCACGTCGCTCATCGCCGAAGGCTTCGACGTTCACGTCCCGAAGGGCTACATCTACTTCGCGATGGCCTTCTCGGTCCTGGTCGAGCTGCTCAACCTGAAGGTGCGCGGCCGGAAGGAACCGCCGGTCCACCTGCGTCCACTGGTCAAGAGCGAGTCACCCGCCGCGGACGAGCCGCCGACCGTGGAGAAGACGCCCGCCCCGACCGCCTAGCCCGGCTGTCCCGTAGCTCGACTCCCCACCGCGCCTCAGACGACCTTGTCGTCGGGTAGCGCCTCAGCGAAGGCAGATCCCAGGCGCGCACCGTCGTAAGCCTGACCGACCAGGTGGTGGTATGGCACGCCAGAGAAGCGGTGGTGGCTCTTGGTCGGGAAGTCAGAGCCGTCGGCCCACTCCTTGCGCTGGAGCTCGATGTAGCCCTGCTCCTGCTTCTCGGACATGGCTTGCAGCAGCACTGACAGCCCATGGCCCATGGCGTGCTGGCCCCCCAGCGTGATGAAGATGAAGCCGACGCCCATCTCGCCCAACTGCTTGAAGGTGATGGGGTCCGGGTCGTTGAACCACTTGAACGACGACGACCAATTGAACGCGAAGCGGGCGTCGGGGAAGCGCTTGTGGATCTCGCTCGTGAAGCGCTCGACCGGTTCGCGGTCCGAGGTCGGGAACTCGCACCAGAGCAGGTCCGGGATGCCCGAGTCGAGGTAGCGCAGTCCCCGTTCGATGGCCAGCTCCATGCCGCGCGCCGGTTCGGGGGCGTCAACGGCTGACAGCCCGTCGGTGCGCGCGATGATCAGGAAGTCGGGGTTGCCCAGGTCATCCGCCACGGCGCGCGCCATGCGCAGCTTGCCCACCATCTCTGACGCCGCGACCAGCGCCTTGCCGCCGATATGACCGCACCGCTTGGGTAGCACCTGGTCTTCGATGTGCGCCGCCGCCACGCCGGCATTGACGTACAGCTCCGTGGTCCGCTGCACGTTGAAGATGTTGCCGTAGCCGCCGTCCATGTCGACGATGACCGGCGGGATCTCCAGGTGCCGCGGCGCGACGCCCTTCTCAGGGTCGCCCACGGCCATCGTCAGCTGATACTTGCGCAGCGCACTGACCGTGCGACGCGCGCCATCGGCGATCTCGCCGCTGTCGTAAAGGTCCATATCCGTGGTGCCCACATGCCCGATGGCGAAGGAGTAGCCGCTGAAGTAGACGGCCTTGAAGCCGTGATACATGACCAGCTGCGCACCCATGGGGTCGTACACGCCCGGCCCGAAGAGGTACGGTTCCGTTCGCAGCAACTCGCGCATGCGGGTGCTGGGGTGGGTGGAGCGCGAGGCCGGCACCCGGTAGCCGTCCGGCAGGAGCGGTGAGGTGACGAGCGAGGCGTCGCCGTTCGGTCTCTCGTCCCCGCCGGGCCGGTCCTCCCCTCCCCCTGCGGGCAGCTCGATGGGCACCTCAGGCTGGGCTGTGACGGACATGCTGGCTTCCTCCTGATCGGGCGTCACGCGGAGTCTTCTGCTTTGTCCGTCACTCGTTGGCGTGGTCGCGCTCGCAGAAGTCCGGGCAGCGGCACTCGCTTTGATCGGCTGCCGCGTCGCTGACGCCATGGATCCGGCCGCTCTCGGGCGTCGCCTGGAGCGCCGCCGCAGCCGGGCGCTTCAGCTTGACGGTGGCCAGCCGGAGCACGGTGCCCCGTGCGCCGCGCATCCGTCCCAGGAGGCCGGTCGGCGCGCTCTGGCTGGAGGTTCGTTCATCGATCATGGTCATGGCTCCCCGTTGCATCGATCGGCCCGAGTGGGGCCGTGAGTTGATATTACACGTGACGCACCATAGACCGTGCTATGGCCTGCGCCATTCAGCATAACGTGCGTCTATCATAGGCGCACGATGCAACTGTCCCAGATCGAAGGCTTCCTGGAGGTCGCTCGCCTCGGTAACGTGAGTCGGGCGGCAGCTCAGCTCTCCATCACGCAGCCAGCACTATCCGCCCGACTCCTGGCCCTGGAAGAGGAGCTGGGACAGCCTCTCTTCGTGCGGGGACGCCGAGGAGTGCGTTTGACGGATGTCGGTCGTGCCTTCCTGCCCTATGCCGAACAGGCCGTGGCTGCCCTAGCGAGCGGCCTGGCGCTGGTCGGTGACCTCGGTTCCGGAGGAGCCGGGGAACTCGTCATAGGCGCCGCTCCAGCCGTGGGCACCTATGTCCTGCCCCAGGTCCTGGTGCGCTTCGCGCGGCTGTATCCCAACGTTCGGCTCGTGGTGCGCACCGGACACTCCGAGGAGATCACGGAACTCGTGGTGCGCAACCAGGTCCACGTGGGGCTGGTTCGACGGATCTCCCACCCCATGATCTCTGCCCGGGACCTCTACGACGACGAGCTGGTCCTGGTGAGCGGGCCGCAGCACCCCTTCGCGGCGCAGGGTTCGGTCCGGCGGGAGCGACTTGGCGAGGCGCCGCTCATCCTCTTCGACCCCGCGTCCAGCTACCACGAGCTGACTACGGCCCTCATCCGCGAAGCCGGCGTGCGACCACGCGGCGTGATGGAGTTGGACAACATCGATGCGGCCAAAAAGATGGTCGCGGCCGGACTCGGCGTGGCCCTGCTGCCGCGAACGGCCGTGGCCGAGGAGCTGGCCGCTGGCTCCTTGGCCATGAGTTCCATCGAGGGCGCCTCGCCAGGTCACAGGCGGATCGTGGTCATCCGTCGTTCCGACGCTGGAGAGCCCCGAGGTGCCCTGGCGGACTTCCTGGGGCTGCTCGAGCAGATTCCCCAGATCGTCCCGGGAGCGCTGTCCCCGGAGCGCTGACGTGCCCAGGCTCAGCCTTGGGAGCCGTCCAGGTAGAGCGGCTCGTCCAGGGTGATGGTCGTCGCCTTGGAGAGTGCGATCTCGATGCAGGCCACGTCGCCCAGGCCGGGCAGCGTGCCCTCCAGGACGGTGATGACGGGCATGCCGTCCGCGTCGCGCTCCACGCGCACCTCGTCGAGGCCGTAGCAGCTGTCCACGCCACCCCACCAGTAGACCGTCGCTGTCCGGCCGTCAGCGGCCACGCTGACGCGATCGATGGCATGGGGCAGGCTGTCGACGACGCCCGGCACGGGCTCGACGTGCAGTGCCCCGTCGCCGGACGGGGGATCGGCAGGTGCCGGCGCACCGGTGGTCGGCTCGTCCGGCCCCGCGGCGCCGGGCTTGGTGTCGCCGGGCTTCGTGTCGCCGGGCTTCGTGTCGCCGGGATCGGTGTCACCGGGCTCGGTGTCCCCGGTACCTCCGCCACTGCCTGGGTCTCCGACCGCTCCGCCGCCTGTGTCGGGCGCCGCCCCGGCGCCTCGCTGGTCGGCGCCGTCCTCGGTGGCCCTCGTGGTCACCGAGCATGCGGACAGGGAGATGACAGCCAGCAGACCGAGGATGAGGGTGGGGCGCAGCGGGCGCGTGGGTGACATGGTCATCAAGTCGGTCCTCCAAGATCCATCGGTTTCGGTGAGGCGAGATGTCTCTCGCCTTGCGGCACCGGCCGGGTGTGGCGCCTAGACGGCGGGATGGGGTGCTACGGTTCCGCGTGAGCTGCAGAGCCGCTCCAGCGCGATCAGCCAGCCCGTTCGGCGGTACGGGCGCTGGCCCTCAGAGTGACGGCACTATCACGCGGATCGAGGCGAGTCGATCACCAGTGTCAAGCGGGGCCGAGCGGCCTTCACGGCCTCGACCGCAGCCTATGAAGCGCGGGCCGCGTTCCGCCACTGTTCCGCGGCGGCCCGGAGCTCCCCGGCCAGCGCCGGCGTGACCCGTCCCTTGATGCGCACGTCGCGTCCGCGGTAGCTGATGTCCACGGTCCCGCGCTCACGGACGCGCGAGAGGAGCTCGCCCTCGCTGTAGGGGATGGCCACGTCGACATCCTCCCAGAGGTCGGCCAGGAGCGCGCTCAGGCCGGTACGCAGCTCATCCAGGCCGAAGCCGGTGGCCGCCGAGACCAGCACCGCCCCCTCCACGATAGGCGCCGGCGCCTCTCCGCCCGCGGCGGCTGGGTCGAGCAGGTCCGCCTTGTTGTAGACCACCAGCCGAGGCTTCCTGCCCGCCCCCAGGTCGTCCAGCACCTGCTGTACCGTCTGGCGATGCTCCCGCGCATGCGCGTCCGAGACATCAACCACCTCCAGCAGCACGTCCGCGCGGTTGACCTCCTCGAGAGTGGCGCGGAAGGCGTCGACCAGTTGATGCGGCAGCTTGTGGATGAAACCCACCGTGTCCGTGACGATGGCGGATTGCCCCTCCCCCAGCTTGACGGCTCGACTGGTGGGGTCCAGCGTCGCGAAGAGGCGATCCTCCGCCCGCGCCGCGTCCATGCCGGCCAGCGCGTTGAGCATCGATGACTTGCCGGCATTGGTGTACCCCACGATGGCCACGGTCGGGACCAATCGCCGATCCCGGGAACGCGAGGCCGTCTCGCGCTGACGTCGGATGGCCTCCACTCGCTCCTTGAGCTTGGCGATGCGCGTGCGGATGACGCGTCGGTCTGTCTCCAGCTGAGTCTCGCCGGGTCCGCGTGTGCCGATCCCGCCGCCGGTGCGCGAGAGGTGTGTCCAGAGCCGCGTGAGGCGTGGCAACTGGTACTGCATCTGCGCCAGCTCGACCTGCAGTCGTCCTTCATGCGTACGAGCGTGCTGCGCGAAGATGTCCAGGATCAGGCCGCTGCGGTCCAGGATCTTGACGCCCAGCACGCTTTCCAGCGCCTTCTGCTGGTTGGGGCTCAGCTCGTCGTCCGTGATGAGCATGGTGAAGCCGGTCTCGGCCTTGGCATGTACGAGGTCCTCCGCCTTGCCCTTGCCGACGTACCAGTTGGGATCGGGATGACGTCGGTTCTGCCACTCGGCACCGACCACCTCCGCGCCTGCCGTGTCGGCAAGGCTGGCCAGCTCGGCCAAGGAATCCTCTGCGCTCCAGCCCTCGTCGCTGCCAGTGTCGACCGCCAGCAGGAAGGCTCTTTCGGTGGGCGGGACCAGGTCGATGGTCGATCGTCGGGCGTTCATGACCGCCTAAGGATACGAGAGGCGACCCGATGGCTCGCAACGCTGCAACGCGTCTGAGCCCCTCGCTACGCGCGTGCAACCTCTGCTGGTCCACGCTCCGCACATGACCGACCGACGCCCTTTCAGCCGCTCCAACGGGGACCTCGAGACCGGCCTCGATCAGGGTGGTGAACGTGGCGACCTTCCCCTGCCCGAAGACGGACTGCGGCAGGCCGCCACGGATCCGCCCGCCGTGGTGCCCACGATGAGTTCCGAGCAGCCGGTCGTGGCCGCCGGGATGGGACTCTCATCCTTCGCCCAGGCGGACCCGGAGTGGGGTCTCACCGGCGGTGACGATGGACCGACGAAAGCGGCCGATGAGCCGGCAGGAGAGGGTGAACCGTGACAGACGAACGACCAGGCCACGCACAGCAGGCCGAGACGCCGCCGAACCCACCGGACGTCTCGGTCGAGGAGATGGGCAGGGAGCTGTCAGGCGACCAGCTTGAGGGCCACCAGGTCGCCTACGTCCGGCAAAGTGAGATCGACGACCTGGGCACGATGCGCGACACGGCCATCTACGAGGGAGAGCTGGAAGCCGGCGTCCACGATGACCTGCCCACGGAGCCCGAAGCCGAGAACCTGGAGGATCTGACGGCGCTGGAGATGCGCGCCGGGGAAACCGCCAACCCGGATATCGCCGCCGAGGAGGGGCTGGCCTGGGTGCCGCCCATCGATCCGCCCGTCATCCCCAGTGAGGAGGATCCGCAGGGTCTGGAGGTGGCCGCTGGATTCGGGGTGGACTCGCTGGCGGAGCCGTATGACGCCGATCACCACAGTGAAGCCGTGACGGACACGGACGACATGGAGGAGCGCATCCACGAAGCCCTGCGCGCCGATAGTGCCACAAGCGCGATGGCGCAGCGTATCCAGGTGGCTCTGCGGGGTGGCACGGTGATCCTGAGGGGCGAGGTCGAGGACCTCGTGGACACGGACGAGGTCGTGGCCGTCGTCGAGCGGGTCACGGGCGTGACCGAGGTCATCGACGAGATCGAGGTCGCCGCGCTCGGCTGATCGTTGGCGCTAAGGGTGCGAGCGGTCGAGGAACGCCTGGGCGGCTTCGACGGTCGCGCTGATCGTCCTCTCGTCGGCGACGGGCAGCCACGTGACGTCAGGTTCGCCGCGGAACCAGGTGCGCTGCCGGCGCGCGTAGGCCCAGGTCCGTTGGGCGGTGGCCGCGACGGCGGCCTTCATCGACGAGCGACAGCTCAGGACTGCGAACGCCTCGCCGTATCCGATGGCGCTGAAAGGCGCGGCGCTGGACCCGTACCGCTCATGCAGGGCGCTGGCCTCTTCCAGGAGGCCGCCGGCGAACTGCGCAGTAGTGCGCCGGTCGATCATGGCACGGTGCAGCGTCGGGTCGGCGTACAACCCGAACCAGATGATGGGCCCGGGATATCCCACCGGCAGCGGCGACGGCCGGTCTCCCGTCGTGGCGACTCGCTCCAGTGCGCGCACCACGCGGCGAGGATTAGCCAGATCCGTGACGGCGGCCACGCCCGGCGCAGTGTCGCGAAGCTGTTTCGCGAGTGGCGATACACCGCCGGCCGCGAGTCTTGCCTCGAGTCCGGCGCGGATGGCTGGGTCGTGCCCCGTGTCACCCACGGGCACGCCCCGCGCGACGGCTCTGAGATACAACCCAGTGCCGCCGACCATGATAGCCACGGCGCTTTTCTGGGCGATCTTGGTCAACACATGGTGGGCGTGGCGCACATAGTCGACCACGCTGAACGAATCGTCCGGATCGACCAGGTCCAGGCCGTGATGGGGCACGCGCCGGCGCATCTCCGCGTCGGCCTTGGCTGTGCCGATGTCCATGCCGCGGAAGACCTGACGCGAGTCGGCGCTGAGGATGTGCGCGTTACCGATCGCCTCGGCGAGCGCCAGCGAAAGGCGGGTCTTGCCTGTGGCTGTGGCGCCGCAGATGACGATGAGCGGCGGCGCCACAGTCAGCGTCGTCCGGGGCCCCGAGACGAGCGCGTCAGACGGCGATGCTTCCGGCAAGCGCGTAGGGCCCGGTCCGCTCGATGGTCACCGCCACGCGCCGACCGACCAGGTCCGGCGAGCCGGTGAGGTGCACCAGCCGATGCTCCCGGTTCCGCCCGGTCAGGCGGGATCCCGGCGTCTCGGTCGATGAGGTGCCCGCGGGTCCCTGTCCGCTGGCGTGGCCGTGCGACTTCTCTTCGCGGACGCCATCAAAGAGCACTTCCGTGGTGCGGCCCAGCCAGGCGGCGTTGCGAGCGGTGCTGATGCGTTCCTGGAGATCCAGCAGACGGTTCAGGCGAGCGCGCTTCTCGGCGGGCGGCACGTCGTCTAGGAGTCGCGCGGCGGGTGTGCCCGGCCGGACGCTGAAGGCCGCCGCGAAGACCTGGTCGAAGCCGACGCGTTCCAACAGCGCCAGTGTGTTCTCGAATGCCGCCTCGCTCTCACCGCTGAAGCCGCAGATGACGTCCGTGGACAGGCTGATACCCGGGATCGAGCTGCGCAGCCGCTCGACGAGCGAGAGATAGGCGTCCGCCGTGTACTGGCGGCCCATGCGGCGCAGGACGCCGTCGTCGCCCGATTGGACCGGCAGGTGCAGGTGCTCGCAGACCGATGGACAGTCGGCCATGGCAGCGATGAGTCGGTCGGTCAGGTCCCAGGGATGCGAGGTCACGAAGCGCAGGCGTGAGATGGCCGGTACGCCGTCCACGGTGCGGATGCCATCGATGGCCCGCAGGAGGGCGGCCATGTCCGGCCGGCCTTGGAGGTCCAGGTCCCGGCCGAGCCGGCGCTGTTCCCCGACCTCGGCGAAGCGCGCCTCTGGCGGCAGGTCGTGGCCGTATGAGTTGACGTTCTGTCCGAGCAGCGTCACTTCCTGGTAGCCGGCCGCCGCCAGGCTGCGCGCCTCCTCTACGATCTGATCGAAGGGCCGGCTCCGCTCCGGACCCCGCGAGAAGGGCACGATGCAGTAGGTGCAGGTCTTGTCGCAGCCGTAGATGATGGGCAGCCAGGCGCTGATGGCGCTGCTTCGGGCCACGGTCTCAGTGGCTACGGCCGCTGCGCGCGATCCCGGCAGCCGGTCCGCGGTGGCGGCGGTCCCCCGACCGACGCGCGCGAACGATGGGCCGCTCAATCCGCCCGGCGTGGTGAAGCCGGCCAGCCCGAGGCGCGCCGTGAGCTCGGGCTCCTCGTCCGGGCGCAGGAAGAGGTCCACCTGGGGATAGCGGCGTGGCATGTCCACGGTCTCGTCGGCGCGCACCGAGCAGCCGGTCAGGACGATGCGCAACGCCGGGTTGGCGGCCTTCAGCCGCGCGAGCACGCCCATGCGGCCGATGATCTTCTGCTCAGCTGCCTCGCGGATGGCACAGCTATTGATGACGATGAGGTCGGCGTCGTCCATACCTGTCGCCTCCGAGCAGCCCGAGGCCAGCAGCGCGCCGGCCATCTCCTCCGAGTCGGAGCGGTTCATCTGGCAACCGAGCGTCCAGACGTGGAAGCGCGGCAGGACGGTGTCTTCCGTGGCGAACTCGGCGACCTGGGCGTCGGGGATGGGCGCGAGGCGGGGAATGGCCGCCCGCTCTGGCGCGGCAGTCGGGGCGCTTGTCACATCGAGCATTGGCAGGTTGCGCACGTTCAGCGGATCTCCGCATGAACCCTAGAGATGGCCTCGAGCAGCCGCTCGGCAGCCTCCCCCGGGACCCAGGTCTCTGCTTGCGCCTCGGCATAGTCCATCGTGTCGCCATGGTAGTCGCTGCCCCCGGTGGCCAGCAGCGCGCGCTCCGCCGCGAAGGTCGCCATGCGTGCCACGATCTCCGGCAGGAACGTGCGGTAGTACACCTCCAGCCCAGCCAGTCCCCAGCCCTGGAGTTCCGCGATGACCTCCGGTCGGTCCGGTGCGGCGGGTGAGTGAGCCAACACCGGAAGGCCGCCGGCTTCGCGGATGGCTTCGATGGCGTCGCGAGGCCCCAGTCCCTCGCGCGGCACGTAGCACGGGCGGCCGTGGTCGATCCAGCGTGCGAAGGCGTCGTCCACGGAGTCGGCATGGCCGGCCAGGATCAGGGCACGGGCGATATGGGGCCGGCCAAGCGCGTCGTGGCCGGTGGGACCGACGGCGGCCAGGATGTGCGGCAGTTGCTCGTCGATGGACGCACCGTGGCGACGCAGGCACTCCACCGTGGCCTCGAGGCGGACGCGCCGGCCGTCCCGCTGGCGCGCCAGCCGCGACTCGAAGACAGCATCGTCCGGATCCATGCCGAAGCCCAGGATGTGCAGCTCCTCGCCATCGCGGCCCATGCCGTGACGGCGAAGCACGGACCCAGCCAGCGTGTTGATCTCCACGGCCGGGATGAGCTGGGGGCCGTTCGGGGAGGGTCGCTCGCCCAGGCCGGCGGCGCGCAGCTCACGGTAGCCGGCCAGCGTGTCGTGGTCGGAGAGGGCCACCACGCGCATCCCGAAGCGCGTCATGCGGGCGTAGAGGTCGGCTGGTTCCAGCACGCCGTCCGAGCGGCGGCTGTGCGTGTGCAGGTCGACCCGGTTCGGCCGTCGGGAGGTCACGCGTCGAGCGCGATCACGCGTCGAACTCGATCACGCGTCCAGCAGGCGGCTGATGCGCTGCAACGCGAGGGTCGCCCCCGACAAGGTGTCGATGTCGATCTGGAGCGCGTTGAAGATGACCGCTCCAGAACCGACCTCGAAGCGCGTCGGCAGACCGGTCAGGAAGCGGGGCAGCACGGTGGCCGGCGCGAAGCCGATGACCGAGTCGATGGGACCGGTCATGCCCAGGTCGCTGACGTAGCCCGTGCCGCGCGGCATGATCCGCTCATCAGCCGTGGGAACGTGGGTGTGAGTGCCCACCACAGCGCTGACGCGGCCGTCCAGATGGACGCCGAAGGCGGTCTTCTCGCTGGTCAGCTCACAGTGGAAGTCGACCAGCCGGACCGGGGGCAGCTCCGTGGCGCCCTCCTCGAGCAGGCGATCCAAGGTAAGGAACGGGTTCTCGATGGGCTGCATGTACGTCCGCCCCTGAGCGTTGATGACGGCTATCTCCGTGCCCTGCGCCGCGTGGAAGAGGCCCCAGCCGTGTCCGGGCACGTCCTGCTCGCCGTAGTTCAGGGGCCGCAGGATGCGCGGCTCGCGCTCAAGCTCGGGGTAGATCTCGCGTTTGTCCCAGATGTGGTTGCCGCTCGTGATGACGTCGACACCGGCACCGAACATGGCCTGCGCCGTGGAGACCGTGAGGCCCATGCCGCCCGCCACGTTCTCGCCGTTCGCCACCACGAAGTCGATGGATCGCTCCATGCGCAGGTCGGCCAGGGTGCGCTCGATGGCCTGACGGCCGGGTTTCCCGATGAGGTCCCCGATCATCAGCACGCGGACGGTGTTCGGCGCAGGGCTGGGCGGCGGGATCGGGAGTCGGTCGGCAGCCTGGACCTCCGCTACCGGCCGACTCACCCCGGCTACTTGGCGTACTCCACGGCGCGGGTCTCGCGGATGACGGTGACCTTGATCTGGCCCGGGTAGGTCAGCGACTCCTCGATCTTGCGCACGATGTCGCGTGCCAGGCGCATCGAGGCAAGGTCGTCGATCTCCTCGGGACGGACCAGGATGCGCACCTCGCGACCGGCTTGGACGGCGAACGACTTCTCCACGCCCGGGAAGGAGTCGGCGATCTGCTGAAGGTCCTCCAGGCGCTTGACGTAAGCGTCCATGGATTCGCCTCGCGCACCGGGCCGGCTGGCACTGATGGCGTCGGCGATCTGCACGATGGGCGCCTCCACGCAGGCGTATTCCACTTCTTGGTGGTGGGCGGCGATGGCGTTGACGATCTTCATGGGCAGGTTGTGGCGCTGGGCGATCACCGCACCGATGGCCGCGTGCGGACCTTCCACCTCATGGTCCACGGCCTTGCCGATGTCGTGCAGCAGGCCTCCGATCTTGGCGATCTGGACGTCCGCGCCGACCTCGCCGGCGATGACCGCCGCCAGTCGCGCGGTCTCCATCACGTGCTTGAGGACGTTCTGCCCGTAGCTCGTGCGGTACTTGAGACGGCCCAGCAGCTTGATGATCTCCGGCGGCAAGCCGGGCACGCCCGTGTCGTAGGCGGCCGCTTCGCCGGCCTGACGCATGGTCAGATCGACCTCCGCAGCGGCCTTGGCAACGACTTCCTCGATCCGTCCCGGGTGGATGCGTCCGTCCTGGATGAGCTTGGTGAGGGCCAGTCGCGCGACTTCGCGACGGACCGGATCGAAACCGCTGATGAGGACCGATTCCGGCGTGTCGTCGATGATCAGATCGATGCCGGTGGCCTGTTCGAGGGCGCGGATGTTGCGCCCTTCGCGGCCGATGATGCGGCCCTTCATCTCGTCTGACGGGATGGGCACGACCGAGACGGTCATCTCTGCGGTGTGGTCGACCATCACGCGCTGGATGGCCGTCACGACCACGTCACGGGCGCGCTCCTCAGCCTCTTCGCGGGCCTTGCGCTCGATGGCGCGAGCCAGCTTCACGGCGTCATGGTCGGCCTGTTCGCGCACAGCGTCCAACAGGCTGGCACGCGCTTCCTCGACGGACATCTGACCGACGGCCTCGAGCGCGGCGATCTGGTCCTGGCGGGCGCTCGAGAGTTCGTCACGCTTCGTCTCGAGCTCCTGCTCCTTGCCCAGAAGCTTGCGATTGCGCTCCTCCAACATGTCCGTGCGCTGGTCCAGCTGCTCATCTCGCTGGAGCAGTCTCCGCTCAAGATTCGCCAAGTCGGCGCGTTTCGCGCGGGCCTCTTCCTCAGTCTCACGCTGGAGGCGCACCTGCTCGTCCTTGGCCTGAAGGATCAGATCCTTCTGCTGGGTCCGTGCTTCGGCCACGATCCGGCCGGCCTTCTCCTGGGCCGCCTTGATCGACTGAGCGGCCCACAGGCCGCGCGCGAGGAATCCCAGCACAAGCCCGCCCGCCACAGCCACGATGGCCACGAGCACGACCGTCTCGTTCATGTTCACTTGCCTCCCGTCCAGCGTCCGCTGGAGGTGTGTGGTGCGTTGTCGCGGTCCGAATCGCCTCGCTTCGGATACGGCCGCACAAGGTCGGTCGTGCCGAACGGGCAGAGGCCATTCTGTCGATCGCGGGTCGGGCAGCCCGGCCGTTGGGACGGGGAACGGCGCTGTACAGAGTCTCGCGGAAGCCTACTCGCGTCTCGCGCAGGGCGTCAAACCGACCAGCGACGTGGGCCGATGGGTGCCATCCCACTCGGGAGAGATGGCTGCGTCGAAGTAGGGCAGGCGGCGGGTCAGTCGCGATCGGGGGTGTTCAGGTCACCGAACGCGGCGCTCGCCTCCTGGCATACCTGAGGGTCGAAGCCGTTGCGGGCAAGCAGCGCGTAAGCCCGCTGCCTCCTCTTGCGAGGATCGGGTTCGCGGTCCAGGGCAGCGCGGCGCCGCGCGAGAAGACGTTCCGCGGCAGCGTGATCGACGGAGATCCTATCGCCCGGGGGCTGATCGCCGTCGCCCGAGGGCTGATGATCGCCAAATCGGCGACCGCTCTGCCCTACCCCCGAAGAGGGGTCCTCCGTACGCGCGGCCAGGACCGCAGCGATGGTGTCGCGCTCGATGCCCTTCAGGATCAGTTCGCGGCGAAGCGCACTCTCACCGCGCGGCCGGGACCTGTCGCGGCTCTCCACCCAGGCCCGCGCGAATGTAGCGTCGTCGAGGTACTGCATGGTCAGCAGCCGCTCGATGACACCGTCCACCATCTCCGCCCGGTAGCCAAGCTGCGTCAGGCGACGCCGCGTCTCTTGGACCGAGCGTGGCCGCACGGCGAGGAAGGTGGCAGCCGCCTCCATGACGACCTCGGGGTCGTCCACCTCGGCCCTGCGGGCCCGCCGCTCGGCCGGATCGACATACCTACGAGGCACGGCGAGACGGCTCGATGAGCGCCCAGACCTCCATGGCCACGGTGTCGAGGCCGGGAGGCTCCTCCCCGAACCACTCCGCGAAGACCTCGTGCACGATCCGCATGACATCCTGAGGAGAGGCGGCTCCTCCCAGGCCGGTCACGATGACAGTCGCTTCGGGGTCGTACTCGTCGAACGGACCCAACTCGGGATCGATCTCGTCGGGAGCGAGGCCCATCGGATCGTGACGCTCCAGGATCGCGGCGACCTCGTCGTACAGCGCGTCGTACCGGGCGCGCCGCATCGCGCTCGACGGCCGTCCCGGGCGGATGGTCACTCCGCTTCGGAGATGCCCTCGACGGGGACCTCGATGGTGGCTACCTTGCCGCGGATCTCGGTCTCGAGCTGCTGGGTCACGTCGCGGTTCTGGCGCAGGAACTCCTTGGCCTGCTCACGACCCTGCCCCAGCCGCACATCACCGTAGGTGAACCAGGCGCCGGTCTTGGTCACCACGTCCGAGGCGACGCCGACATCCAGCAGGCCACCTTCCTTGGAGATGCCCTCGCCGTACATCACGTCGAACTCGGCCTGGCGGAATGGTGCCGCGACCTTATTCTTGACGACCTTCACCCGGACGCGGCTGCCGATCGAGTCGGTGCCCGACTTGAGCGTCTCGATGCGCCGAATGTCGAGGCGGACGCTGGCGTAGAACTTGAGGGCGCGACCGCCAGGCGTGGTCTCTGGGTTGCCGAACATCACGCCGATCTTCTCGCGCAACTGGTTGGTGAACACGAGTGCCGTGTTGGAGCGGCTCACGGCCCCGGTCAGCTTGCGCAGGGCCTGGCTCATGAGGCGCGCCTGGATGCCCATGAAGGAGTCGCCCATCTCGCCTTCGATCTCAGCGCGTGGCACCAGCGCCGCCACCGAGTCGAGGACCACGCAGTCCACGCCGCCCGATCGGATGAGGGTCTCGGTGATCTCCAGGGCCTGCTCGCCGGTGTCCGGCTGGCTGACCAAGAGTTCATCCACATTGACGCCGCAGGCCCGCGCGTAGGTCGGGTCCAGCGCGTGCTCCACATCGATGAAGGCGACCGTGCCGCCCTTCTTCTGAGCCTCGGCCAGGACGTGCTGGCAGAGCGTCGTCTTGCCCGACGATTCGGGGCCGAAGATCTCCGTGATACGGCCACGCGGCAGGCCTCCCACACCCAGCGCGAGGTCCAGTGCGATGGCGCCCGTCGAGATGGCCTCGACCTGCTGCCGCTCGGACGAGCCCAGCTTCATTATCGAACCAAGCCCGAACTGCTTCTCGATCGAGAGGATGGCCGCGTCGACCGCCTTGCTGCGCTCTCCGCTGGCCCGTTCCGTCCGATCCGCGCCGTTGCGATCCGTGCCGGTCCGCCCGGCCCCTGTGATGGTCATGCCTGGTCCTCCTTCGAGGCTACGACCGAGGACCGGCTGAGACGCCTATCCTTCGCCCGATCCCTCGTCGACCTCGTGCCGCGGCTTGCGCTTCGGCTTGATGATCTCCACCGATTGGGGGGGAGAGTCGAGCAGGGATTCGAGCTTGGGCTTGGCGCTCGCGGCCTTCGGCTTCTTCTTCGTTTCGCGGCGGGCGGGGACTCTGCCTGCCATGGCTCTTGGCGCCTCCACATGGCGTCACCGAGTATCGGCGACGCGTCTCTACCACGACTTCACCACGACTTCGCGCCAGCTTGCGTGTCACGCCGGCTCTCCGGCAGCGTCGGTCGACGCCGCATGAGCCTGGAGCTCGCGTCGCAGTCGGGGGAACGTCCCGGCGGCCAACGCCGACCGGATCCGTGCCATGAAGTCTAGGGTGAAGGTCAGGTTGTGACAAGTCGCCAGGCGGTATGCCAGCAGCTCATCGGCTCGGAAGAGATGGGCCAGGTAGGCGCGGGAGAAGGTGCGGCACAGGCGACAGGGACAGCCCTCCAGGACCGGCGAGGGATCATCCAGGAAGCGTGCATTACGCAGGTTGAGCCTTCCTCCCGGGACCCACAACGTGCCGTTCCGGGCGACCCTCGCGGGCAACACCGAATCGAACACATCGACACCCGCGTCCACGGCATCGAGCAGGTCCAACGGCGAGCCGAGACCCATCAGATAGCGTGGCCGGGGATCGTCGGCGAGCCGATCGACCACGATGTCCAGTGCCGCCCGGCGCTGAGCCGCTGTCTCGTCACCAGCCAGCCCACCGATACACAGCCCGTCGAAGGGCAGCGCTCGCATGAACTCGGTCGACTCCGCCCGGAGATCGGGCTCCAGGCCGCCCTGGATGATGCCGAAGAGGGCCTGATCCGGGCGAGCGTGGGCCTCCAGGCAGCGTTCCGCCCAGCGGTGCGTGCGCTGCATGGCCTCAGCGACAAGGGCGCGTGATGAGGCATGGGGCGGCACCGGTTGGTCGAAGCAGACCGCGATGTCGGCGCCCAGCGCTTCCTGGACCGCGATGGAGAACTCCGGCGTGAAGCGCTGCG
Organism: Candidatus Limnocylindrales bacterium; assembly: GCA_037720745.1. GTDB lineage: Bacteria > Chloroflexota > Limnocylindria > Limnocylindrales > CSP1-4 > Palsa-1032. The sequence goes on from JBBJNS010000002.1 coordinate 18,323, forward strand.
GTGAGCCGTCCAGGTGCGAGCGGAAGGTCACGCCGTCATCGTCGATGGTCAGGCGGTCGCCCAGGCTGACCACCTGGTAGCCGCCCGAGTCGGTCAGGATGTTGCGGTCCCAGGCCATGAAGCGGTGCAGCCCACCCAGTCTCGCGATGCGCTCGTGCCCGGGTCGCAGGGCAAGGTGGTACGTGTTGGCCAGGATGATCGTCGCGCCAGCCTCCCGCAGGTCGTCCGGATCGAGTGCCTTGACCGTGGCGTTGGTTCCGACGGGCATGAACTGCGGGGTCTCGACCACTCCATGCGGCGTGACGAGGCGGCCCAGACGGGCGCGCGAAGCGACCGCCGGCGTCGAAGTGGCCACGATCTCGAAGCTGGTCGGACCCGAGCGGGTCGGGACCGGCACAGCATCCGGGGGTGCGATGACGCTCACCCGCTGATCTGCGTCCGTTCCGCGCTCAGCGCGCCGATGGCCAGCGATCCGAGCAGGTACATCACGGTCACCGCGATCCCGAGCTCCAGCGGCACCGGGTTCAGCAGCAGGGTCTCTGGCCCGCCACCGATGCTGGGCGCCTGGGACAGCACGCTGTCGCCGATGCTGAAGGGCAGGAACTGGAACCACTCTGGGCCGATCGGCTGCAGGCCCTCACCGAAGCCCGTTCCGCTGCTGGACAGCGTCGTGAAGAGGATGACGGTGGCCAGGATCTGCTCGCCGATGAAGAGCACGATGCCTGTCACCACGCCGGCCAGCTGGCTGCGCAGGAGCATCGCCACCGCGAAACCGAGCGCGGCACGCTCGGTCACCACCAGCGAACCGAATCCGATCGAGCGCGCCAGGTCCTCCCCTCCCCCACCAGAGAGTGGGCCGCCCACCGACACCCCGCTCATGGTCGCCGCCAGCAGGGTGAGGGCGATGCCCGCCGCGTAGGCGATGAGTATCCCGATGACCAGGAAGATGGCCACGGCGACGAACTTGATGATCACATAGCGACTGCGGCTTTCACCGCGAGCCACGATGACCCGGAAGACGCCCCAATTCCAGTCGGAACCACCGATGGCCGCGGCGTAGGCCACGGCGAGCAGGCTGCCCAGGCCGAAGACGAACTGGTTGATGAAGCCGTAGGAGTTCGGAAAGCGCAGCACGGTCGAGGCGCCCGTCGGATCGGAACCTGCCGTCGAACCGACCAGCAGGTAGATCAGCGCCATGAGGCCGATGAGTATCGCCAGCACCAAGTAGGAGGCCCAGCGACGGCGCAGCTTCAGGATCTCAGCAGCAAGGAGTCGCATCAGCCTGCCTGCCTGCCGGGCTGGCCCCAGCCGGGTGGCGGCCCCGGCTGGCCATCATCGGATGTCCCCGGACCGGTCAGCGACAGGAAGACCGTCTCCAGGTCGTTGCCCGTTTCCAGGCCACTGGCGAAGACACCGCCCTGGGCGAGCGCCCGGTTGACCTCCGACGCCTGATCCGGCGCCACCCGCATCGAGACCCAGCGCGGACCTTCGGAGCCGCCGGCAGCCGTCTGCTCCACGCTCGGCGACAGAGCCGCGAGGATCGCCAGCGCTCGACCCACGTCCGACTCGAGCACCCGGACGCGGACGCTGGTGCCCTGATCCAGGATGCTGGCCAAGGGACCCTCGCGCACCAGGCGGCCGGCGGCGATGATGCCCACCACGTCGGCCATCTGCTCCATCTCGGGCAGGATGTGGCTGGAGACCAGCACGGTCTTGCCCTGTGACGTCAGGAAGCGCAGCAGCTCGCGCATGGCCACGATACCGCCGGGATCCAGGCCGTTGGCCGGCTCATCGAGCAGCAGCAGCTCCGGATCGGACAGCAACGCCGCCGCGATGCCCAGCCGTTGCTTCATCCCCAGCGAGTAGGTCTTGACCTTGTCACGTGCCCGGTCGCTCAACCCGACGAAGCCGAGGACCTCCGCGGCGCGGTGCCGGGGCGTGGGCGGACCCGCCGCACCGAACACGCGCAGGTTGTCGCGGCCCGACAGGGAGGGAGAGAAGGAGGGCTGCTCGATGAGTGCGCCCACCCGGAAGAGTCGACGGCGATCGCGCCAGGAGTAGGGCTCGCCCAGCAACTCGATGGAGCCGGCGTCCGGTCGGGCCATGCCCACCAGCAGACGCAACGTCGTGGTCTTGCCCGACCCGTTGGGGCCCAGGAAGCCGTAGACCATGCCGCGCGGCACGTGCAGGTCAAGGCCAGCCACGGCCGCGCGCTGCCCGTAGCGCTTGACCAGCCCCTGCGTGGCGACGGCCAGGCCTTCGGTCGACGGCCGGCTGGCCGGTTCCGCGACCGTCATGCGGGCGTCTCCGACTCGCTACGTCCTTCGTTGGTGATGCCGTCCCACAGTCCAGCATCGACGCGCTCAGCACGCCGGGGCGCGGGCACGTCGTAGCCCACGCCGCGCAGGTGGTCGCGCGCCCGCTCCGTGGCAACGCGGCCCTGCGGAGTGCGATCCAGGAAGCCGAGCTGCAGCAGGAAGGGCTCGTACACGTCCTCGATGGTCTCGACCTCTTCGCCGATGACCGCCGCCAGGGCCGCGCCACCCACCGGACCAGAGCCGAACTTTTGGACGATGGCCGCCAGGAGGCGGCGGTCCGTGGTATCGAGGCCCTCGTGGTCGATGTCCATGGCGGTCATGGCCGCCTCCGCCTGGGAGGCCGTGATGCGCCCGTCACCTGTCACCTCAGCGTGATCCCTGACGCGCCGGAGCAGGCGGTTGACGACACGCGGCGTGCCCCTCCCCCGCCGCGCGAGGGTCGTCACCGCGTCCGGCTCGATGGCCACGCCCAGGATGCCCGCCGAGCGTTCGATGATGGTAGCCAGCTCGCTGGGGTCGTAGTAGTCCAGGCGGTACACGGCGCCGAAGCGGTCACGCAGCGGGGAGCTGATGCGGCCGGCGCGCGTCGTGGCACCGACCACGGTGAACGCCTTGAGCGAGAGCCGCAGGCTGCGAGCGCTGGGGCCCCGGCCGATCATCACGTCGATGCCGAAGTCCTCCATTGCCGGGTAGAGGATCTCTTCCACCGAGTGATTGAGGCGGTGGATCTCATCGATGAAGAGGACATCGCGCTCTTCCAGGTTGGTGAGGATGGCGGCCAGGTCACCGGGCCGCTCGATGGCCGGGCCGGACGTCGTGTGGATGTTCACGCCGAGCTCGCGGGCCACGATGTTAGCCAGCGTGGTCTTGCCCAGGCCGGGCGGCCCGTACAGCAGGACGTGGTCGGCGGCTTCTCCCCGCTGCGCGGCGGCCGTGAGCAGGATCTGGAGGTTCTGCTTGACGCTGGACTGGCCGATGTACTCCGTCAGGCGCCGGGGTCGCAGGCTCGTCTCGACCGTGGCCTCGGCCACGTCGAGGGGTTCCGGCGTGACCACGCTCGCACCCTCTTCCATGGAGGCCGAGTCTATCAGAGCGGACGCGCTTTCGAACGGGTGTTCTACCGGGTCCGGGCCAATGGTCACTCGCGGCGGAGCGAGCGGAGCGCAGCCTTCACGCGATCCTCCAGGGAGGTGCCGGGGGGCAGCGCCGCGACCGCTCCCCTGCCCGCCTCGCGCGCCTCGCCCGCGCTGTAGCCGAGGGCTTGTAGCGCGGCCACGACCTCGGACTCCGAGGCGGCTGGCCCGGTCGCTCCTCCTGCGCTACCGACCCCGCCGCCCGCGGCGGCCACCTTCTCCTTGAGTTCCAGCACGACGCGCGCTGCCAGCCGTTTACCGACGCCGCTGACCGCCGTGAGGACCGCTTCATCGCCTTGCAGGATGGCCAGCTGCAGATCCGTCACGGGCCGCGAAGCGACGATGGCCAGCGCGACCTTCGGCCCCACGCCAGTGACCGTGGTCAGCAACATGAAGAATCCGAGCTCCTGGGGATCACGGAAGCCATAAAGCGCCTGGAGGTCCTCGCGGACCAGGTGATGCGTGTGCAACTTGAGGGTCGACCCGGGGCGGGCCGCCGCCAATGTGGGCGGACCGCAGAACACCCGATAGCCGACCCCGGCGACCTCGAGGACCAGCGAATCGGTGTTGACGGCGGCGACGGAGCCCTGCAGCGAGGCGATCACGACCCGATGTTAGCCACTCCGCACCGGGCCGCGGTGCCATCATCTGGCCCGTGGGCCTTCGACTCGACGATCGCGACCGGGAGATGCTGGCCGGGGAACTTGGCCCCGCGACCGCGCTGGCGATGCGCATCGTTATAGCCATGGCCGAAGCAGCGGGCGCGGAGCGGCTCATCGACATCACCGGCGCGCACATCGATGGCTGCCTCTACCACGGCCCGGTCGGGCTGAGTTTCGCGGAGCGGCTGGCGGCCGACGAGGCGCAGGTGAGGGTCCCGACCACGCTCAATGTCTCGGCCCTCGATCTGCTGCACCCGGACCGCGTCCGCCTCGCCGAGCCAGCCCGGTCGGAGGCGCGGCGCCAGATGGCCGCCTACGAGTCGATGGGCTGCCAGCCGACCTGGACCTGCGCGCCCTACCAGCTGCCCGACCGACCGGCCTTCGGTGAGCACGTCTGCTGGGCCGAGTCGAACGCCATCGTCTTCGCCAATACGGTCTTGGGAGCACGCACGGACCGCTATGGCGACTTCATGGACATCTGTGCCGCTATCACGGGGCGCGTGCCGGCGGCGGGGCTGCATCTGGACGAGAATCGGCTAGGTAGCGTGGTCTTCCGCCTTTCCGGTTTCGGTGAGCGGGGATCCGAGCAGGAGGCGTTCTGGGCGCTGCTGGGTCACGTCGTCGGGGCCACGACGGGCAACGACGTGCCCGTCATCGTCGGTGCACGCGAAGGCGTGCCTGAGGATCATCTGAAGGCGCTCGGTGCCGGGGCTGCGTCGTCGGGGTCCGTGGCGCTCATCCACGTCGTGGGTACTACGCCGGAGGCGCCCACCAGGCGGGATGCGTTGGGCGGCCGGCCGCCGCTGCGGACGATCGATATCGGGCCGGCCGACCTGCGTGACGCCGCCGCGGAGCTGACCGGCGCCGACGTGAGCGGTGCCCTGCGAGCGGTGAGCGTCGGGACGCCCCACCTATCGCTGGCCGGCTTCGAACGGCTGACGCCGATGCTCGCCGCGACGCGCATCCACCACGACGTGACCTTCTACGTCTCGACCGGCCGCGACGTGCTCCGAGAAGTGGAGGCACAAGGCTGGCTCGCGGTTTACCGAGCGGCGGGCATCCGGCTGGTGGTCGATACCTGCACCTACATCACGCCGGTCCTGGGCCCCGAGGAGACGCTGGTCATGACCGACTCGGCCAAGTGGGCCTGGTACGCGCCGGGCAACCTGGGCATCTCGACCGTCTTCGGGACGATGGAGGACTGCGTCAGGTCCGCCGCAGCGGGGAGGGTCATCCGTGACTTTGGCTGGCTGGACGTCTGAGGGGCGGCCACTCCTGGCAGGAGTAGCAAGCGGCATAGCCCTCGTCCTGCGCGAGCCGCTCTCCTTCTGGGGTGGCGTGGAGCCTGCCACCGGGCTGATCATCGACGGGCATCACCCGGCTCAAGGACAGCGGGTGGCCGGCCGCATCTTGGTGATGCCCCACGGCCGCGGCTCGAGCTCATCGAGCACCGTCCTGGCCGAGGGCCTGGGTGCCGGCACCGGGCCGTTGGCCATCCTGCTGGGCGAACCTGACGGCATCCTGCTGCTCGGCGCCCTTGTCGCGCGGGAGCTTGGCTTGGCGGACTGTCCCATCGTGGTCATCGGTGATGTGTGGCAGCAGGTCCGGGATGGCGATCTCGTGAGCGTCGCTGCGGACGGAAGCGTTCAGGTCGGGCCGACGAGCTGAGTGCTCCTCAGGCCGCGGGTCGGAGTCCATGAGCAAGGCAGATGGCCACGGCCAGCGCGTCGGCGGCATCATCGGGGCGCGGCAGCTCGGCCAGGCCCAGCAATGCCTGGACCATGCGCTGCACCTGGACCTTGTCGGCACGCCCGTAGCCCGTCACGGCGATCTTCACCTCGTGGGGTCCGTACTCCGATACGGACAGGCCGTGCGTGGCAGCCGCCAGCAGGACCACGCCGCGTGCCTGGCCCACGGCGAAGGCCGTCTGCACGTTGCGGTTGAAGAAGAGCCGCTCTACGCCGACCATCTCGGGGCGGTACAGCTCGATGAGATGCAGCACGCCCCGGTGGATGGACAGCAATCGTTCGGCGGGCGGCGACGAGGAAAGGGTCTCGAGGCAGCCGTAGTCGACCACCTTGAGCGCATTGCCATCCCGCTCCACGATGCCGTAGCCGGTCCGTGCCGTTCCCGGGTCGATGCCCAGGACCCTCACCGGACCGGCCGGCTGCTCATCGCGCCAGTGCGACCTCGGCCATGACCTCATCGGGGATGTCGAAGTTGGCCGTAACGCGCTGGACATCGTCCAGATCCTCCAGGTTCTCGATGAGCCGCAGGTTCTGGCGCGCCGCCGAGACCTCGACCTCGATCGTGCTCTTGGGCTGCATGGCCACCTCGGCCGACTCGATGGTCACGCCGGTCCCTTCCAGGGCGGTGCGCACCGCCTCCAGGTTGCCAGGCTCCGTGACGATCTCCAGGGGATCGCCTTCGGTGTCCACGTCGTCCGCTCCGGCATCGATGGCGGCCAGGGCGATGTCGTCCGGGTCCTGTCCGTCGCGGGTGATGTAGACGATGCCGCGCGTCTCGAACTGCCAGGCCACGGCACCGGCTCCGGCCAGCTGCCCGCCAGCCTTGCTGAAGATAGAGCGCACCTCGGCCGCCGTGCGATTCTTGTTGTCCGTGGCCGCCTCGACGAGGATGGCCACACCGCCGGGGCCGTAACCCTCGTAGATGATCTCCTCGTACTGTTCCGCCTCGCCGCTGCCGACCGCCTTGTCGATGGCCCGCTTGATGGTGTCGGCGGGCATGTTGACCGCGCGCGCCTTGTCCACCGCCAGACGCAACTTGTAGTTCGCGTCGGGGTCACCACCGCCCGCCCGCGCCGCCATGCCGATCTCGCGGCCGATCTTGGTGAAGATGGCGCCGCGCTTGACATCGTTGACGCCCTTCTGGCGCTTGATGGAAGACCACTTGGAATGCCCGGACATCGCCGCCGATTCTATATGATGGCTGTCCAGCCCAGACTCCTCCGGAGGTGCCCGCGTCGCATGTCGACCGACCAGCTCTCGCGTCTGCGCAACGTCGTCCTGGCCGGCCACGCCGGTTCCGGCAAGACGACACTGGCCGAGCACCTGCTCTTCAAGGCGGGTGCCATCTCTCGACTGGGACGCGTCGACGATGGGACGGCCAGCCTGGACCACGAGCCGGAGGAGCACAAGCGCAAGCTCTCGCTGTCGTTGGCGGTCTCCGGTATGGAGAGCGACGGTCACCGGATCAACCTCATCGATACGCCGGGCTACGCCGATTTCGTGGGCGAGATGATCGAGGGTTTCGCCGCGGCGGACGGGGCGCTACTGACCATGGATGCCTCTGGTGGCGTGGAGCCCGGCACGGAGCAGGCCATCGCGCTGGGCCGTCAGACGAACACCGCGGCACTCTTCGTGCTCACGCGCTGCGACCGCGAGAACGCTGACCCCAACGCCGCGTTGGACGCACTGCGGGCTGCCTTCGGGATCAAGATCGCGCCGCTGGAGATCGCCATCGGTGCGGGCGACTCGTTCCGGGGCTATGTCGACCTGGTGCACCGCCGCGCGTACGTCTTCGAGAACGGGTCGCGCCAGGAGGTGCCCGTGCCGGATGAGATGGCGGAGGAGGTTGCGCGTCGCCGGGACCAGCTTCTGGAGGCCGCCGCTGACGCTGACGACGACGTGCTGACCAAGTACCTCGAGGGGCAGGAGATCAGCGACGCTGAGCTGGAAGCGTGTCTCCACACCGGGGTGCGCGAGAGCGTGCTGGCGCCCGTCCTGCTCTCGTCAGCGGCCACGGACATCGGCATCGAGGGGCTGCTCGACGCCATCGTCAGGTACCTGCCGTCGCCCGGCGAGGAACCGCCCGCCGCGGCTGCGGACGGCATAGGGGGCCGCGTCGAGGTGGCGCCCGATCCGGAGGGTCCATTACTAGCCCAGGTCTTCAAGACGACGGCTGACCCGTTCGTGGGACGCCTCACCTTCTTTCGCGTCCACTCCGGGCGCATCTCCTCGCACGACCATGTCTGGAACGCGGCACGCGGCGAGGACGAGCGCATCGGTCAAGTGCTGCGCGTGCGTGGGAAGGAGCATGAGCCGGTCGGTTCGATCGGGGCCGGTGAGATCGGAGCCGTGGCCAAGCTCTTGCACACGGTGACCGGTGACACCCTGTCGCACCGCCACCATCCGCTGACGCTGCCTGGCTTCGACTTCCCCGAGCCCACCCTGCCGGTGGCCATCGAGCCCGCCTCCAAGGCCGACCTGGACAAGCTGAGCACGGCGCTGGCCCGGCTGGTGGAGGAGGACCCCACCGTGCGCGTCGAGCGGTCGACGGCCACCGGCGAGCAGCTGCTCTGGACCCAGGGTGAGAATCAGACGGCCGTGAGCTGCGAACGGTTGAAGCGCAAGTTCGGCACATCCGTGGTGACGCGCGAGCCGCGCGTGGCGTATCGCGAGACCGTCCGTGGCCACACCAAGGTGGAGGGCCGGCACAAGAAGCAGACCGGTGGGCGCGGTCAGTTCGGGCATGTCTGGATCGAGATCGAGCCCAACCCCGGCGGCGGCATCGCCTTCGACGAGCGGGTCGTCGGCGGAGTGGTGCCGCGGCAGTTCTTCGCGGGAGTAGAGAAGGGCGTGCGTGACGTGGCCGAGAAGGGACCGCTGGCGGGCTACCCCGTGGTGGACCTGAAGGCGACGCTTTACGACGGCTCATTCCACGCGGTCGATTCGGATGAGATCTCATTCCGGCAGGCCGCCGCGCAGGCCATGCGCAAGGGCATCCACGACGCCGAGCCGGCACTTCTGGAGCCGATGATGAGCGTGGAAGTGCGCGTTCCCGAGGAGCACATGGGCGACGTCAACCGCGACCTGGCCACGCGCCGCGGACGGGTCATGGGACTCGACGTGGAGGGTGGTTTCCAGGTCGTGCGTGCCCACGTGCCCCAGTCGGAGCTTTTCACCTATGCCACGGAGTTGCGCTCCATCACCGGCGGACGCGGCCGGTTCAGCGCAACCTTGGACACGTATGAGGAGGTGCCTTCACACGTGTCGGCGAAGATCATCGAGCAGCATCAGAGGGACCTGGAGGCGAGCGGCGGCCACTGAGGATGGAGCCGTGGGTGCTCAGCGGGCCGGGATGTCTCGGGAGCTCGAGCCCGACTTCCGTCACCCATCACCCGGGATGATGGTAAGTCGCCATCGGGCCGCCTTTTTCCGTCACCCATCACCCGGGATGATGGTAAGTGGCTTGGGGCAGCGATCCCTGCGTCTCTGACGCCGACGGCTGGCGCCGAGGACGTACCGACGAGCGTGGATCCGCGCCATCACAGCACGCGACCCCGGCTGAAACCGGCAGGATCCTGATCACCATCACCCCCCGTGATATCTGGCGAAGATCGCCGGGATGTCGGTCGCATCGCGGCGAGCGCCTCGGTCAGATCGATCTGACCGTCGTAGAGCGACCGGCCCAGGATGGCGGCTGCCATCCCTGCATCAGTCAGCGCGCACAGGTCAGCCAGCCTGGAGATGCCGCCCGACGCGATGAGGCGAGCGGCTGGGAATGCTTCTCGAAGCGCGCCGAGGGTCTCGAGGTCGGGACCGCTCAGCATCCCGTCCCGTTCGACGGAGGTCACCGCGAACCACTCGAGGCCCCCGGCGCTGAGTCCCTCGATGACGGCCCTGTGGTCGACCCCGTCCGCGCCGGTCGCCCAGGCCGAACCGACAGCCACGTCGCCACGCACATCGACGGCTGCCACGATGCGTTGGGCGCCATGCTCTCCTACGAGCTCGCGGCCTAGCTGGACGTCGCGAAGAAGAGCCGTACCGAGGATCACTCGATCGGCGCCGAGGAGGAGCATCCGTCGAGCGTCGTCCAGGCTCCGGATCCCCCCGCCGACCTGGCATGGGATGGATACCGACGAGACGATCCGTTCCACCAGAGCGGCCTGGACCGGCTGGCCCGCTCGCGCCCCGTCAAGATCGACCAGGTGCAGGCGGGAAGCACCCTCCCCTGCCCAGCGCTGGGCGACGGCCACGGGATCGAGTCCGTGGACGGACTCCCGTTCGAAGTCTCCCTGCCGAAGCCGCACGACCATCCCGTCCCGAAGGTCGATGGCGGGGATCAGCTCCATACACGTATCCCGCTCTTGACATCTACCATGTGAGCACTCTACCGTATTAGCATGCTAATACACTCGCATGGTGTGGCGGAGGCCGCTGGATGACCGGCGAATGGCGCTCGCCTACGACAGATGACCTGCTTGATGCCATCGCCGCGCTCCCCGATCGCGAGGCCGCTGCTGTCTTCATGCGCGATCTTTGCACTTTGCGAGAACTGCAGGACATGGCCCAGCGCTGGGAAGTCGTGCAACTCCTCGATCGAGGCCGGCACTACGCCGAGATCTCGCGTGAGACCGGGGCCAGCACGGCGACCATCACGCGCATCGCCCAATGGCTCAGGCACGGGACCGGGGGCTATCGCGACGCGCTCGATCGCGGCCAGGGCGTGGCGGCACGCGAGCGAGGGACTACCAGCGCCGCCTCGGCTGCCCCGGCGGGCGACCGATGACGCTGCCCCTCGATCCCTCCCGCCTTCGTCTGGCGGTGCCTAACAAGGGGCGCATGCTGGAGCCGACGACGTCGCTACTGCGCGACTCCGGCCTGTCATTCGAGTCCACCGCGCGCGCGCTGGTCGCCCACGCCGACAACTTCCCGTTGGACATCCTGTTCGTTCGTACGGAGGACGTCATCGAGTTCGTGGGCGACGGGGTGGCGGACCTGGGCATCACGGGTACGAACCTGCTGGTGGAAGCCGGAGCCGAGCTGCCCATCATGCTCGAGCTCGGTTATGGCCGATGCCGCCTGGAGGGGGCCGTACCCAGCGATTCGAGCGCGACCGAACTGACCGACCTCGCCGGCATGCGCCTCGCCACCAGCCACCCAGAGACGACCCGCCGCTTCTTCGAAGAGCGCCGGATCTCGGTGGAGGTCGTGTCCATCAGCGGAGCGGTCGAGGTAGCGCCGCGGATGGGTCTGGCCGACGGCATCGTGGATCTCGTCTCGACCGGCTCGACGCTGGTCATGAACGGCCTGCGCTCGGTGGGCGTCCTGCTCGCGAGCGAGGCCATCCTGGTGTCGGGCCCCCGTCCGTCGAACGGGCATGCCGAGGCCGTCGATGACCTTGTGACGATGGTCCGCTCGGTGGTGGCCGGCCGGCGCCGCAAGTACCTGATGATGAACGCGCCACGCGAGGCGCTCGAGCGGATCGAGGCGCTGCTGCCGGGCCTGGCATCGCCCAGCATCATCCCCCTCGCCGACGAGCGCATGGTGGCAGTGCACGCTGTGGTCGCCACCGACGAAGTCTGGGGATTGCTGCCGCGCCTGCGCGGCGCTGGTGCATCGGGGATCCTGGTCCTGCCCGTGGAGAAGCTGGTGCCGTGACCACTGCACAGCCACGACCGCTCGCTCCCGCTTCCCTGCGGCGAGTCCGCCTCGGTGAACTGGATGCGGCCGCACGAACGACCATCGTCGAGCGCAGCATGACCTCCACGCCGGAGGTGCGTGAGGCGGTTCGCACCATCATGGAGGGCGTCGCGCGCGGCGGCGACGAGGCACTCCGCGACGCCAACCAGCGCTTTGGTGGCGGGCTGCCTGCTGATGCCCAGGGCCCCGCGCCTTTGACGCTCGACCGTGCGACGCTCCGAGCTGCCCGCGACGCACTCCCCGCCGGGCTTCGAGACGCGCTGAGCCACATGGCCCGCAACATCGAGCGCTTCCACGCCGCGCAGGTGCCGCCGCCCGAGCAGTGGGTCGACGTAGCGCCAGGCATCCTGGTCGGTCGAGTCTGGCGGCCGCTGGATCGAGTGGCAGCCTACGTGCCCGGCGGCACCGCCGCCTATCCCTCCTCGCTGCTTATGAGCGCCATCCCGGCTCGCCTGGCTGGCGTCGGCGAATTCGTCGTGGCCAGCCCGACAGGGCGTGACGGCACCCTGTCCCCTGCCCTGTTGGGCGCGGCCGGCCTGATGGAGGTCGACGAGTTCGTGATCGCCGGGGGTGCGCAGGCCATCGCGGCACTGGCTTATGGCACGGAGAGCGTCCGGGCGGTCGACAAGATCGTCGGCCCCGGCAACGCCTGGGTCACGGCGGCCAAGCTGGAGGTCTTCGGTCGGGTCGCCATCGACATGCCCGCCGGTCCTTCGGAGGTGATGGTGGTGGCCGACGATTCGGCCGACCCGGCCCACGTGGCGGCCGACTTGCTGAGCCAGGCCGAGCACGGGCCTGACTCACCGGCCATCCTGGTCACCACCTCAGCACGCTTGGCCGATCGAGTGACCGAGGCCATCACACGCCAGTTGCCGTCCCTCCCCCGCCAGGCCGAGTTGCAAGCGTCCCTGGCAAGTGCCGGGCTCATCGTCGTGACCGATACGCTGGAGGAGGCCTTTGATCTCGTGAACGAGTACGCGCCGGAACACCTGTCCGTGGTGGTTCAAGACCTCGACGCTGCGCAAGCCACCATCCGCCACGCCGGCTCGCTTTTCCTGGGGGCGTACGCGCCCGAGTCCGCGGGCGACTACGCCACCGGCTCCAACCATGTGTTACCCACCGGCCGCTTGGCACGCTCGTACGGGGCGCTCGGTGTCGAGGCGTTCGGCAAGTGGCTGCAGGTCCAGCGCGTGACCCGGGAAGGCCTTGCGTCGGTGCGTGACACGGTGGCCACGGTGGCCGAGGCAGAAGGACTTTCGGCACACCGTCGGGCGCTCGAGATCCGCTTCGAGTCGGACGAGGGAACCCGGTGACGGACGTGGCAGCCTCGGGCGCCTCGCAGGTCTACACCTGGGAACCGTCCAACCGCGCCATCGCGGAGCGCTACGGACTGCGCCCCGAGGACATCCTGCGCTTCGATACGAATACCTCGCCGGCGCCGCCGGACTGGGCCGCCGCGATGTTGCGCGACGACTTCGATCCGCCGCTCAATGAGTACCCGGATAGCAGCTACGCTGATCTGACGGCCGCGGCTGCGGCGTATCTCGGCATCGCACCCGACCGCATCGTGGTTGGCGCGGGCGCGGATGAGATCATCGACATGGTGGCCAAGGCCTGGTTGGGCGAAGGCGCCACGGCCCTGGTGCCGACACCGACCTACGGCATGTACGGCGTGGTAAGCGGCCAGCGCGAGGCACGGGTCAAGCGGATACCGCGACTCGGACCCGACGGTGGGTACGGGCTCGACCTGGGGGCGCTCCTGCCCCTCCTGGCTGGGGCCTCGGTGGTGTGGCTGTGCGATCCGAACAATCCGACCGGAGCCCGCGAGGACCCCGACCGGCTGCTCGTGCTCTTGGATGTCGCAGCGGCCGTCCCGGATCGGCCGCTGGTGGTCATCGACGAGGCCTACGCCGAGTTCGTGGAAGGCAGCGCGGTCTCGTGGCTCGACCGGTATCCGCACCTGCTGGTGGTGCGCACGCTCTCCAAGGCCTTTGCACTGGCCGGCGCACGTGTGGGCTACGCGGCGGGCTCGCGCGCCGTGATCGCCCGAATGGAACGCGTCCGTCCGCCGGGAAGCATCTCGACCATCTCCGCGACACTCGGCGCGATGGCGTTGAGCCGCCCTGAGGTTGCCCGCGCCAACGCGACGCGACTCGCTTCGGAGCGCGAGTGGCTGGCCGCGCGACTGGCCACCGCTGGCTGGCCGCCCGCGCCGAGCGTGACCAACTTCCTGCTCGTTCCTCTCGGTGACAGGTCGCGCACGGAGGCTGTCGCCGAGCACTTGCTGGAGGCCGGCATCGTGCCGCGCACCTTCCCGATCGACCACCCGCTGGCCGATCACCTTCGCCTGACGGTACGCAGCCGCGCGGAGAACGAGCGGCTGCTGACGATCATCGACGGATGGCAGCCGTGAACCGCGCAGCCCGTGAGGCCGAGGTCCTACGCGAGACGCGAGAGACCCGCATCAGCGTGAGACTCACGCTGGACGGCTCTGGTCAAGCGTCGATCGCCACGGGCATCGGTTTCTACGACCACCTGCTGACCTCGCTGGCCCACCACTCGCTCTTCGACCTGTCGATCGAGGCCGAAGGCGACCTCCACATCGACGAGCACCACACCGTGGAGGACATCGCACTGAGCCTCGGTGAGACGCTAAGCCGGGCGCTGGGCGATCGTGCCGGCATCGAGCGCTTCGGTGAGGCGTCCGTGCCCATGGACGAGTCGCTGGCGACCTGCGTGCTTGATCTCTCGGGTCGACCGTACGCGGTGCTGGACCTGCCCTTCCATGGCGAGCGCGTGGGCGCCCTTCCAACGCAGCTGGTGGAGCACGCCCTCGAGTCGCTCGCGCGGACGGCCGGTGCGACTCTCCATCTGCGCGCCAGCGGTCGCAACGACCACCACATGGCCGAAGCCAGCTTCAAGGCGCTTGCCCGAGCCTTGCGACGGGCCGTCTCGATCGACCCACGACGCACCGGCGTGGCCTCCACGAAGGGCACCCTGGAGTTCCGGCCGAGCACTTCCACGGAGTCGGACGAATGACCGAGGTCGCTGTCGTCGACTACGGTGCGGGCAACCTGGTGAGTATCCAGCACGCGCTGGAGCGGGCTGGCGCCACCGTGCGGCAGGCCAGCCGGCCGGCCGACCTGGTCGATGCCGATGTGGTCGTGGTGCCGGGCGTCGGCGCGAGTGGCCCCGCCATGGCACGTCTGCGCCGCGGAGGCCTTGACCGGGCGATCACCGACGCGGTGGGCGATGGCGCCTGGTACTTCGGTGTGTGCCTCGGTCTCCAGTTGCTCTTCGAGCGCTCCGAGGAAGACGGGGCCGAGATGCTGGGGTTGCTGGCCGGATCAGTCCAACGAGTGCCGGACGCTCCGCGCCTGCCGCACATCGGCTGGAACTCCCTGGAGCGCGTGCGCGAGCACCCGCTGCTCGATGGCGTGGCGGACGGCGCGCCGGCCTACTTCGTCCACTCCTTCGTGGGTGTGCCGGACGACCGCGACACGGTCGTCGCCGAAACCGAACATGGCGGCAGGTTCGCGAGCATCGTCGCCTCGGGACGCGTGATGGGCATCCAGTGCCACCCTGAGCGGTCGGGGATCGACGGCCTGCGCATCCTCGGCAACCTGGTGCGGCTCGCGGCCACGAGCTGACGGATGCTCCTGCGCCGCGTGATCCCCTGCCTCGACGTGGCCGACGGCCGCGTGGTCAAGGGCACCCGCTTCGTGGACCTGTCTGATGAGGGCGATCCACCCACGCTCGCCGCGCGCTACGCGGAGGCCGGCGCGGATGAGATCGTGTTCCTGGACATCACGGCAGCACCGGAGGCACGCGGCACGCTGCTGGACATCGTGGAGCGCACCGCGCGCAGTGCCTTCGTGCCGCTCACGGTGGGCGGCGGCGTGCGCTCGGCGGCCGACATGAAGGCCGTCCTGCGCGCGGGAGCGGACAAGGTCGGCGTCAACACGGCGGCCGTCCGTGATCCTGCCCTGATCAGGCGATGTGCCCGTCTATTCGGCCGTCAGTGCGTCGTGGCGTCGATCGATGCGCGGGCGCGTTTGGGGACGGGCGATGAGCCGCCAGGCTGGGAGGTCGTGGTGCGCGGCGGTCGCGAGGCGACGGGCCTGGACGCGGTGGCTTGGGCGCAGCGTCTCGTGGAGCTGGGCGCCGGCGAGGTGCTGTTGACGTCCATCGACCGGGACGGCACCCGCGGCGGCTACGACCTGGAGCTCATTCGAACGGTCGTCGCTGCCGTGGACGTGCCCGTCGTGGCGTCGGGCGGCGCCGGCACGCCGGGCGACATGGTGGCGGCCATCACTGACGGTGGCGCTGACGCAGTGCTGGCAGCGTCGATCTTCCATCGGGACCTGCACTCGATCGCCTCGGTCAAGGAGGCACTGGCGGCGGCGGGCGTCCCGGTCCGACTCGCGCCGGTCGCCGTCTGATGGAAATCGATAGCGATGCCGTACGCTGGGGACACGACGGACTGGTTCCCACCGTCGTGCAGGACGCCGCGGACGGTCATGTTCTCATGCTCGCCTGGCAGGACCGCGAGGCATTGGAGGCGACCCTGCACACGGGCGAGGTCCACTTCCACTCACGATCCCGCGATCGACTCTGGCGCAAGGGCGAGACCAGCGGCAACGTGCTCCGCCTGGTCAGCGCGCAGCTCGACTGCGACGGCGACGCGATCCTGCTTACCGCTGTGCCGGCCGGACCGACCTGCCACACGGGTGCCCGCTCCTGCTTCGACCACGTGGCGGCCGAGCGCGCGCTCGCCGCGCCGCCCCAGGGCTTCGCCTGGCTGGAGACACTTTGGTCGACCATCGCCGATCGCGCCGCCACCCGCCCGGGCGGCTCCTACACGACGCGACTGCTGGAAGTCGGCGTGGACGGCGTGGCTCGCAAGGTCGCCGAGGAAGCCACCGAGGTCGTGCTCGCTGCCAAGGACGACGCCGCCGCGGGCAACGACGAGACGAAGGGCGCCCTGACAGGCGAACTGGCGGACCTGCTCTACCACGCGCTGGTCCTGGCAGCGGAGCGCAGCGTACCGCCCGCCGCCATCATCGATGAGCTACGACTCCGGCACGTTCGCTAGCTTCCTTGCGAGGAGGCGCATGAGGCCGGCATGAAGTCCAGCGCCGGCGACTGACCACCGGCTACTCTGCCCGACGGCCTAAGGCGAGGCGCTTCTTGCCGGCGCGTACGAGGAGGTAGCGCCCCGCCACTCGTTCGGGAAACGCCTGATCCACAGACGTCACTCGCTCACCGCCGACGGACAGCCCACCTTGCGAGATGGCGCGCCGCGCGTCGCCCTTGGACGCGAAGAGCCTGCTGGCCAGCGCCAGGTCGACCATGTCACCTGCCAGCACCTCGTCGGTCAGCACGAACCCTCCGACCTCCCGGTGCAGCACTTCCAGCACCTCGGGATCGGTGATGGGGGCGCCTGAGAAGGCCGCGTCCGCCACCCGCACCTGCCGCTCGGCCTCCTCCTGGCCGTGGATACGGGACGTCAGGTCGAAGGCGAGAGCCCGCTGCGCCGCTCGCTCCCCCGGCGCTGCCGCCTGCTCGGCCGCGATGGCCTCGATCTCCTCGCGCCCCAGCTCCGTCAGCCAGCGCATGTGCTGCACGGCCAGCTCGTCCTCGTCGCCGATCCAGTACTGGTAGAACTCATAGGCGCTCGTCAACGTCGGGTCCAGAAACACCGCGCCGCGCTCCGACTTGCCCATCTTCACGCCCGACCGCGTCAGCAGCAGCGGGCTGCACAGCCCGAAGGCCGGCGGATCGGCTCCTTCCTCGCGCCCCTCGGCACGCCGGATGAGCTCCAGGCCGGCGGTGATGTTGCCCCACTGGTCGGCACCGCCCATCTGGAGGTCCACGCCCCGGTCGCGATGGAGGTGCAGGAAATCGGCCGCCTGCAACGTCATGTACGAGAACTCGGTGAAGGACATGCCCGCCCCCAGCCGCGCCTGCACGGAGTCCTTGGCCAGCATGTAGGGCACCGTGAAGTGCTTGCCGACCTCGCGCAGGAAGTCGAGCATGGAGTAGGGCGCCAGCCACTCGCGGTTGTCCACCACCAGTGGTTCGGTCGGCCCTGGGGAGAAGTCGATGAAGCGCTCCAGCTGCCCGCGGATGGCCACCGCGTTAGCAGCGATCTGCGCGTCGTCCAGGAGCTTGCGCTCGCTGCTCTTGCCCGACGGGTCGCCGATCATGCCGGTCGCGCCGCCGATGACTACTACCGGCCGGCCGCCGGCGCGCTGCAGATGCGTCAGCAGGAACACCTGGAGCAGGTGGCCCACATGCAGCGACGTAGCGGAAGCGTCGAAGCCGATGTAGCCCGAGATGGGCCCGCGGGCAAGGCGAGCGGCAAGGCCCGGGCTCTCCTCCGCGATGAGCCCGCGCCAGGCGAGTTCGCGCAGGAAGGCCGAGGGGTCCGCGGCAGGCCCAGTGGTCGTGTCGGTGGTCGGGTCGGTCGGCGTCGTCATATGGGTCCTATGCTAGAGTCCCGGCCGAGATGCAGACCAGCCTCGCACGTCGGCAGGCGCGCCGCCTGGACAACGGCCGCCGAGGCAAGGGTAGCGGCCCGCGCCGCGTGATCGCCGGCCTCTCACTCTTCCTGTTCGCCGCCATGGCGACGGTGGCCATCGGCGCCTTCGTGGGCGTGGTCGGAGTCTTCGCCGCGTTCAGCCAAGGCCTCGATGATCCTCGCGAGCTGGAGACCATCCAGTTCGTCGAGGAATCGGTCGTCTACGCGCGCGACGGGGAGACCGAGCTGGCGCGCTTCAGCTCCGGTGAACGGCGGGAGGTGGTGGCCTTCGACGACCTGCCGCCCATCCTCATCGATGCCACGACCGGGGTCGAGGACAGGACGTTCTGGACCAACACCGGCTTCGATCCGCTGGGCATCGTGGCAGCCGGGCTGGACACGATCTCCGGCGACGTCCGCGGCGCCTCCACCATCACCCAGCAACTGGTCCGCCAGCGGCTGCTCCCCGGCGAGCTGGTGCAGGACCAGGACCGCCGGGTGGAGCGCAAGATCAAGGAGATCATCCAGTCGATCCGCGTCACGCAGGCCTTCCCCGGCCGCGAGGGCAAGGAACGCATCATGACGGCCTACCTCAACCAGAACTTCTACGGCAACAACTCGTATGGCGTCGCCGCCGCCGCAGAGGGCTACTTCGGCAAGGAGCTCTCGGAGCTGACGCTCAGTGAGGCCGCTCTCCTGGCGGCACTGCCCCAGTCGCCCTCCAACTACGACCTGGTACGTAATGCCGTAGAGGACGACGCCGGCCGTCTGATCGTGCCGCAGGACACGGACATCGTGCGGCGGCGGGACTTCGTGTTGCAGCTCTTGGCCGTTGACCCCACGCGCCGCGTCCTGACCGGCGACGAGTACTCCACGGAGGACTTCCTGGCGGCACAGGACGATGAGGTCGTACTGGTCGACCAGGAGCTGCCACCGTGGCAGGCGCCGCACTTCATCTGGGCCGTGCGCGAGCAGCTCGCCGCGGAGCTCTGTGCCGAGGCGACCACCTGTCCGGCCCTGGAGCGTGGCGGACTGCGCATCTTGACCACGTTGGACATGGAACTCCAGGAGAGCGCCGAGAAGTGGGTCAAGGCCGCGGCCATCGCACCACATCGCGGCCGGGAGTACGCCGACCGCATCGGCGTGGAAACGCAGCCCTGGATGCGCGCGCTTCGTGACAACGAGGTCTTCAATGGCGCGATGATGGCCATGGACTACCAGACCGGAGAGGTGGTGGCCTACGTGGGCAGCGCCGACTACTACGAGAGCCGTCGCATCAACCTCAAGTTCCAGCCGCAGTTCGACGTGCTGGCCGACGGCT
This sequence comes from Candidatus Limnocylindrales bacterium, assembly GCA_037720745.1. Lineage (GTDB taxonomy): Bacteria > Chloroflexota > Limnocylindria > Limnocylindrales > CSP1-4 > Palsa-1032. Next base: position 37,725 of record JBBJNS010000002.1, read on the forward strand.
GGCGCCAGCCTGGTTCGGCCTTCAAGCCCTTCACCTACTCGACGGGGCTGAACGACCGGACGCTGACCGCCTCATCGATGCTGATGGACGTGACCACCGACTTTGGTGGCGGCTACATGCCCAAGAACTTCGACCTGCTGGAGCGCGGCCCGCTGCGCCTGCGGCTGGCCCTTCAGCAATCGCTGAACATCCCGGCCATCAAGGCGCTGGCCATCACCGGCGAGGCCCACACCTTCGACATGGCCAAGCGTTTCGGCATGGAGTTCCAGGAAAGTGAGCCAACGGCGGGGCTCACCATGGCCCTGGGCACGCTGGAAGTGCACCCGGCGGACCTGACCAACGCCTATGCCACCATCGCCAACGGCGGCCGGCGAGTCGATCGCACGCTTATCCGCACGGTCACCGACAAGGCCGGCACGGAGCTGGTGCCAGTGCGCGCCAGGCCGGAGGGCGAGGTCATCATCACGCCCCAGGCGGCGCACATCATGACCGACATCCTGGCCGGCAATACCGACCCGGCGATCAACCCCATCTGGGGTCGCCTGGAGCTCACGGACACGGGTGGGCGTCACCGGCCGGCCACCCTCAAGACCGGTACCAACAACGACGCCAAGGACCTCACTGCGATGGGCTACCTGGCGCCACCCGACGAGGCCGGCCGAGCGCGCGGCGAGTACGCGTTGGCGGTCGGCGCCTGGAACGGCAACAGCGACGCGTCGGAGGTAGGCAGCGCTGAGGATCCCATCTTCTCGCTGGATGTGGCCGGTCCCATGTGGCAGGCCGTCCTCCAGGAGACGACCGCTGACTGGGCCATCTACGACTTTGCCCGACCGAACGGCTTGGAAGAGGCACAGGTGGACGCCTTTACCGGCTTCCGGCCCAGCGACTTCTCCCGAGAGCAGGTCACGGAGATCTTCATCGAGGGCACCGTGCCCCCACTCGACGAGGTCATCGTCGGGCTGAACGTGGTCCGCGACGAGGAGGGCGACAGCTACCTGTGGGACGAGTCGTGCGGCGGCACGCCCGAGGTACGCGGCTTCCTCCAGCTCGAGGAGATCGAGTCGGAGCGGCCGCGCTGGCAAGAAGCCGTCCAGGGCTGGATCGAACGCGCGCGCCGCGGTCCTGGCGTGCGGGGCGGTCCGGACGCTGACGTTCCGACCTCTACGTCCTACTTCCTAGATCCGAACTATCAGCCGTACGGTTCGACCTGGGGCGCGCCCTTTCCGCCCACGGCTCGATGTGATGAGGCACCCTCCCCCAGCCCGTCTCTCAGCTCGCCGCCGTCGCTGTCCCCGTCGCCATCGATCTCGCCGTCACCCACACCGTCGATCTCGCCGTCGCCGTCCCCCGAACCGAGCCCCAGCGCAACACCCGAACCGACTGCGACTGCGGAGCCCACGCCGGAGCCCACGCCGACACCCACGCCGACACTCACGCCGACTCCGACACCCACGCCGACTCCGACACCCACACCGACGCCCGTACCGCCGACGCCCACACCAACGCCGACCCCGACTCCGACTCCGACACCCACGCCGACTCCGACACCCACGCCGACGCCCGTACCGCCGACGCCCACACCAACGCCGCCTGACGAGGAGCCGTAGCTACTGACGGGGGCGCGAACGTGATGGTCTAGGCGAGCTCGATGTCCGTACGGGAGAAGTCGTCGCCCTTGACGAGGAGCGGCTCGTCTGCCAGGCGCGGAGTGGCGTAGACGATGCAGTCTCCGAAGTTCAGGATCGCGGGATGCCGCGACTTGCCGAACCGCCACCATGCCGAGACGGCTTCGCGCCAATGGCCGGAGCCGAAGTCGATCACGACAGCGTCCGACGCCTCGAGCAGATCGCCAGCACCTCGGTGGCATCCTCGCCGATCCGCGAGGAGAGGACGATGCCCGCCTCGACCAGGGACACCGCGTTCACCGCCACGGACTCTGCCGCGTTGATCTTCGCCACGAACTCCTTGCGCTCGGGCTCATCCAGGGCGATCGCCACGAGGGCGGAGCTGTCGAGGATCACACGCCCTCCGGTCCGTTAGCCCAGGAGGCTCTCCTCATCCGCTCTGCTGAGTGCCCTTCCTCTTACGCCCTGAGGAAGCCTCGGCCAGAGCCGTCGTTCCATCATCCGGACCATGCGGTCGCCCCTTGACCAGCTCCGGGCCAGGATCGATCGGTCCCTACGCTCGATGAGCGCATGCCTGACGGCACCGTCACCCCTTAGAGGCTGACGATGGTCGCCCCGTCGCCGCCCTCGCCGCGTTCCCCGGCGCGCCACTCACGCACCAGGGGATGGCTGGTGAGGTGCTCCCGGACCGAATCCCGCAGCGCACCCGTCCCGTGGCCATGGATGACCGTGACGCGTCCGGCTTCGGCTGTCGAGGCCTGGTCGATGTAGCGCTCCAGCAGTTCCAGCGCCTCTTCCACCCGCGCCCCTCGCAGATCAAGGCTGCTGGCCACGGAACGCGGCGTAGCGCTGCCACGAACGGACCCGGGACTGCGGGCGGTCATGGTCGGGACGGCACGTTCCTCGGCGCCGAAGTCACCGCGGCGGCCGCTGACCGGGCGCTCGGGCGCTCCCAGCTCGGGACTGGTCTGGCTGGCGGCGCTCCCTCGCTGCGACGGACCGGAGGCGTAGACCTCGGAAGCTGGCCGCAGATCGGCTACATCGACATTCAGCCGCATGGACCCAGCATCCAGCGTGGCGCGTCGTCCGCCACTTTCGAGGGCCACGATGCGCCCTTCCATGCCGGCCGGCGTGAGCGCCCTCATGTCCAGTCGCCACGCTGTGGGATCCACTGGCTCATCTGGCGCGACCGACTCGGCGCCTGCACCCACCGGCAGCGCGGCGATGCGTTCCTCCAGGCGCCGGATAGCCTCGTTCAGGCGCGTCTCGGTGAGTGTCTCGCGCACGAGCAGCGCTCGAGTAGCCTCGATCTCATCACGGATGGCGCTCACCGCGGTATCGGCCTCGGCGCGAGCGGCGCCGACGGCTTCCTGCCTTTCGCGGCGAGCCCGAAGGCGCTCCTGCTCCGCGTCCGCGCGGGCCATGCGCGCTCGCAACTCAGCGTCCTCGGCACGCGAGAGGGCATCGGCGGCGGTCGTCTCCGACGCCTTGATGGACGCCAACGTGGCCTCGAAGTCGAGCTGCGCTCGTGACAAGCGGGAGCGGGCATCGTCCACCAGACCCGCACTCAGGCCGAGACGCTCGGCGATGGCGAAGGCCTGGCTGGTGCCAGGCAGCCCGATGCTCAGCCGGTACGTCGGTGAGAGTGTCTCCAGGTCGAACTCGACCGAGGCGTTGCGGGCCTGCGGCGTGTCGTGCGCGTAGACCTTCAGCTCGGCGTAGTGGCTCGTCGCCGCGACCAGGGCGCCCGCCCGGATGAAGTGATCGAGGAGAGCCTGGGCCAGTGCCGAGCCCTCCGTCGGGTCGGTGCCCGCCCCGAGCTCGTCGAGCAACACCAGGCAGCCCGGACCGGCCGCCTCCACGATGCGCACGATGGAGCGCAGGTGGCCGCTGAACGTCGAGAGTGACTGAGCGACCGATTGTTCATCTCCGATGTCGGCGAAGACGTCGCGGAACACCGGTAATCGACTGCCGGGGGCAGCCGGCACGTGCAGGCCAGCCTGGTGCATCAGCGCCAGCAAGCCGAGCGTTCGCAGCGAGACGGTCTTGCCCCCGGTGTTGGGTCCCGTCACGACCAGCGCCGTGAACTCCTGCCCCAGGCGCAGATCGATGGGCACCACCCGACCGGTGAGGCCCGGGTGACGGGCCCGCGCTAGATCGACCTCGTGCCGCTGCGCCGTCTCGGCGCGAACGCCGTCCATCTCCGCCGCCAGGCGCGCCTTGGCAGCCCACAGGTCGAAATGCGCCAGCGCCTCGAGCGTCTCGCGCAACGGCCCGGCCTGCGTGCCCACCAATGCCGACAGCTCGTCGAGGATGCGCTCCTCCTCTGCCTGAGCCGAGAGCTGTGCCTCGCGCCAGACGTTGCCCAGTTCCACCACCACCAGCGGCTCCACGAAGAGCGTTTGGCCGCTGCCTGACTGGTCGTGGACGATGCCCTTGACCTTGCCGCGGGCATCGGCGCGCACGGGCACCACGTAGCGGCCGTTGCGCAGCGTGACGATGGGCTCCTGAAGCGCCGATGACATCTCGCTGCGGTGGACGAGGTCCTCCAGGCGGGAGCGGATGCGTTCGTAGGCGATGCGTACCCGTCGACGCAGGCCGCCCAGCGCGGGAGATGCGCTGTCCAGTAGCTCCCCGGCCGGGTCAAGACTCAGCTCAAGGCGGGTGCGCAGCGCCGGCAGCGGCGAGATCCGGCGCGCCAACCCGTGCAGCAGCGGGCGGCGATCGTCGCGCAGCGCATCCTGGAGCCGGCCAGCGGCGATGAGCGTGGCGGTGATGTCCAGCAGCTCCGACGCTTCCAGCCGACCACCACGGGCGGCCCGTTCCAGCGCCGGTCCGATGTCGCGCGCGCCACCGACCCCTACGTCAGGTCGTTCCGACAGCAGCCCGCGAGCCTGGTCGGTCTCGTCCAGGCCACGCGCCACGATGAACGGGTCGTTCGACGGTGAGAGGGCCTCGGCGAGACGCCGGGACGGCGCGAATGAGGCATGGCCTGCCAGGCGCGCCCTGATGAGCGGGAACTCCAGGAGGGTCTGGGATTTGGCGTCCATCAGTTCCGGAAGGGCCGTGACAGTGAGGCATCCCCTCGCAGCCCGAAGCGCCACGGTCGCTCTGCCCAGTCCTCGCCGGCGTAGGTGACGCCGATGCGCGGACCGACCTCGATGCCGGCGGCGCGAGACCGTTCGCGCTCGCCTGATGCCGGGTCCTCGAGCCACAGTCCTGCACCACGCGTGAGGTCATGGCCGTCCAGCGTACGGTCCACGCCGAGGGCCTGGCAGAGGCGGGCCGGGCCAGCCGCCAGACGGGCATCAGGATCGCCCGGCCGGCCACGCCGCGCTTTCATCAGCTCGAGCCCGTCCACGGGTCGCACGGCCCGGATCAGCACCGCACCGGCGACACCGTCGATCTCCGCCACCACATTGAGGCACGAATGCAGGCCGTACACCAGGTAGACGTAGGCGTGCCCCGGCGGACCGAACATGGGCGCTGTGCGGCGGGTGAGTCCGGCACGTGCGTGGCTGGCCCGGTCGGCGGGTCCCCCGTACGCCTCGGTCTCGACGATGATCCCGCCGCTTCGGCCCTCCCGCGTATCACGCACCAGCCGAAGGCCCAACAGCGCCGGTGCCAACTCGACCGAGGGGCGTGCATAGAACGTGGCGGGGAGCGGTGCAGGGATGGTCGATGTCCCTCAGCCGATCGCGTCGCGAACGACCTGTGGGGTGAGCCATCCGAAGGCGAGCTCCATGACCGGTGTCACCCCTCCGATGAGCGTCTGAGCCAGGGGCGAGTCCTGGAGCACGGCGTAGACCCGGATGGACCACTCCTCTTCGAGGGCCGCTCCCCCCGGAGCGGTCGGTCCGTAGAAGGTCGCCAGGATGACCGACGTGGCGGTCATGATCAGCACTCCCAGGACGACGCCCAGGATACCCGCCAGCAAGGCGTCGACGAAGGGTATCGAGCTGACGCCCTTGGGTCCCCGGGTACCGGCCCGGATCAGCACGAGCAGTACCACGAACGTGACGATGGCGATGATCCCGAAGGCAAGCAGGTACACGTAGTCGACGGCGAAGTTCGTCCACTGTGAAGCGAGGTAGCGGCCCAGGGACTCGCGCAGGTTGGCCGCCAGGAGGAACGCCACGGCCCACGCGCCGATCGCCAGCAAGCCCCGGATGACGCCCTGGAAGTAGCCCAGGATGAAGGTCCCCGCCAGCACGAGCAGCAGCACGATATCGAGGGCGTTCACGGCGTCACCGTATCAGGCACGCAGACGGGCGCCGAGGACATCCCTAAGCGCAGTCACCACGCGGCTGATCGCGCCATCCAGGTCGCCCTCGTCCAGCGCTCGGTCACCCGGCTCGAAGCGCAGCCGATAGGCGAGGCTGACCTCACCGCCAGATAGCGGCGGACCTTCGTAGCGGTCGAAGAGCGTGGCCGAACGGAGCAGCGGTCCGCCCGCCCCGCGGATGACAGCCTCGACCTCGCCCGCCGGCCGCGTCTCGTCGACGACCACCGCGATGTCACGTTCCAGGCCGGGCAATCGCTCCAGTGTCCCCACCCGCTGCACATCGGGCAACGTGCGCGCCAAGCCATCCAGGTCCATTCGAGCGAATACGGCACGTTCTGCCTGAGCCTCTCGAGCTGACAGATAGCGGGGATCCAGCTCGGCCACCATGCCCAGCACCACGCGGTGCCCGGACGGCAGCTCGGCGACGCCCACGGCACTGCGGCCGGGATGGTAGAGCCCGTCGTGTCGCGGGGCAGGCTCCCACGCGATACGAACCGCTGCGACACGCTGGGCAAGCCACTCCAGCAGGCCCTTCGCATCGGCCACGTCGACGGCACGTGAGGGGCGGTCCCAGCTCAGCGGTTCCGCGCTGCCCGCCAGCAGGATGCCCAGCTCACGCCGCTGATCCGGGCGCCCCTCGACGAAGGCGTGAACGGCCCCCACCTCGAAGAGCGCGACATCGTGGCGCCGATGGCGCTCGTTGTCCACGAGCACTCGCACCAGCTCGGGCAGGAGGGAGCGTCGCAGCTCCGCGTGCTCGCTCGAGACGGGATTGGCCGCGCGGATGGTGCTCGGGTCGCCCGGCTGGAAGCCCAGGAGAGCGTGGTCGGCGGGCGCGATCAGGCTGTACGTGGCGGCCTCGTTCAGGCCCCTGCCGGAGAGCAGTTCGCGGACCTGGTCCACCATCCGTCGCGGATCGGGCCGGTGGCCGGGCATGAGCGTGTCGGGCAGGCGGCTGGGCACCGTCTCGTACCCGTGGATACGGGCGACCTCCTCGCAGATGTCGGCCTCGATGACCAGGTCCCGTCGGTGGCGGGGAACGATAGCCACCAAAGCATCGGCGTCCTGGCCAGGCTGCAGCGGGACCGGTCGCTCGCCGGTGATGACGACGACGCTCCCTCCGGCTGGACTGGGCTCGGTGCCGATGCCGGCGCGAGCCAGGAGGGTGCGCATCTCATCGCTCGTGATCTCAACGCCCAACAGCCTGACGACGCGCTCCGGTCGGAATGTCACGCGCGCAGGCGGCGGGTCGACCGGGTCCGTGTCGACGGCACCCCCGGCTGCCCGGCCACCAGCCCACCGGACGATGAGCTGCGCGGCGCGGTCGGCGCCGACCCTTGCCATGCGAGCTTCCTGGCCCTTTTCGAAGCGCAGGCTGGCCTCGCTCCGCAGGCCGTAGGCCTGGGCGGTCCGCCGGATGGTGACCGGCTCGAAGATGGCCGACTCGACGATGACCGCAGTGGTCCCCTCCCCCACCTCGGAAGAGGCACCGCCCATCACGCCGGCGATGGCCAGTGGGCCGTTGGCATCGGCGATGAGCAACGTATCCGGTAACAGATCACGTTCGACATGGTCCAGCGTCACCAGCCGCTCGCCGGTCTCCGACATGCGCACGATGAGGTGGCCGTCCGACACATCCTCGGCGTCGAAGGTGTGGACCGGCTTGCCCAGCTCCAGCATCACGTAGTTGGACGCGTCGACTACGTTAGAGACCGGCCGCACGCCGGCCGCCATGAGCCGCACCTGCACCGCGAGCGGCGAATCACAGACGGTCACGCCGTCCAGGTAGCGCGCCACGAAGCGGGGACAGCGCAACACATCCAGGACGGTGACGCTGACGTTGTCGCTCGTCGCATCGCCCTGCTCCGGGACCTCGATGCGCGGCTCACGGACCGTGGCGCCCGTGGCCGCTGCCACTTCCCGAGCCACGCCCAGGATGGAGAGAGCATCTCCGCGGTTCGGCTTCACGTCGACGTCCAGCACTGTGTCACCAAGCAGCGCCGTGAGCGGCTCCCCCAGCGGCGTGTCGGGGTCAAGGATGAGGATGCCGTCGGCGTCCGGCGTGAGGCCCAACTCCGCGCCGGAACAGAGCATCCCCTCGCTCTGCGTGCCCGCGATGCGCGTGACATCGATGCGCCGGTCACCGGGCAGGACGGCGCCGGGCAGGGCCACCGGCACGCGCTGTCCGATCTCGATATTGGTCGCGCCGCAGACGATGGACAGCTCCGGCTGGCCCTCGCCGGTGCGCACGCGCGTGAGCGACAGGCGAGCTGAGTTGGGGTGCGCATGGACGTCCAGCAGCTCGCCGACCACCACCGAGGACCAGTCGGCACCGATGCGCTCGATGCCCTTGACCTCCATTCCCAACAGGGTCAGCCGCTCCGCCAGCGCCTCGGGGGAGAGGTCGATGTCCACGAACTCGCGTAGCCAGGACAGGGGGACGCGCATCTAGAAGCGCTCCAGGAAGCGCAGGTCGTCAGCCAGGAAGACGCGCAGGTCGCTGATGCCGAAGCGCAGCATGGCGATGCGGTCCACACCCATGCCGAAGGCGAAGCCCTGGTAGCGCTCTGGGTCGATGCCGCCATTGCGCAGCACCACGGGATGGACCATGCCCGCGCCCAGGATGGTCATCCAGCCACTGCGACCGCAAGCCGGACAGCCCGTCCCCTCGCACGAGACGCACGCGATATCGAAGGCTACCGAAGGCTCTGTGAAGGGGTAGTAGCCCGGGCGGAAGCGGGTGGCTCGATCGGCACCGAACATGGCGTGGGCGAACTCATCGAGCAGACCGCGCAGGTGGGCCATCGATGTGCCTTCGTCCACCATCAGCCCTTCCACCTGGAAGAACTCCGATCCATGGCTCGCGTCGACCGCCTCGTAGCGGAAGCACCGGCCGGGCGTCAGCACTCGCATGGGCGGTGACATCTCGCGCATCGCGCGGATCTGGCCGGGTGAGGTGTGGGTGCGCAGCAACAGGCGCGCGGTGTCCTGGCTCTGTTCCCCGTCCGTACCCTCCGGGCCGGCCGACGGTCTGACGTAGATGGTGTCCCACAGGTCGCGCGCGGGGTGGTCGGCCGGGATGTTGAGTGCCTCGAAGTTGAGCTCGTCCGTCTCCACTTCCGGGCTCTCGTATACGACGAAGCCATAGCGACCGAAGAACCGTGCGATCTCACGCTCGGTCTCTACCAGCGGATGCAGCGACCCTCGACGCAGCGGGCGCCCGGGCAGGCTGACGTCCAGCCGCTCGCCGGCCAAGCGCACTTCCAGGGCGATCGATCCAAGGCGCTCACGTCGAAGCGCTACGGCGCCTTCCAGCTCCTCACGGATGGGATTGGCCAGGGCACCGACGCGCGGGCGGTCCTCCGGCGGGAGCCCGCCGATCCCGCCGAGGAGCGCCCGAAGTTCGCCCTTGCGTCCGAGGAAAGTCGCCTCGACCCCTTCCAGGCTGGGCGGATCGGCCGTCGCGGCGACGGCCTGTAGCGCTCGTTCGCGGAGCGCGGAGAGCCGGGCGGCGAAGGCCTCCAGGTCCACCGGGCGCGCGAGACGTGCTGACCGGCCGGTCAGCCGGCCTTCGCGACCTCAGCGATGCGCGCGAACGTGAACGGGTCGCGCACGCAGATATCAGCCAGCACCTTGCGGTCGAGCGTGACGCCGGCCTTCTTCAGCCCGTTGATGAGCCGGCCGTAAGTCAGGCCCTCCTCTCGAGCCGCCGCGTTGAGCCGCATGATCCATAGGGCACGCATCTGGCGCTTGCGCTGCTTGCGGCCGGCGTAGGCGTAGGCCATCGCGTGAAGCTGCGCTTCGCGCGCCGGCTTGATCAGCTTGGAGCGCGTGCCGCGACGGCCCTCGGCCGACTTGAGCAGCCGCTTGTGACGCTTGTGTGCGGCGACGCCGCGCTTGACTCGTGCCATGACGCTGAGGCGCTCCTAGAGGTACGGCAACAGGCGCCGGACCTGCTCCGTGTGCGTGGGGTTCAAGATGGCCTTGCCGGCGTAGCGGCGGGTCCGGCGCGACGACTTGATCTGCAGGTGGTGGCCCTTCCATGCCCGGACGCGATAGACCTTGCCACTGCCAGTGACGCCGAAACGCTTCGCCGTCGCCTTGTGGGTCTTCATCTTGGGCACGGTGCCTAACCTCCTGCCGGCTCGGCGGCCGGTACGCGTTCCTGATCGATGGGGGCCGGTCTTGCGACCGGGGCCGCCTTGGCCTTGACGGCGGCCGGCGGGGGGCCCGTCTGGATCGTAGGTTCTGCTAGGCCGGAGGATCCGTCAGTCTCGCTGGGGGCCACCGGCGTGGCAGGCACCTCGTCGGCTTCGGGCCGACCGACGGGTTCGTGGCTCTTGGGCTTGTGCAGCGATGTCACGACCATCGACATCGACTTGCCTTCCAGCACTGGCGGACGTTCCACCGTGCCGTGATCCTTGATCAACTCTCCGAAGCGTATGAGCAGGTCCCGCCCGATGTAGGCGTGGCTCACTTCCCGGCCCCGGAACCGACAGGTGACCTTGACGCGGTCCCCTTCCTCGAGGAATTGGATGGCGCGCCGGACCTTGGTGTCGAAGTCGCCCTTGCCGATCTTGGGCGCGATGCGGATCTCTTTGAACTCGACCGAGCGTTGGTGGCGCCGGGCCTCCTTGTCTCGACGGGCCTGCTCGTACTTGAACTGGCCGTAGTCGAGGAGCCGAGCCACCGGCGGGACGGCCATCGGTGCGACCTCGACGAGGTCGTACCCCCGGTCTTGCGCCAGTCGGAGGGCGTGGCCCGTGGGCATGACCCCCATCTGACTTCCCTCTTCATCGACGACCCGTAGTTGGGGTACACGGATCATCTCGTTGATGCGCAGGTCTCGACTCAGGCTGGATCCCTCATGCGTTCGTTGGGTTGGGCTCGTTCGGGCCCACAAAAACAGGAGCCACGGTGGGTCGTGGCCGAAGCGGGACTATAGCACGGGCGTTCGGAGGCTGCGAGGGGTCTCAGGGCAGCGGCCCCGCCGCCAGCCACCAGGCATAGAGGTCCGCGAACGACCCGTCCACGGCCTGCGCCTGACCCATGATCCGACTTCGCTCATCGGTCCAGTAGAGCGTGGCAACGCCGTCGTCCAAGACACACAGGAGGCGACCCGCCTCCGTGGCGTCGACGGTATAGGGGCCCTCGCTGGCTTCGGACTGGCAGCCGCTGCCGGTAGCCTCAGTATGCTCCTCAACGAGCTCATCGTAGTCCGCGGTCATGGCTGCTACGTCGCCATACTGGAGATAAACCGCAAGCGGCACGTCCGACGTGCCGCAGTCGACGGCGATGTCGGCCGCGCTGTCCAGCCGATCCACGATCCGGCACTGGTCACGCAGTCCTTCGGGCACGTGCAGCAGGAGCGCCTCCAGCGCGGGGTCCCCACTGACCGGCAGCGAGGGCCCCGGTGCGTCCGCCGCTACCAGACCGACCATCACCCGGAAGTCGTCACCGGTCATCACCGAGCCGTCGGCGCCGCCGCCCGACTCGACGTAGAAGCCACCGCGCAGGAAGCTGACGAACCCGCTCGGGTCCGCGGCGCTGGCCACGACACGTTCGCCCACGCTGAGGCTCACGCGGGGCGTGCCCCCGGCCTCCGTCCCCGCGCACGAGAGGACGAGGTCGATGGGCTGACCACTGGTGACCTCGGGAAGCGGCGTGTCGTCGCGCAGCAGGACCGTGGCCTGACCGCTCACCACGCGCAGCAGGACCGTGCCACCGGTGCCGTCGAGCAGTCCTGCGTAGAAATCGTCGTTGCTCCGGCCGCAGGTCAGGCCGTGGAAGCCCTCCAGTGCCGGTCCCGGCCGCTCGATGCGTGCCTCGATATCGACCAGCGGCCAGTCGCCGAAGCCACGCATGGTCCAGGTCGAGCGTCCGGGACCCTTGACCTCGACGATCAGTCGTCCCTCCTCGTAAGCCACTCGGTGGTGCTCGAAGTCACCTGTCTGGAAGCCGCTGCGTCGATTCGCCATGTCGTCGCGGATGACCTCGAGGTACGTGCCCACCTGGCCCCCTGGTGAAGTCGGGGATGCCGAGGCTGCGGGCGAAGCCGACGTGCTCGGAGCCGTCGAAGGGTCCGGTCGCATGGTCGTCGACGGCCGCGGCGACGGCCGAGGCGTAGGCAGCGCTGGAGCGGCTACCGACGGCTCGATCGAGGGCAAAGGCTCCATCGGTGCCGTGGTAGGCACCACCACGGACGTGCAAGCGAGGCACAGAGCGCACAGGCCGAGCACGACCGAGATGAGACGCGCGGCTTTCATCGAAGCCAGCGGCGCCGTGTCAGGGACTGGGGTCCGGCGATCCCGCTGGGCTCGGCGAGGCGGCGCTCGGGGCGTCACCTCCGGACACGGCCGCATCATCGAACGTGGCCGCGTAGCCCACCTCATCAGCGAAGGCGTAGGCGCCCACCCGATCGAACGAATCGATGCCGGTGTCTCGCTCCAGCGTGACCGCCTCCTGGCCGTCGACCAGCAGCCGCAGACGCATGGCACCGGCGGAGGTGCCGGAGCACTCGACGCTCAGCAGGTGAGGCAGGGCAGGGTCGATGCCCTCCGGAAGCGGCCCGCGATCGAGCGCCGACGAGGTCGAGTCGGTGATGTCCACGACCACCCATTCTCCCGACGAGTGGATGAGCCCGCCGATGAATCGGTCGTCCGCGGAGCCGCACAACCAGCCCGCCGCGCCGGCGCCCGACGTGGTCACCCTCCCCTCCGTCCGAACGACCTCGAGCCTCTGCTCAGGTTCGACGGCGCGCCAGCTCCACAGGCTGTGGCGGGCGACGCTCAGATCGATGCGCAGCGCACCGTCGGCGTAGGCCACTGATCCGGACGGTTCGGCGCTGGCGCCCCAGAGCGGGCTCGTGGCGTTGCTGAAGTCGTCACGGAAGAGGAGCTGGCCGACCGGCGGGGCGGGGCTCGGCGTGGCACTGGGCGACGCGCTGACCGAAGGGCTCGGGGCGACGCTGGGCGTGGGTCTCGGCGTGGGGCTCGGCGTGGGGCTCGGCGTGAGAGGCGGTTCGAGAGATGGGCTGTCACTCGGGCTGGGAGGCGCAAGGGCACTGGCTGAAGCTGCGCCGCTGCCTTCGGGTGCCGGGTCAACGACCGGGTCGCTGGCACAGGCGGCGGCAAGCAGGACACTGGCCATGGCGGCCGCTGCCATAGCTCCCAGCGATCTCAGGGTACTCACGATGCCGGGCATCCTACGCTGCCGCAGCGATTCGTCGGCTGTCGGCGGCTATGACTGCGGGCGCCGTGTCAGTCGGGGCGGCGCGCGTCCGCCTCCGCCTTCAGTCGGTCAGCCAACCCGTCCCAATCCTGTGGCGGCTGCTGTTCGCCGGCGCGTGTCCGGGGAGCGGCCGTGCGCGCCTCGATCTCGCGATCGCCCAGCACCAGCATGTAGGGCACCTTCTGCTCTTGCGCCAGGCGGATCTTGTTCTGCATCCGGTTGGAGGACTCGTCCACCTCGACGCGGATGCTCCGCGAGCGCAGGACCTCGGCGAGCTCCGTGGCAGCTTCGATGTGCCGGTCGGCGATAGGCACCACGACAGCCTGCACCGGCGCGCACCAGAAGGGGAAGGCGCCCGCGAAGTGCTCCGTCAGCACGCCGATGAAGCGCTCCAAAGAGCCGTAGATGGCGCGATGGATGGCCACCGGCCGCTGCTCCTCCCCGTTCTCGTCGACGTAGGTGAGGTCGAAGCGCTCGGGCAGCATCACCAGGTCGACCTGGATGGTGGCCGTCTGCCATTCGCGGCCAAGGGCGTCCTCGATCTGGATGTCGATCTTGGGCGCGTAGAAGGCGCCGTCCTTCTCCTTGACGCGGTAGTCCACGCTGGAGCGCTCGAGCGCTTCGCGGATGAGCGATTCGGCACGTTCCCAGGCTGCGGGATCGCCCAGGGCCTTGTCGGGTCGCGTGCCGAAGGTCAGTCGCGGCCTCAGGCCGAACCAGTCGTAGGCCTCCGTCACTTCGCCCAGCAGCGCCTCGATCTCGACGCCGATCTGGTCGGGACGGACGAAGATGTGGGCGTCGTCCGTCACGAAGTGGCGCACCCGAGTCAGGCCAGAGAGGGTTCCGGAAAGCTCGTTGCGGTGCAGCTCTCCGTACTCGGCCAGACGGAGTGGCAGATCTCGGTAGGAGCGCGTCCGGCTGCGGTAGATGAAGGTGCTCTCGGGACAGTTCATGGGCTTGAGGCTGTACGTCTGTCCCTCCGAGTCGAGCTTGAACATGCTCTCGTTGTAGAGCGCCCAGTGGCCCGACTGCTCCCACAGCTTCTGGTGGACCAGCAAAGGGGTGCTGATCTCCTGGTAGCCGCGGCGCTCCTGCAACTCTCGGATGGCGCCTTCCAGCGTTCGATAGAGTCGCCAGCCCTTGGGGTGCCAGAAGGCCGAGCCGGGACTGACGTCGTGGAAGCTGAACAGGTCGAGCTGGAGACCCAGGCGCCGATGATCGCGCTTCTTGGCCTCCTGGCGGCGCCACAGGTACCGGTCCAGCTCCTCCTGCGTGGCCCATACCGTGCCGTAGATGCGCTGCAGCATGGGGCGGTCGTTGTCGCCACGCCAGTAGGCGCCGGCCACGCTCAGCAGCTTGAAGGGACCGATGGCGCCCGTGGAGGGGACGTGCGGTCCGCGGCAGAGATCGACGAAGGGGCCGTGCTCGTAGGTCGAGACCTCCGGTGGGGACTGGCCTGCTGCGTCGGCGGCCGTGCGCAAGTCGTCCAGGATCTCGACCTTGTAGGGCTGGCCGAGCTCCTCGAAGTAGGCACGCCCTCGGTCCGGGTCCAGTACCTTTCGAACGAAAGCGTGGTTCGCGGCCACCGAGGCGGCCATACGCTCCTCGACGCGCCCCAGATCCTCAGGCGTGAGCGGGCGCGCGAGCTGGAAGTCGTAGTAGAAGCCGCCCTCGATGGCTGGGCCGATGCCCAGCTTGGTGCCCGGGAAGAGATCCATCACGGCCTCCGCCATGACGTGCGCCGCGGAGTGACGCATCGGGTCGAGGGGATCGCCGGTGAGCGCCTCGAGCATCTCGTCGGCGGAGCCCTTGGCGGGCACCACGAAGTCGTGCTCGTCGTGTTCCGCCTGCGCCTGGCCGGATCGCTGCTGGTCATTCATGGTGTTGCCTCCTGGGAATCACAGAACCCCTCGTCCATCTGACAGGACGAGAGGCTCAGCTCCCGCGGTCCCACCCGCCTTCGTCGCTCCTCCGGACGTGTGCCGGTCCGCGCGACGCTCTTCGTGGGCCGCGCTAACGGGCGACTCCCGGGCCGGTTCACCGGCCGCTCACGGGTGGTGCGATGGTCGGTCCCTGTCGCCTCGGGCTTCCAGCCGATGGCCCTGGCTCTCTGTGATGGGTGCCGACCTCGCGCGTCCCGCTCGACGCGTTGGCTTTATGGGTGGTGGGCGACACTGGACTCGAACCAGTGACCTCTTGCATGTCAAGCAAGTGCTCTAACCAGCTGAGCTAGCCGCCCG
>JBBJNS010000150.1:0-4336 GCA_037720745.1 Candidatus Limnocylindrales bacterium
TGGTCGTCGCCGGCCGCGCAGGGTCCAGCTTGAGCAGGAACGTCCAGTACCGGCTCCGCCAGCCGAGCACCAAGACCGTCCACGCAACGCGCCGGGTGTGAGCAGTGGGCCTAGCGATCGAGCACCAGTTCGTAGACCGCGCCAGTGGCCGCTGCTTGGACAAGCTTGTCGACCACATCGATCGTCCAGTCGCGGCCCGACCACTCCCACGGCCGATAGAGACCCAGTGCAGTGTTCAAGGCCAGGTCGCCGGTGTAGAGCGTCGCGAACACGCCGGCCACCGCAGCGGGTGCGCTGAGTCCGAGACGCTTCGCTACGCCGTAAGCGGCGCCCCACATGGACCCGAGCGCGAAGTGGGTGGCGTAGTTCAGGCGCTTGCGATCGTCGCCCGCGGCTGCCCGCACGGGCAGCACCCGCTCGGCGAAATCCGCTGGCGCGTAGCTTTCGTCTCGCTTGGTGATGGGCATCTCGACGAACTTCTGGAAGGCGGTCATCACGACGGTTCCGGCCATCCCCGCCACGACCCCCTTGGCCAGTGCTGTCCTTGTCGATGGTCGACGGCTCTTCACTCGGGTCACCTCCGTATGTCCGCGATGGTCGATGGCGCCAGGAGTATCCATGGGAGAGGCCGTCGCGGCAACGCCCTGCGCGCGGGGATCATCAAACAGGCTCACGGCCCGGTGGTTGCTGTCTGCTCAGCGCCGTTCTGCCGCTGCGTTCTCGGCGAAGCGGATCGTGACGATCTTCGTCACGAGCGCGCTGGGGATCGGGTCGTCCGCCCGGAAGCGGATCGTCCCTTTGCCTGAGAGGTGCGGCGTGAGTTCCTCCCCGAGCCCGGTGACGACCGCCTCACTGGCGGGAAACAGGCTGTAGTGGTTCTTGAAAGCGGCGTAGGACACGAGGAACTGACCGTGACTCCTGAACGCCGGCATCTGGTAGGAGATGAGCTCTGTCGCCTCGGGCGCAGCGGCCCGGATCGTCCGCCGAAGCTCTTGCACCGCGCTGCGCCGCTCGTCCGGAAGGGCGGCCAGATAGTCCTCGACGCTCGTCGCTGTGGCCAAGTACGTCTCCTTCATACAAGAGGTAACGGCCCGAAGCGTAGTCCAGCTCGAAGGGATGCTTGTCGCCCATTCAGCTGGGTCCTACCTTGCCTGGCCGACCGGGCGCGTCGCGATGTAACGCCGCTGCCACGTCGGACACGTCGGAGGCAGCCGTATGCTGGTCAAGTGGATGCGGTGGATGGCGATGTGCGGGCGATAGCAGGAGGACCGACCGATGACCGACGAGATGAGCCCCGACCGAGCCGACGAGATGGCCCCCGAAGACGGCGGTGAAGCCGTGACCGAAGCGTTCGCCAACGAGCCGCTGGCCGGCGAAGGCACGGACGACGACGAAGCGACCGTGACAGAGGGTCCGGCCCAGGGCGGTGCGACCGGGAAGGCCGGCCAGGGAACAGCAGACGAGACCCGCTAGCGGTCTCGCCCGGCCCTGACCGGATCTTCGTCAGGCCGTCGTCCGGCGCGTCACGCGTGCCAGGAGCCACTCCTCGAGCGCCCGTCGGCGCAACGCGACCGACGCCGCCAGGATGGCGACGCTACCCCACCAGATCACCGGCAGGGCTAGGAGCACGCCGACCGGCAGCAGCCAGCGCCGCTCCGTCCGAGCCGCGTACACGACCACCGCCGCCGCCACCGGCAGCCGTGCCCAAAGCGGGATGGGCAGGGAATGGCCGACCGTGCTGGCGCCCGTGCTCTCGGCAAGCAATCGAAACCAATCCCCCCACGCGCCGGGCGCGACCACGGCCGACAGTCCGGCCACGCTCAGCGTCACCACGCCAGCCCATGCCAGCGGCCGCCACTCGCGACGCACCAGGAACCAGAGCAGCCCAAGGCCTGGCGTCACCTTGGTGAGGATGAGCAGTGCCCAGGCACCTGCCCAGCGGAACCCCACCACGATGGCGGCTGCCATCAGGATGGTGACGTTGCCGCCCCACAGTTCGGGCAACGCGAGCACCAAGAGGGGTGCGAAGAGCAGCGGCCCGGATAGCCAGCGCAGGACCGCCAGCAGCAACACCGTCCAGGTCGCCAGGAACGCCGTC
This sequence comes from Candidatus Limnocylindrales bacterium, assembly GCA_037720745.1. Classification (GTDB taxonomy): domain Bacteria; phylum Chloroflexota; class Limnocylindria; order Limnocylindrales; family CSP1-4; genus Palsa-1032. Next base: position 2,099 of record JBBJNS010000150.1, read on the forward strand.
CATGACAACAGTCTCAGCGGGCTCACCACCTGGAGGAAGGCCGGCGAGTAGAGGTATGCGCTCTCCTCCCCGACTCCCGCGCTATACGGCTCGTCCGGCGACACGGCCCAGTAGGCGCGAGCATCGTGTCCGGGGCCGAAGCTGTCCGGCTGGAACGGCTCCGCGGCCCACGCCATGGCCACCAGCAGCAGGAGTGCCAGCGCGAGCCCGGTCGCGGTCAGCAGGCGCCTCGCGCGCCGCTTCGCGTCGCCCTCCACGGGCGCATCGTCGTTCCCTGTCGCGTCGTGGCCCAGCGTCATCGAACCCCGGGTCCGGGCGACCCTATCCCTCGGGCGCGAGCGACTGCCCCAGCAGCAGAGGGTGGCCCAGCAGCCCCGTGTAGTGGGGGCGGTAGCGCTCAACGTTGTACATCAGGTCCACGTCGACATGGCGCGCGCCCAGCGCCGGATCGGGCAACGGCGAGTGCGAGTACTTCCCGTCACGGATGCCCACCATCCGTCCGCGCACACCGTCCGCGATGAGGTCCATGGCCACGTTGGCGAAGGTGATGGCCACCATCTGGTCGAGCGAGTCGGGTTCCCCCGAACGCAGGTCGTAGGTCAGCTCGGAGAAGACGGTCTCGACACGGGTCCGTGCTTTGATCTCGTCGGCCAGGACCTCGGCGATGTTGACCTTGTGCCGGTGACCGAAGGCATCCGCCTCGCCCACCTCCTGGATGGTGCCGCCCTGCCAGACCGCGCCTTCGGCCGCGATGACGAAGGCGTAGTGGCTGGGGTTGAGCCGGCGGTCCTCAAGCAGGATCTCCAGCAGATGCTCCAGGTCGAAGGGCACTTCCGGGATGAGGCATCGGGCAGACGTCACGTACGCCGTGTAGAGCGCGGTGAAACCGCAGTCGCGTCCGAAGATGCGGTATACGCCGATACGCTCGTGAGAGCCGAGCGTCGTGCGCTGGCGGTTGATGGCCTCCTTGGCGCGCGTCACGGCGGTCGAGAAGCCGATGCAGTACTCCGTGCCCTGCACGTCGTTGTCCATCGTCTTGGGGATGGCCACGAGGGGCACGCCCTGGTCGTGCAGCGTCTGGGCGTAGCTCAGGGTGTCGTCGCCACCGATGGGCACCAGGTAGTCGAGGCCCAGGCGCTCGATGTTCTCGAGCACCACCGGCGTCAGGTCATAGGTGGCACCGTCGTCGGTCATCCCTGCGGCGCCGGTCGGATCAAGGTGCGCCGGCAGTCGATCGGCGCGCATCTTCCTGGGATTCGTCCGGGACGTGTGAAGGACGGTGCCGCCGGTCCGGTCGATGGTGCGTGTGTTGGCCCGGTCGAGCGGCCGGACGTAATCGGCATCGAAGGAAGCGCCGGGACGCTGGTGGGTCAGACCCTCCCAGCCACGCCGGATGCCGAGGACTTCGAAACCGAGCTCCGTGCCTCGGTACACGACACTCTTGATGACACTGTTGAGACCGGGAACGTCGCCTCCGCCGGTCAGCACGCCGATGCGTCGGGGTCGAGCCATGACTACTCCAGGTCCACCTGTTCGAGGGTCGTCACCGAAACGGCCTGGGCGTCGGCCGTCGGGTGATGGTAGCGCGCCCCGCGCGATGGTCGCGCCGGATCCGTGGCGCTCGCACGGGCGACCGCAGAGTGCCGTGTAGCATCGGACGATGCACTACGAGATGTACATGCGAGCCGCCCTCTCCGAAGCGTCTCAGGCCGCCGCCGCTGGCGAGCGCGCAGACGGCGCCGTGGCGGTGCTGGACGAGGCGATGGTGGCCCATGGCCGGGCGCACGTCCGAGGCTCGGGGGATCCCACGGCGCACGCCGTGGTCGGAGTGTTGCGCGAAGCCGCGCGCCGGCTGGGCCGTCCTTCCCTCTCGGGCATCACCGTCTTCTGCACCGTCGAGCCCTGCATCATGTGCGTCGGGGCACTGTTGGAGAGCGACGCCGACGGACTGGTCTATGCCTTGGCCGACCCCTTCCAAGGTGCCGCAGGGTCGCTCATCCAGCTGGCCGACTCGGATCTGCTGCCACGCCGGTTGCGCATCGTCTCGGGCATCCTCCAAGGGGAGGCGGCCGACTTGCGGCCCGATCTGCGCGAGGGCCGGCCGGCCGCCTTCCCCGGCTTCGCCCGCGCACGCTGAGGGCACCCTCCGGCTGGAGCCCGGACGCCTTTTGCTATCCTCTTCTCGGAGAGGTGTCCGAGTGGTTGATGGTGCCGCTCTCGAAAAGCGGTGTGCGAAAG
>JBBJNS010000151.1:0-4282 GCA_037720745.1 Candidatus Limnocylindrales bacterium
GCGGTCCGCTCGATGATCCCCGCTACCTCGGGCGAGAAGGGCGCCGGCTGCCCGTAGCCGCGATGCGAGATGGCCGGCTCATAGCCCCCGAAGGCGTACTCGTCAGGCGTGGCGACGTAGCCCAGCGAGCCCTGGCTATAGCCCGCGAAGATGGTCACGGCAGCCGGCGAGTCGCGGCGCACGGCCGTCCCGATGGCGCCGAAGATCTCCCCGGGTGCCCCCACGATGGCGCAGTCGCCGACGCGAGCGGCCCAGATCTCACCCTCGATGGCGGTCGCGCGGCCGCCGGCGGTTTCCTGCGCCAGCATCCCTTCCAGCCAGGCGATGTGGTAACGGATCACGTTGGTGGTGACCCGCGTCTCGCCCTGCTCGAGGCGCGCAGCGAGGTCCTCGCGCCGCTCCGCCAGTTCGCGCTCCAGATCGACCGCGGGCGGCAGCTCCATCAAGGGGAGGGACACGATGCGACGGGCGCTGCGCAGCGGCTGCATCGGCTGCTCCGAGGCAAGTCTGCGCCGGTACAGCGAGATGGGCGTGACGGAGCCCCAGTCGGACCGGTCGATCTCGATGGGCCAGGGATGCGCGTCCGCCACGGCGTGCGTCGCCTCCAGCGCGAGGCGCTGGCCGAAGCCCGCGGCCACCCTGTGGCCCTCGGCCTCGCCGAACGCCTCGAGAGGCAGCGCGTCACCAGCGGCCCCCTGGAGGAAGACAGTCACCGCGCCCTTGCGGATGCGGCTGGCTTCCGTGCGCAGCGGCCCCACGAAATCAGGTCCTGCACCGGGCACGTCCGGCCCGATGACCACCGGATGACAGGCGAAGGAGACGACCGTGGCGATGGCCTCCGGGCTGGCCGGCGCACCGGCGGTGCTGTCCACACGGATGGCGACGACCGCATCATCCCGGACGCCCTCGCGGTTCCAGCCCAGGATGGTGCGCCCGTCGGCGGTCCGCTCGCGACGATTCACGGCCAATCCCGGCGCCTCACCAAGCCCGCCGCTCGCCCGGGCCGGAGCCAGTCGCTCCACGGCCTTGCGTGCCGCCGACGCGTAGAGATCCGGCACGGCCTCCCAGTAGCGCAGCTCTGTCGGCGTCCAGCCGTCGAACTCGCCACCCAGCTTGATGCGGGCACCGGGCCACGGCGCGGCATGCGTGTGGCTGGAGTTGAGCAGCACCGCTGCCGGTTCGCAGCCCACGGCCTGCCCGACGTGCTCCCGGATGCGGTCGCTCATCTCCGTGGTCAGGCCCACCACGTCAGCGCCGATGACCACGACCGTCGTCGCTCCATCACGGAAGACCACGGCAGTCGCCATCAGTGGCTGGTAGGCGTCGCGCGCGGCCGTTGTCCGGCGGACGTAGCCCAGCAGGTCTACCGGGAACGGCGGCGTGATGTCCACCTCAGCGGCACCGGCTAGAAGCGTCACGCGTCGACGCTGGCCCAGTCCGCCGGCGCCTCGATGAGGCCCTTGAGCGTGCCCAGGAAGCCGGCCGCACCCGCGCCGTCGACCACGCGGTGATCGGAGGAGAGGGTGGCCGTCATGACCCGCCGCACCACGATCTCGCCGTCGCGCGCGACAGGCCGCTCCACCGTCCGGGCGGTGGCCAGGATGGCCACCTGCGGCGGCGTGATGATGGCCGTAAAGGCGGTGACCTCGAACATGCCCAGGTTGGACAGGGTGAAGGTGCCCTCGGCGATCTCCGCGGCACGCAGCTTGCCGGCCCGCGTGCGCGCCACGAGATCAGACAGGCCGGCGGCCAGGTCGGCCACACCGCGGTCGCGGCAGTCGAGCAGGGCCGGTGCGATGAGCCCGTCGTCCAGGGCGATGGCGACCCCGATGTTGACGGCGTCGACCCGCTCGATGACCTCGCCGTTCCAGACCGCGTTGAAGGCCGGATGCTCGGCCAGCGTGAGTGCCACGGCGCGTACCAAGTAGGCCGTGACCGTCACCCGCGCCTCGCGCGTGCGTCCGTGATTGGCACGATCGGCCGCGGCCATCAGGGCGTCCATCTCGATCTCCGTCGAGAGGTAGAAATGCGGCGCCTGCTGCTTGCTCTCCGTCATGCGTCGGGCGATGGCCCGGCGCATGGGGCCCTGAGTGACGGGGTGGCGGCCCTCGCGCGGTTCGGCCTGTGACTCCGACACCTACGCGCCGTCCTCGAGCCAGGCGATGGTCTCGCCCACGGGCACCTCCGCGCCGGCGTCGTGGACGATCTCGGTCAGCGTGCCTGCGGCGGTCGCCTCCATCTCCACGGTGCTCTTGTCGGTCTCGATCTCGGCGATCACGTCGCCACGCGTGATCTCATCGCCGACCTTCTTGAGCCAGCCGCCGACCTTGCCGTTCTCCATGTCATAGCCGAGCTTCGGCATCGCGATCGGGATGCGGGCCATCGTGCCTCCGGTGCTGCCGACGCTGCCTGCCGGGCTCAGGCGCCGGTCGGTGCAAGCGTTTCCAGCCCGTATCATAGCCACGCGACGGGGCGACCCATGGTGATAGCCCCATGGGCTTCGAACGAGATGGAGGGCGTGGTGGAGTTCCTGGTCAACATCGAGGTGGAGTGGCCCGCCGACGGGGATCCGCAGGAGCTCGCCCGGCTTACCGCCGCGGAGCGGGCGCGCGGCGCGGAGCTGGCTGCCGCGGGCACCATCCGACGCATGTGGCGCGTGCCGGGCCGACGGGCTAATTGGGGCCTCTGGGAGGCCGAGGACGCCACGGCCCTCCATGCCGCCATCGGGTCGCTGCCCTTCTTCCCGTACCTGGACGTGGAGGTCATCCCGCTCGCCGCCCACCCGACGGACCCGGAGCGCCCCGGCGGCCGGTGAAGGTACGGGTCAGCCTCGCGCTTCCTCGATACGAGCCACCAGGCGCTCGCCCACCTGCTGCGTGGTGAGGCTCCCGCGCATGTCCGGTGTCAGCTCGCCGGCCCCGATCACCTCGCCGATGGCCGACTCGATCCGGCCGGCAGCCGCCGCGAAACCCAGGTGGCGCAGCATCAGCGCCCCGGTCCAGGCCTGACCGATGGGATTGGCGATGCCCTTGCCCGCGATGTCGGGCGCTGAGCCGTGGACCGGCTCGAAGAGCGACGGGCCTTGCCCGGTGGGATCGATGTTGGCCGAGGGTGCGATGCCGATGCTGCCCATCAGGGCCGATGAGAGGTCGGTCAGCAGGTCGCCGAAGAGGTTACTGCCGACGATGACGTCGAAGCGAGCCGGCTCGCGGACGAGCCTTGCCAGCAGCGCATCGAGGTGCATCGACTCCACTTCCACATCGGAGTACTCCAGCGCGACCTCTCGCACGATCGCGTCCCAGAAGGGCATGGCGTGGACGATCCCGTTCGACTTCGTGGCACTCGTCAGGCGGAAGCGCCGCGTCCGCGCGAGTTCCATGGAGTAACGCACGACCTGCTCGATGCCGGTCCGGGTGAAGACGTTGACCTGGATGGCCATCTCGCGATCGCCCTGGTGGATGCGGCCGCCGATATCGGAGTACTCGCCCTCCGTGTTCTCGCGCACGACCACGACGTCGAAGGCGGCCGGATCGCTCAGTGGGGTGGGCATGCCGGCCAGGAATCGCGCCGGTCGCACGTTGACCGCCAGGCCCATGCCCTTGCGGATCTTGAGCAGCAATCCCCACAGGGAGACCGTGTCCGGCACCCGCGCGGGATCGCCCACGGCGCCCAGGAAGATGGCATCGAACCCCCGCAGGGTGTCCAGCCCGTCGGCGGGCATCATCGCGCCGGTCTCGAGGTACAGATCGCAACTCCAGGGGAACTCCACGGTCTCGAGCTCAAGGTCGCCGCTGGCCGCGGCCCGCACCACGTCCAGGCCGATGGGCACGACCTCGCGGCCGATGCCGTCGCCGGGTATCACCGCGATGCGGCGGCGCTGTGGTCGGCTAGTAGCTGCGGTTTCCATGACCGCCTGACTCTAGCGACTCGGCTGGCTCCCAGCCGTCACCCTCCGTTGCTGACTTGACACCGTCCGACCCGCGGCCTACTCTCCGCGCACCCGGCCTGACGACGTTTCCAGTAACAATTCTCGGGTCGTCAGCGCGGGCATTCCCACGCATTCGGAGGAGGAGAAATCGTGCAGGAGACCCGGTCAGGGATCGACTCGCGCCGACGGTTGGCGCGGTGGTCCGTTCTTCTTGCGGTGATCGTGCTGGGCGCGGTCGCCTGTACCAATCCGGCGGCCAGCCAGGAGCCGACCTCCGCGGCGACACCCGCCTCACAGGCGCCCGCCGCTCAGGCGCCCGCCTCGGAAGACCCGGCCAGCGAGCCGCGCGCCTCC
>JBBJNS010000152.1:0-4256 GCA_037720745.1 Candidatus Limnocylindrales bacterium
AGATCGCGACGCTGTGCGGTGACCAGCGCGGGAAGCGGGCTCAGGGACGGAAGGGGGGCAATCTCCCAGTGACCGCACCGACACGCTTCCGCCCCGATACCCACGGCGCGTTTATCAACGCCGACCCGAGTGTCACCTGCGAGAGCGGCCGGAAGCGATACGTCGGTGGACGTAGTGGCCGCGCTCCGTCGACCTGGGGGGAGGACCCAATTGGCGATGGTCTGCGCTGACCAAGCCGCAGCAGCACGAATGAGCGGCCGGGTTTCGCTTGTTCTTGCTCAAAGCCGGTCAGGGGCGATGACCGACCTCGAGCGCGGGCTGGCCCTGCTGCGTGCCCATGCCGCCTACGTGAATCGCGTGCATGCGTGCGCTAGGGCTCGGGCAGACGACCGATGTCGCTGAGGGCGCGACGGTGCGTCCTCCTATGACCTCCAGGTGACCCCATCGCAGGCCTCGCTCGCCGAACGGTACGTCCAGCTTGAAGCGAGCCTTCACATCCATGCCAGGCAGACCGCCTTTGGAGCGAGCGGATGGCCTCCAGGATCTCGATCGCGGCCACGAGCGTGACCGCCACGGCGATGATGACCCGGACGCGTCGTCGGCCTGCACCACGAGGCGTGGACCACAACGAGTTGGCGAGGATCCCGCACGTGGACAGCGAGCGGCTGTCGCACATCTCCGGGTAGATGGCGCGCGGCCCGACGGTCGAGTAAGTCCTTCGGCATCAGGCATCGACTCACGCCTACGCTGTGCCCGTGCATATGGCTTGCACAGCTGGCGACTGTAGCTGTGGTCAGGAGGCTGGCTCGGCCAAAGCGAGCAGATGTGCGAGTGTGGCTACAAGAGTCGTCACCGCGGGTGACGCTGTCGTATAGGACGTACCCTGCGTGCCCGTGATCCGAGCGCCAAGATGAGCATCGAGGACGTCTCAGCCGTGCTACGACGGCTGGCGCGACCATCGCCACGCCGACTACCCCAAGAGGCGCGCATGCGATTCGTCCGGTGCCGAAGTCGGACGCCCTTCATCCTGGCCTTGGTCGTGGCGGCATGCGCCTCGAGTGGGTCCCCGTCCCCGTCGGTCTCTCTCGCTTCTGAGGGCGTCCTTTGGACACGGCTGCTAACGGCCGACGTCCACTCTCTCGCGTTCGCGCCCGACGAAATGGATCATCTGTACTTCGGCTACCACTTCGGAGTCATGGAGTCGGTCGACGGCGGTCGTACCTGGCGGCAGTTGGGAGGACGGGCCGACGCCATGTCCTTCGGCGTCGGCGACGGCACGACGCTGTACATCGCAGGTCACGAGGTGTTCCAAGTGAGCGGCGACGGTGGTCGGACCTGGGCGGACATCGAGGCGGACCTTCCGAGCCTGGACATCCACGGTTTCACCCGAGACCCAGCCGACGGACAACACATGTGGGCGTATCTCGCCCAAGGCGGCGTCTTCGAGAGCACGGACGGAGGGGTCGACTGGCGCCGTGTCTCCGAGAGCCACATCCCCTTCGTGACCGCGGTCAGAGAAGGTGACCTGACGGTGCTCCTCGGCCTGGATCCATTCACCGGGATCGTCCGGAGCGCCGACGGAGGCGCGACATGGACACTCGTATCGAGGCCGCCCACGTCGCCCGTCGTCTCGCTTTCCGCGACGCCCGACGGCGCGATCATCTTCGTAGGCGGGCCGGACGGCCTCTACCGCTCGGACGACCACGGATCCACATGGCGACAAGTCCTTGCGGTCGAGCTCCCGCTTGCCATCGCCGTCTCACCGGACGGGGAGGTCGTCGCCGCCGTCTCTCGCGACACCGCGTTCTACCGTTCCGACGACGGAGGCGCGACCTGGCCCGGTCCGTAGGGCGGAAGAGCGAGTGTCGTCCGGCGCGGGTCAGTCGAGGATCGGCGACAGGGATCCGGGCGGGCCATCCCCGTCGCGGGCTGCCCGAACAGCTGGGTGCCGTCGCCCACATGGAAGTTCGTTACCTCGCCCAAAGCCAACGCGCGTCGCCTGTCACGCGATACGTTCAGCCGGTGCCGACCATGCGGACGAGAAGGGCGAAGCCTTCGTCGCTGCCCGCCCATTGGCGCCGAAGCGCCTCGATTCCGAGCCTGCGGCGGGTATAGCGCAGCGCGACCGCGGCTACGACGACGTCGTCGAGCGGGCCCAGGACGGGGATGAACTCAGGGATCAGGTCGATCGGGCTGATGATCCACACGAGGAGCAGGACGAGCACAGCGCGCACATCGAGGGGCGTCGAGCGGTCGCCGATGATCGATCGCAGCAGTCGCATGACGTCAGGCACGACCCTGATGAGCTCCCGTAGCGGTACGCCCTTCGGCCGGAAGAGCAGGAGTAGCACGAGGATCAGCGCCCACAGAAGGACTATGCCGACGACGATGCCGAGGATCAGGGAGAGGTCCATGGGGTGAGTCTCATAGGTCCGATGCGGCTACGCGGGCGCAGTCCGGACGGTGCCGCGGCGATGTCCCAGTGCGTGGCTGGCTGAATGGTACGCAGCGCCAGGGTGTCGCGGACGAGCTCGAGCGACAGCCTACTCTCGTGGTCGGAGCAATCGAGAGACGTCACAGGGGTAGTCGATCTGGGCCTGCGCCGATCCACGTGCTCACTGGCCGCCAGCCAGGGCGTGATCCAGGTCGCGGAGAACGCAGCCTTGGACCCTCTCTCGTAGACTGCGAGACGTTGTAGACTGCGAGACGTTTACGATGGGATCGCAAGCGGGAGGCACGCATGACGGCGGCAAGCACGGCATCGAGCGGCAGCGGGGGCTGGGCGGTGCGGCACGGTCTCATCGGCGGCGCCATCGCCGGTGTCATCTTCGCCTTGGCCGAGATGGTGGGTTCGGCGCTCATGGGCATGCCGTTCCTGGCGCCGCTCCAGGCATTCGCATCGCTGCCACTCGGCATCCCTCCGATGGAGATCGCGATGGACGCTGCGATTCCCGTGGGGCTGATCTCACACACCGCGCTGTCCCTGATCTACGGCGTCGCCTTCGCGCTCGTCGTCCAGAACGTGGGGATGCTCCGCAGCTCGGCATCTGCGACGGTCGTGGCAGCGACCCTCTTCGGTATCGTGCTGTGGGTGGTCAACTTCTACGTCCTGGCGCCGCTCATCGGGCGCCCATGGTTCACCATGGCACCGGCCATCCCGCAGTTCATCTACCACGCCTTCTTCTACGGGACGGTGCTCGGGCTCTACTTGGCCAGCCAGCTTCGGATCCGCACCGAGCGCTAGAGAGCGGTGCGTTCTGCCGCGTCCCTCGGTTCACAGGTGTCTCGGTCCGGCGGGCGGCACATCGCGTGGATGCCACACCAGAGCGGTGGGCCGCGATGGTAGGAGCCAACCCGTCGGACGCACAAGAGAGTGACACTCAGGCGCGATGGTACTCACCGTGTCCGCCGCTCGCGATTCCTGGCGCATGATGTGGTGCTCCCAGATAAGGCCCAGGCGCGCCTCGTCGAGATCGGCGAGCAGGAAGAAACTGGGGCCGATGGCGCCCGACGGCCCACGCTCGTGCTGCCCCGAACGACGGTGCGCAGCCGGAACGGCATGTGTCCCGCTCTCGTCGAGCGGCCGGTCTCCTTGGCCGACGTGGTGTCAATGGCCATGATGTAGGTGCGTCTCCGTCTAGCTGACGCTGGACGGATAGGTGGCTCGTCCCGCCGAGAGCGGCCTCGTAGCCGTAGCGAGGCGACCTAGAGTCCGGCCTTGACCTCCTCGTTCTCGCGGCCGCAGGTATCGCAAAGCTGGAACTCCCGCGTGACTCGGGAAATCAGCTGGTCGTCCCGTTCGATGGACAGCATCACGAGCTCCGGGCAATCAGAGGGAACGAGCACGTGATAGAACGCTGCCACCTGCCGGTCGGAGTCGAAGCCCGGCCGCGCACGCGACCCCGTGAGTTCGCGCCATCGAGTTCGATACTGCCGCTGGTTCGTCGCCACCCACATCTGTCCCGCTCCCGCTTCGTTCACCAGCTCGCCGACGATGCGCCACGCGGGACGCGGAATGGCTCGTGCACCTGCGTTGGGTGCTGGGGTCGGCGTCGGGCCGGGCACGATCGTCTCCGTGGAAGACGCTGGCGTCCCCAGGCTCGGCCGTCGTTTCCGGTGTGGCAAGGCCGCGCTTCGTATCGGGCGACGAGGGCGGCGGGACGACCAAGGGGCTAGAGCACGCGGCGAGCGCGGATGCGATCCGCGCGCCTTCAGCAGCTAGCCGATGCGTAAATGGATGCTCTCGTGGCGGAGGA
>JBBJNS010000153.1:0-4214 GCA_037720745.1 Candidatus Limnocylindrales bacterium
TCCGCCGTCGCCACCGACCCTGAGGCGGTGCTGCTCGGGCTGGAGGAGTCGCCTTCCGGCGGGCGGGACCAGCTTTTTGCGGCATGGCGAACGTTCTTCCAGCACGTGGCGCACCGTGGGCCGGCCGTCCTGCTCTTCGAGGATCTTCACTGGGCGGACAATGGCCTGCTGGATTTCATCGACCACGTCCTTGAGTGGGCGCGGGACCAGCCGATCTATATCGTCACTCTCGCTCGACCCGAGCTGCTCGACCGACGCCCCGACTGGGGTGCCGGCCGTCGTAGCTTCCTGGCCCTCTCGCTAGAGCCGCTCGCCGAGCCGGCCATGCGCCAGATGCTGGCTGGGCTGGTGCCCGGGCTGCCGGAGCGAGCGGTGCGCTCCATCCTCGCGCGCGCCGATGGTGTGCCGCTGTACGCCGTGGAGACGGTTCGGATGCTCGTGACAGAGGGCCGGCTCGAGACCAGCGGCGGCAGCTACCGGCCGACCGGTGATCTGACCGACCTGGCTGTCCCGGGATCGCTTCATGGACTCATCGCGGCAAGGCTCGACTCTCTCGAGCCAGCCGAGCGGACCCTGCTTCAGAACGGTGCCGTCCTCGGCCAGACCTTCTCGATCGCTGCTTTGGCTGCGCTCACGGGTCGAAACGCCGCGGAGCTCGAGCCCCGCCTGCGGGCGCTGGTGCGCCGCGAGGTGCTCACCATCGAGACCGACCCGCGGTCGCCCGAACGCGGGCACTACGGCTTCACTCAGGGTCTCATCCGAGAGGTCGCGTACTCCACGCTGGCCAAGCGGGATCGACGTGCCCGCCACCTGGCTGCAGCGCGCTACTTCGAGTCCCTGGGGGACGAGGAGATCGCGGGCGCGCTGGCCAGTCACTACCTTGACGCACACCGCGCTTCTCCCGAAGGAGCGGAGGCTGACGCTGTGGCGGTCCAGGCCCGCCTCGCCCTGCGCGGCGCGGCCGATCGTGCAGAGGGGTTGGGCTCCTACGAGCAGGCCATCACGTATCTGGAACAGGCGCTCACGGTGACCCCCGATGAGGCAGACCGGGCTCACCTGCTCGAGCTCATCGGGAACGCCGCGGAATCGTTAGGGCACTACGACCACGCCACGTCCGTCCTCCGCCGCGCCATCGCCTCGCACCGCGGCCGAGACGAAACGGGCGATGTGGCACGCGCAACGGCACGCCTCGGGAAAGCCTTGCTCAGCGGCCGACGGACCGTTGAAGCGATCGCCCTGCTGGAGGCGGCGCGAGAAGAGTCAGCCCCTCTGGAAGGCGACCGTGGGGTCATCGAACAGGCCGCGCAGCTGGCGCGGGCTTACATGCTCAACGACCAGGCCGACAAGGGGCTGGTCACCGCGGATGGCGCCTTGATCAAGGCTGAACGGCTCGAACTCCTGCCCATCGTCGCAGACCTTCTGGTCACCAAAGGTGTCTGCCTGGCCGTCATGGGGCGCGTCCGGGAAGGCGTCGGACTCTTGGAGGTAGGTCACCGTTTGGCTGAAGCAGCCGGGCTCGTCGAAACGTCGCTGCGGGCCATGGTCAACCTTTCGGGCCTCCTGCCCTCGATCGATCCCCGTGCCGCCCTGTCGCTGGGCCGGAGCGGCTACGAGTCGGCGCGTCGCCTCGGGCAGCGCAGCGTCGCCTCGCAGATCCTGAGCAACATCGCCGAAGTCGCGCTCGTAACCGGGGATTGGGACTGGGCGATGGCGGAGCTCGACGACGCGCTCTGGCTCGAACTCGACCGGTCAGACCGGCTGGCGATGCTCGGGTCAAGACTTCAGCTCGAAGCGCTACGGGGCGACCCGCTGGATGATTCACTCGTCAAGGTCGAGGAGCTTTCCGTCGATGATCCTGACCCGCATCATCGCGGCACCGTTCTGGCTTCGTGGCTCTGGGACGCCTTTGCCGGTGAACGGCTCGAGGCTGCCTACACATCGGCGCGCGAGCTGGCGGACGCGAGTGCCTTCAACGCGCCGTATGCCTACATCCATGCCGCCCGAGCCGCGCTGACAATGCGGGATCCGCGACGCGCACGAGCCGCCCTGGAGGCCCTTGAGCGGACCGGTGTCCGAGGGCCTGCGCTGGCGATGCAGAAGGAGGCGATGGAGGCCGGGCTCGCCGGGCTCGAGGGCCGCCGTTCCGAGGCGATCACAGGCTTTCGCGACACCAGCCGCCGGCTGAGCGAGGTGGGCATGGTGCTGGAAGTCGCTCTCAATGGGCTCCTCGCCGTACAGGTGCTGGGACCGGCCGACGGGGGTGCGCGAGCCCTTGCCGAGGAGGCACGGGAGATCTTCGGCCGACTCGGTTCACGACCATTCCTCAGGCAAGTGGACGACGCGCTTGCTGGCGTCGGAGGAGGAGAGGCAGTCGCCATGCCGGCATCCGAGAAGGTCGGTCCATCGCCGCGGTCCTGAGACGAGACCAGCGGATCACGATCTCGGGTTGTCAGCGACCGCAGCCAGCACCGCCTTGAGTTCGAACGGCGTCAGGCCGGGGTGCTTCGCGGCGATCAGCGCGACGATGCCCGCGATGTGCGGCGCGGCGAAGCTATTGCCCGTCGCGACCGTCGATCCGCCGTCCTTCCAGGCGATGGGCACGTCCACACCCCACGCCCCGAACTCCACGGGGGGCGACGGGTTGTAGTAGATGCGCCAAGGGTCGGCCACCGCGTGAGCGGCGACGGAGAAGACCGATGAGAAGAGCGAGGGGTAGCTGGCACCGGTCACGTTGTTCGCCGCGCTGACCAGCGCCGTACCGCGGAAGTAGGCCTCGTCGACGACCTCGTGAAAGGCGGGGAACAGCGCGGCACTCTTCGATGACAGGCTGAGATTCGCGACCTGGACGCCCCGCTCCACCGCCCACTCGAGCCCGGCCAGGAACGCGGTACCTTTGCCACGCAGATCCGCCCCCAGGACGCGGACCGAGACGAGCTCGACCTCCGGGGCCAGCCCCAGGATGATCCCCCCGCAGGCGGTGCCGTGGCCGAACAGGTCGCCCGCATCGTCGGGCACGACGGTGGCCTCACCGTCGACCATCTCCACGGCGACGCTCTCTACCACGCGACCGCGCAGGGCCGGATGGTCACGTTCCAGGCCACTGTCGATGATGGCAACCGTGGTCCCGGCGCCGGTCGACCCCTCCCAGGCCCAGTCCCGGTCGATCGAGCCGACCCGTACGGACCGAAGCAGGCCTCTGCTCTCCCCCACGAAGGGCTCCGACCAGGCAGGGAGGAGCGACTCCGTCATGCCGGGCCCCGCCGGCTCATCAAGAGCGCCGGCCGGGGCGCGTGGCGTGACGGCCGACCACCTCCAGGATGTCCGCGACCAGCGTGAGCTCGCGATCGGTCATGCCACGCAGCCGGCTGACCTGGTCCGCGAGGAGCCAGAACGGCGCGTCCTCATCCGTGTCCAGCCCTGCGGTGGCCGCGCTGACGAGGCTCTCAATGGCCGCCGCGTCGAGCTGGCCCTCCCCGAGCTCCCGGAACACATCGGACAGTAACCGGCTCGTATCACGCTGGACGCGTGTCGCGTTGATGGCCGCGGCAGCCTGCACGGCAAAGGCTCCCAGCAGCTCCATGTCCCGCAGGGAGAACGTAGCGGAACCGCGTTTGTCCAGCACCTGAAGCACCCCCACCGGATGCTGCCCATCGATGAGCGGAACGGCCGCGATGGAGCGCGGGACGTAGCCCGTGCGTTCGGCGGTCTGTCGGTCGAAGCGCGGATCGCTCATCACATCGGACAGTGCGAGCGCCTGACCGGTGGAGAAGACATAGCCCACGATCCCCTGCGACGGGGGCACGGTCAGCCCGACTGCGCCCGCCCCTTGAGCGCCCGCCGCGACACGGAACTCGAGGCGGTCCGGCTCCCGCTCGAAGATAGCGATGGACGAAGCCTCCGCATCAAAGAGGGTGGCTGTCGCCTCGACGATGGAACGAAGCAGCGCTTGCTCGACGTCGCCCTGGATGCGCCGTGCGACAGCGGACCGCCACGCCACCTCACGAAGGAGGAGGAGCGCGGCGGTCGGATCTTGCGGATCGGAGTCCATGCTGGCGCCGAGCTAGCCGGCTGGGTTCACTTCAGGCGGGACGCGTGGCCCTCGACATCTTCGTCGTCATCGCCGTCGGCCTTGGGCGCCGTGAAGCGATGGCCCTCGGTGTCGTCGTCATCGCCGTCGGCCTTGGGCGCCGTGAAGCGATGGCCCTCGGTGTCGT
>JBBJNS010000040.1:0-15196 GCA_037720745.1 Candidatus Limnocylindrales bacterium
TTCGGCGTTTGGCAGGTGCTGCTGCCCGATCTGAAGCTGGCACTGGACGTCAGCGACGGCCAGCTCGGCGCGATGCTCACGACCGGCTTCCTGGCCACGTTCCCCGCCATGTGGCTGTCCTCTCGCGCCGTGGAGACGATCGGCACCAAGAAGGTGATCATCGCCACCGGTCTCGTGCTGGGCCTCGCGTTCGTGGCCTTCTGGAGCCTGCCCGCCGTGACGCCTCTGACCATCGTGCTGCTCGTCTTCTTCGCGGCCAGCGGGGCGTATGACATCGCCATCAACCGGGCGGCCATCGACCTGGAACGCCACCTCCGCCGCCAGGTCCTGACACAGCTCCACGCGGCCTTCAGCCTGGGTGCCGCCGGTGGAGCCGTGGTAGCCGGCACCATTCGAACGACGGCTGCCGATCCTTTCCCCGTGGCTTACCTGATCGTGCCGCCCGCCGTCCTGCTGGCGATGGCGCTCGTCGCCCGCCGCGGGGTGGTCGCCGCACCCGCCCGACTCCCCGACGACCGTCCCGCTGCCCAGACCCGGCTGCTCACCACCCCCCTCGTCTTCCTGCTCTCGGCCGTGACGCTGGTGGCGACGCTCTCCGAGGGCGCACTCGAGACCTGGTCGGCGATCTACCTTCGCCTGGCTCTCGACATGCCCGTCGCGGTGGGCGTCCTGGGCGTCGTCGCCTTCCACGCAGCGATGGGCGCGGGACGCCTGGCCAGCGGCCGCGTCATCTGGCGATTCGGCCGCCGAGCGACGCTGGCCGCTGCGGGCCTCCTGGTGGCCATCGCCATGCCTGCCACCCTCGCCGTGTCCGAGCCGGCGCCCACCATCGTGGGGCTGCTGTTCGTGGCCCTCGGTCTGTCGGTGATGTTCCCCATCGGGATCTCGCTGGCCGGCGACCGCGAGCGGGGCGGCTCGGGGGCTGTGGCCTCGGCGGTCATCGGCGTCGGCTACGCCGGATTCCTCATCGGCCCGGCGCTCATCGGCGGCATCGCCGAGCTGGCCTCGCTTCGAGTCGCGCTCCTGACCGTTGCCGTGGCAGGTCTGGTCGCTCTTTGGGTTGCGGTCATCGGCCTCCGCGGGCGGTCCTCATCCACGCCGGCAGGGGTCAGCTGAGACCCGCCACAACGGTCGGGCCATCCGATATGGTCAGACCCGCTATCAACCGATCGGAGTGCGCCCGTCACGGCGCCAGAGAACGCGCCCGTCACGGCGCCAAGGAGGGTCACCGGTGTTCGAACGCTTCGGCCGCAGTCTGGAGCTTGCCAAGGCGAGCTGGAACGTCCTCAGATCCGACAAGGAACTGCTCATCTTCCCGCTGGTCTCCTTCGTGCTCACGGTGTTGGTGACCATCTCCTTCGCCGTCCCCTTCTACTTCACGGGCGCGCTGGACCGAGCGGCCGATGGCGGTTTCGATGCCGTCACGCTGGTGCTCGGCTTCCTCTACTACTTCGTGACCTACACGGTCATCATCTTCTGCAACGCGGCACTCGTCGGCGCCGCTATGATCCGGCTGGACGGCGGCGACCCGACGGTCCGTGACGGCTTCCGCCTGGCGTTCGCGCGGCTGCCGGCCATCCTCGGCTATGCCGCCATCTCCGCCACGGTGGGCATGATCCTGCGCGCCATCGCCGAGCGCGGCGGCATCGTGGGCGCCATCGGCTCGATGGTCGTGGGCGTGGCCTGGAACCTGGCCACCTTCCTGGCCGTTCCCGTGCTCGTCATGGAGGGTGCGGGACCCATCGAGGCGGTCAAGCGGAGCGGCGGCCTCCTGAAGCGGACCTGGGGCGAGCAGGTCGTGGGCAACGTGGGCATCAGCCTGGTCTTCGGCCTGCTGGCCCTCGCGGTCATCCTGGTCGGCGGCGCACTCGTAGCGATGTTGGCCAGCGTCGCGGCCCCGCTGGCGATCGGCGCGCTCGTCCTGGTGGTCATCACCGTGACAGCCATCGCCCTGGTCGGTGCCGCGGTGAGCGGCATCTTCACGGCCAGCCTGTACCGCTACGTCACGAAGGGCGACGGCGGCCCCATGTTCCCGAACTCGACGCTCCAGCAGGCGTTCCGGCCCAAGCGCTGACGCCTAGAGCCGGCGTCAGCGCGTCCGGTCGACCACGTCCTCGACCATGCCCACCACCCGTTGGCCAAGGCCCGGCACCTCCAGGATGTCGAAGTGGGTGTCGCCCTCATCCATGAGGCGAAGCCGCACGTCATAGCCGGCGTCGCGCAGCGCGGCGTGGAGACGCGTGGCGTGAAGGTCGCCCAGGATGGGGTCGTCGCGCTCGAAGATGATGCCCACCACCAGCTCGGGATTGCTGCCGATGTGGTCGTAGATCTCGCCGCGTCGCCAGGCCCGTGGCTTCTGCGCCGGCGATCCGCCGAAGTAGATCCAGTTGAGGCGCAGTTTTGGATCAGTGATGCTCACGCCAGCTACGTGGACGAAGCCGTCCGGCAGCGAGGCCTGGGCATCGGTGATGCCACCCTCGTCAGCCAGGCACGCCCCCGGCCTACCCAGGAACTCGTCCCCCGAGAGCGATACCAGGCTGCCCACGTACCCGCCCTGCGAGTGGCCCACCAGCACGAGGTGATCCTCGTCGCCGCCGTACTCGCTGGCTGTGGCGCGCGCGAAACGCACCGCGCAGGAGACGTCATCGACCGACTCGGGGAAGCCCTTGGCCACCGGCCGGACGCCTCGATAGTCGGCGTTGTAGACGACTGCCCCGCGACTGGCCAGCTCCCGGGCGATGGGCCGCATGTCGGCCGGCGTGCGCGGCCGCCCGTGGATGGTCACGATGACGGGCCACGGACCGGCGTTCTCGGGGTAGTAGATGTCGACCAGGTTGATGCATCCAGCGGTGAACTCGAGACAGGGCAGGCGCGGTGTCATGGCCACGCCCCGCTCCACCCGCACGCGTCCCGGCTCGGTGGGCGAGAAAGGACTGGGCGTCGCCGTCGGTGTCGGGGTGGGGGCGAGCGTGGGGGTTGGCGCGAGCGTCGCCGTCGGCAGGGGCTCTGCGGTGGTTGATGGCGCGGGCGAGTCCTCGGGCGGCTCGGTCGCCGGCGGCAAGGTCGGCGCGGTGGTCGGCGCCAGAGACCGCTGGTCCGAGGCACCGGGCGACGTGCCAGCCACGGGCGAAGGCGAAGGCACCGGCGCCGCACAAGCGGCCGCCACCATCGCCAGGATGAGCGCGAGCACGAGAACGAGTCTCACCGGCGGGATGGTAGCCGAGGCCCCCGGATGACACGGGCGTCGCAGACCATGGTCGTGGCGTTGCCGCCTCCGCTCGACATCCCGGCCACGCTGGCTCCACTCGGCCGGTGGGGCGATGACGGCATCGACCGCTGGGACGGGCATCGACTTCTGCGCACCGTCCGCCTCGGCTCTCGGACGGTCCCCTGGCTCGCTCGCTCGGTGGGCTCCATCGATCGGCCGGCGCTTGAGACGACCGCCGCGCCCGACGATCTGAGCGCCGTCGCCGAGGCGGTCGCTGGCATGTTCGTGCAGGGCGGGGATGCATTTGTCGCGCTCGTCGCCAGCGATCCGCGGATCGCGGCACTGGACGCTGCGTACCCGGGCGTTCGCCCCCTGCTGCACCGCGACCCGTTCACCGCGCTCATCCGCTCCATCAGTGCTCAGCAGGTCAACCTCCGCTGGGCCGCCGAGATCAGGCGCCGACTGGCCGAGACGTACGGCACCCTCCACACCATCAGCGGCGAGAGTGTCCGCTCGCTCGAGCCGGCGCCGCTCGCCGAGGCGTCCGCGGCGGACCTGCGTACGCTCCAGCTGACGACGGCCAAGGCCCGCAGTGTCATCGCCGTGGCCACGGCCGTGCTGGGGGGCGAGTTGGAGCTGGCCTCGCTGGAAGCGCTGGACGATAACGCGTTGGTCGACCGCCTCATCTCGCTGCCGGGCATCGGCCCGTGGACCGCCGACTGGTTTCTGGCCCGGACGTTGGGGCGGCCGCGTGTCGTGGCCGGTGACTTGGGTGTGTGCAAGGCGATCGGCAGGGTCTACCTGTCCGGCCGCCTGCCCTCAGAGGCAGTGGTCCGTGACGTCACCGCTCACTGGGGCGACGCGGCCGGCGTGGCCCAGCAACTCGTCCTCAACGACCTGGCCATGGGCCCGCGACCCTGACCCCCTGCTTCCCGTCATACGTCGCCCCACCGCGACGTTATCCGACTCGCAACCGCGTCCGCGCGGCAGATCCGAGGTCCGAGGGGTGCGGCGCCGCCCCTGTCCGAGCGTGAGCGCACTCTTCGAACCGGCATCGAGGCCACGTCCATTGCGAACGCACCTGCATAACGTCGCCGTACGGCGACTTATGGGAGGAACGCGCCGCCCGCCGACTCGCCCTCAGCCGCGATCGTCTCGCCGAAGGCTGCCTCGAGCTGTGCGATCTTCTCCACCCGTCGAGCGTGCCGGCCGCCAGCGAACTCCCCCGCCACGAACGCCGCGACACAGGCCAGCGCCACTTCCTGGCCGATGATCCGCGCGCCCATGGCCAGCACGTTGGCGTCGTTGTGCTCGCGTCCGAGGAGTGCCGTGACCGGCTCGGTAGCCTCCACGCAACGGATGCCACGGACCTTGTTGGAGACGATCTGCTCGCCCGTGCCGCTGCCGCCCAGGACGATCCCCAGCTCACATTCGCCGGCCGCCACGGCACGCGCAGCGGGCGCTATGACGTCGGGGTAGTCGACCGGCTCGTCGCTGTCCGTGCCGTAGTCGACCGCTTCGTGACCCGCCCCCTGCAGCCACTCCACGATGGGCCGCTTGAGCGGCAGACCGGCGTGGTCGGAGGCCACCGCGATGCGCATGGCGGCACCGTAGCACGCGCGTGTTGGCGTTATCGCTCGCGCTGACGCTCCGGCATCGCTACCCTGCACGCATGCTCACCAACTCCATCCGGCTGTTCCGCGTCGCCGGCATCGACGTCGGTGTCCACTACAGCTGGCTGGTCATCTTCGGCCTGGTGACCTACTCACTGGGTGTGGGTTACTTCCCGCGGGCCGTGCCGGGCATCCCGGCCGCTGAGTCGTGGATCCTGGGCGCCATCGCCGCCATCCTGCTCTTCGCTTCAGTGCTGCTCCATGAGCTGGCTCATTCGTTCATGGCCAAGGCGCGCGGGCTGGACGCCAAGTCCATCACGCTCTTCATCTTCGGCGGCGTCTCGAACCTGGCCGGTGAGGCCAAGCAGCCAGCCACCGAGTTCCTGGTGGCCATCGTCGGTCCGCTCACGAGCTTCGTCATCGCCGGGGCCTCTTACCTGGTGGCGACCACCGTGACCGAGCCGCGCATCGAGGCCACAGCCAGCTACCTGGCCATCATCAACCTGCTGCTGGGCGCCTTCAACCTCATCCCCGGCTTTCCGCTCGACGGGGGACGGGTCCTGCGCTCCGTGGTCTGGTCTATCACCGGAAACCTTCGGCGTGCCACCGACCTGGCGGCCAACATGGGCAAGCTGGTGGCCTACGGCTTCCTGGCCTGGGGTTTCCTGCGCCTGATCGACGGCGACTTCCTGGGCGGCGCCTGGATCGCCCTCATCGGCTGGTTCCTTCACAGCGCCGCCTCATCCAGCCTGGACCAGGTCATCCTGGACACTCGACTACGACGCGTTCGCGTGGGCGACATCGTGCGTCCCGACACCTTTACCGTGCCGCCCGGGCTGCCGGTGGCGCAGCTCATCGACGAGGTGCTCCTGCCTGCCAACAAGCGCGCCGTGCCGGTGCAGCTCGACGGCCAGCTCATAGGCATGGTGACCCTCAGCGACCTGGTCAAGCTCCCGGCCGAGCAGCGCCTCACGGCGCGAGTCGAGGAGGTCATGGGCGGACGGAAGGGCGTCATCACGGTCCGCCCGTCAGATCCGCTGTCCCACGCCATCGGTCTGCTGAGCGAGCATGATTTCGAGCAGATGCCGGTGGTCGAGGGCGAGCGCCTCATCGGCATGCTCACCCGCGCCGACGTGATGCACCAATTGCTGCTACGGGAAGCACTGGACGTCTGACGGGGGCGAGGGTCAGGCCGAGCCCACCCGCCTGCGGTCACTCCGGCGTCGTGTCGCCTTGTGCCTCGCGCTCGCTCTGGGCCTCTCGCGCTTCCGCCTGACGCGGCGCCTCCCGGGCCAGCTGGGCCTCGGCGCGGTCTGTCTCGAAGGCCTCCACGATCCAGTCCGCGGCCTGACCGATGTCGTCGGTCACGCGCAGGAGCGCGAGGTCCCTGGGGTCGATCTTGCGCTCGCCGGCCATGGTTCCGTGGAGCCAGTCGAGCAGCCCCTGCCAGTAGTCGGTGCCCACCAGCACGATGGGGAAGTGCTCGATCTTGCCCGTCTGAACCAGGGTCAGCGACTCGAAGAGCTCGTCCAGCGTGCCGTAGCCGCCGGGGAAGATGACGAAGGCCTGGGCGTACTTGACGAACATCGTCTTGCGCACGAAGAAGTAGCGGAAGTCGATGGCCAGGTTGCAGTAGGCGTTGACGCCTTCTTCGTGCGGCAGCTCGATGCCCAGCCCGACGGATACCCCGCCCGCCTCGTGGGCGCCACGGTTGGCCGCTTCCATGATGCCCGGCCCCCCGCCCGTGATGATGGTGAAGCCACGCGACGCGAGCCGGGCGGCCAAGTCACGTGCCCGCTCGTACTCCGCGTCATCCTGCGGCGTGCGCGCAGAGCCGAAGATGCTCACTGCCGGCCCCAAGCGGGCCAGGGCGTCGAAGCCCTCCACGAACTCGCCCATGATGCGCAGCGCACGCCAGGCATCGGTCTCCATGAAGGAGGCGTCCGCGTACGGCGCGCCCTGGAGGAACGTGCGGTCGGCGGTGGGCTTGTGCTGCGGCCGGCGCTCCTGGCTCATGAGGCAGCAGGATAGCCCGCCCGGCCATCCACCTGCGATGGACCTGCGAACATGCCAGCGTGCCCCTCATCGAACGCCACATCCGCATCGAAGCGCCGATACGTCAGGTCTGGGCGGTGCTGGCAGACGTGCCCGGACAGCCGCGCTGGATGCGTGACCTGGTCCGTGTCCGGCTGGTCGGCGATGGACCCCTGGGTGTGGGCAGCCGCGCCATCGGCGATGTCGAGATGTTCGGCTTCAGCCAGAGCGACCCCATCGAGGTCATCGCCTTCGAGCCACCCTATCGCTACGCCATCGAGCACCTGGGCGCCTTTCGCGGCTCGGGCGAGTTTCGCCTGCGCAGCGTGGACGGCGAGCATGCGACCCACATCTGGTGGCGCGAGGAGTTGCGCCCTACGGCCGAGGCCGTCCCCTTCGCCGGAGGTCTCTTCGGCTTGCCGGGCCTCGGCCCGCTCCTCGAGAGGCTGGCCGGTCTGGCACTGCGCTGGATCGACCCGCTCTTCCAGCCCATCTTCGAGCTGGTATTCCGAGCCGATCTCCGACGGTTGAAGCGTCTCGTGGAGACCGGGCAGACGTGAGGCGCGGGCAGCGCGGACGCGTGGCGGTGCGGGAACCCGAAGCCGCCGCGCACCGTCCAACGCCGGTGACCCACATCCGTGACCTGCTCGCCGCCGTGGCGCTACTGGGCATCCTGGCGGGCTGTTCCACGATGGGTGGCTCGACGGATCCGAGCGGATCGCCTTCGTCGGTCGCCCAGACAGCTGCACCGTCAGCGACCCTTGCCGCCGCTTCCTCGACCCCGTCTCCCTTGATCGAGTCGACCCCATCACTTCCGGCGCTCACGATCGAGACCGCCCTGGCCGCAGTCGCGGCTGAAGTCCCGCGCTATGACGGTTACCCGCTTCGCGCGTTCGGGGACCCCGCTACGTCGCCCGGTCCCGTCGTCGGGGAGGAGCTCGTGGGTCAGAGTCGCTGGGTCATCGGGCGCGAGGTCGCGGCAGGCATCGAGCTCACCTTCGTGACCGGTTCGGGCGACTGCCCGGCGGGCTGCATCGAACACACCCACGAGACGTATCTGGTGGAGCCGGATGAGACTGTGACCTTCATCTGCGGCGAGAGTGACGAGCCATCTGCGACGGCACCCCGATCGACCGGTCGAGTGATGGGCCTTCCCTTCGAGCCCTGTGCGGACGTGCCTCGCTAGACTTCTCTCCCGACCCGGCTCATGACCCGGGACGCAGGAGGCGACGAGGATGGCCATCGCGATCGACCCCGTGTGCGGCATGGAGGTCCAGACCGACACCGCCCAGAACACGGCTGAACACCAGGGCACGACCTACTACTTCTGTGGCAAGGGCTGCCGCCTGGAGTTCGGTGACGACCCGGAGAAGTACCTTGACCCCGAGTATCAGCCGACCGGCATGTAGCGCCTCTGTAGCCCACATAAGTCGCTGATAAGTGGCCGTAGATCGACTGCGAAGGGCCGCCGTCTAGGCTCCTGGTCGCACGTCGTCCCGCCTCCCCGCGGTCCGACGACCCGCCTTCAGGGGTACCGGATGGAGAGTCATGGACATCGCATCGTCGCTCGTCTTCCGCCACGCCCGGATCCTGGCGCTGCCGCTCGCAGTGCTCGCCTTGTCTGGGCTCGTGCTGATCCTCCTCGCCTTAGCCACCGCCCAGCTTCTCGGCGGCGCGACAGCCGGCCTCACGCCTGAACTGCAGCTCGCGCCATTCCGATGGGGTCCCATCAAGGGGTCTCTAGGCTGAGCGCAGCATGTGGAGCACGTGACCGTGCTCGGGACTGCGCCGCGGAGCGTGCGCCCGTAGAGTCAGAAGGTGACCACTCCGCGGCGACGGCCCTCGCGTGCCCCCATCCTCGTGACGGTGGTCGGGTTCGCCATCGCTATCGCGTTGGTCCTCTTCGCCCTGCGTGGCTTCCCCGCTCCTCAGGCGACCATCGACCAAGCCGGGTCCGCCGACGCGCCGCGCGACGTGTCGGTGATCATGCGCGACTATCGGTTCCAGCCCGATCCGCTGAGGCTCATCCCCGGAGAGCGAGTTCGCTTCACGGTCCTCAACGGCGGCCTTGAAGCGCACGAGTTCGTCTTGGGTGACGACGACGTCCAGCGTGCCTGGGAGTCAGCGGACGCGGCCGCCACACCGCCCCTTCCGCTGACCACGGCACCCCCCGCCAGCGTGCCGCCCGACACGGGTGGCGTGCGGGTGCTGCTCGCCTCCGGCGGCGAGGGAACTGCGATCTTTGATGTGCCCGAGGTGGGAGAGCTCCTCCTGATGTGCCACATACCGGGTCATGTCGAGGCGGGTATGGTCGGAGAAGTGCGCCTCGTCGAGCTTGGTGCGGAGGGATCACCGGCCGTGTCGCGCTAAGATGAGTCGCCGGACCCTCCGAGGAGACCCTGGATGACGTATGTGATCGCAGAACCCTGCATCGATGTGCTCGACGAGTCATGCGTGTCGGTCTGCCCAGTCGACTGCATCCACTTCGATCAGGGCGTGGACCGCAAGCTCTTCATCGATCCCGACGAGTGCATCGACTGCGGCGCTTGCGAGCCCGAGTGCCCCGTGAACGCGATCTACCCGGAGGACGCCCTGCCCGCGGAGTGGGCGCCGTACACAGAGGTCGACGCGCGGTGGTACCAAGACAAGGACTCGGCGCGGGCGACGATCGACGAATGGAAGCCTCCGGCCTGATGACCGACCGGGCCCGAACGGACGACGAGATCGCCATCGAGCGCTACCGCTATCTGCTCCGGACGGCGCCGCCCGAAACCATCGAGGAGTCACACGCGGAGGCGTTCGCTCGGCTCTCGCCCGATCAGCGCCGCCAGGTGATCGAAGGTCTGGTGGCGGACGTGCCGGAGGCGGCAGGCGTGTCGCCGGAAGACCCGCGTGGCATGGCGCGAATGGCGACGCGCGCCGAGCTCCGGCAGCCCGGCATCCTGGAACGCAACTTCGGATCGACCGGTGGCGGTTTCGGGCTGGGCGGCTGGTTCCTCACCACGATGGCCGCGAGCTTCATCGGCACCGCCGCAGCACAGGCCTTCTTCTCGAGCGCGGACTCGGGCGATGTGGCCCCGGAAGGTCATGAGGGCGGCGGCTCGGCGAGTGATGCGTCGGGCGGTGACTCAGCGTGGGACGGCGGCGGATCGGACGGAGGTGACTTCGGCGGCGGCTTCGGTGGCGGTGGAGATTTCGGCGGCGGCGACTTCGGGATCTGACCGCTAAGCGCGCGCGAGGATCGCGCCGACGATGGCCCGCGCGCCGGGCCGGACGCCGTATAGAAGCAGCGTGGCTCGGAACACGCGCGCCGAGGCGATCGTGGCAAGCACCGTGAACGTGCCCAGGGACACGATCGATATCACCACCAGACCCCATGGGATGTCCGGCGCCAGTGTCACGACCATGAGCATCGCGGCGGGCGTGGTGAACGGGATCAGCGCCAGGATGGTCACGATGGGTGAGCCGATGTCGGTGATGAAGATGCTGCTGAAGATGAGTGGCACGACGGCGAAGAATCCGAAGAAGCCCGCGTACTGCTGAGCTTCTCGGCTGCCGGGCGCCAAGGCACCCACCGCGCTGAAGATGGCGCCGTAACCCAGATAGCCGAGCGCGAAGTAGACGAGGCCCAGCAGCACGGCGATAGGCGCGATGGCGACGCCTTCCAGGCTGCCCCCGCTGTCGCCCAGCATGGCCAGGACCACCAGCACGGAGAGCACCCAGAAGACGACCTGGGTCAAGCCCGCAGCGCCCAGCCCCAGGATCTTGCCGGCCATGAGCGGCAGGGCCGGCACGGAACTGAGGACGATCTCCACGACGCGGTTCTCCTTCTCCTCCGTCACCGACTGAAGGAGATAGCCGCTGGTGATGAAGATGCTCATCACGAACAGCATGGTGAAGGCGAACGGCACCAGGAAGGCCGCGATGGACGGGCCAGCCGCACCTGGCTCGCCGGCCGTCGTCTCGGTCTCCAGGCTGTACGGGGCGACGATGCGCTGCGCGGCCTCGGGCGGCACGGCTGCGTCATCCAACAGCGTCGTCCGAAGCAGAAGCGCTAGTTCCTGCTGCTGCCCGGCCTGCCGCTGGAACGAGGCCACGTCGAAGCCGCTGGTCGGGTTGCCGATGCGCCGTACGGTGGGATCGGCTGGGTAGTCCGCCGGGATCAGGTAGAACTCGTCGGCAGTGCCTGCCTCCAGTCGCGCCTGACCTTCGTCGCGAGAGACCAGCTCGACGGGCATCGTTCCGTCAGGGCGCGGCTGCAGTCCCAACTCGGACTCGTCGACCACGAGCAGCACGTAGTCGCCGGAGCCGGACGGGCCACCGGGCAAGTTCGGGCCCGCACCCGGCGCGACGCCGGGCAGGATGGTCGAGAGCAGCATGAAGGCGCCGATGCCCAGCGGCAGGAGAAGCGTTCCGACCACGAATCCACGACGCCGGACGGTGCGGATGTAGTCGCGCCGCGCCACCAGGGCGATGAGACCGGCGAAGCTCCTGCCGCCCGTCTTCATCTAACGGCTTCCGCGCGTCGGTCGCCGGCCACGGTCCGGATGAAGATCTCGTTGAGGGTCGGCGTGGAGACCTCGAATCGATCGACCGCCGCGCCCTCGTCCGCCAGCTCGCGGAAGAGCTGCTGGGCGCTGGCCCCCTCGCGCAGCAGGAATCGGACGCTGCCGTCGACCTGTGTCGCCTCCGAGACGCTCGGGTAGCGAGCTCCATCGACCGAGATACCTGCGCCGCGGACCTCCACAGCCCCGTCGCTGAAGGCGCGTTGGATCTCGGGAACGCGGCCGTACAGCAGGCGCCAGCCGCGATCGATGAGCAGGATGCGATCGCACAGTTTCTGGGCATCGGTCATGTCGTGCGTGCTCATGACCACCGCGGCGCCACGGTCGCGCTGTGCCAGCAGGACCCCGCGCAGAAGCTCGGCGTTGACCGGGTCGAGACCCTGGAACGGTTCATCGACGATGAGCAGATCAGGCTCATGCAGCACCGTGGCCACGACCTGGGCCTTCTGGTGCATGCCGCGGCTCAGCTCGGCGGCCTTCTTCTTCATGGCCTCGCCCAGTCCCACTTCCGTGAGCAGACGCGTCGCTCGGTCCCGCGCCTCGCGGGTGGGGAGCCCCCGAAGCGCCCCGAAGTAGGTCAGCGTCTCGAGGATGGAGACGTCCCGGTAGAGCCCCCGCTCCTCGGGCAGATACCCCACGCGAGACTGATGCTCGATGCCCGGCGCGCTACCGAAGACCGTGATGGCCCCGCGGTCCGGACGGATGATGTCCAGGATCATGCGCATGGTGGTGGTCTTGCCGGCCCCGTTGGGCCCCAGGAATCCGAGCACCTCGCCGCGCTGCACCTCGAAGGACAGATCCTGCACCACGTCGGTCTGCGCGAAGCGCTTCCATACGCCTTCGACCGTGACGGCCGGCGTCCGAGTGTCCCCTCTCGTGGCCGTAATCGCGTCCCGCTGCTCGATCATCTTGGGCAATGGTATGCGGCGCGGGTCGATCAGCGGCGGGGGCTAGAATCCGTTGATGCGCATCGTTTCCCTGCTGCCCTCCGCCACGGAGATCGTCTACGCCCTGGGGCTCGGCGGCGAGCTGGTGGGTCGGACGCACGAATGCGATTTCCCGCCGGAGAGCGCCTCCGTGCCCATCATGACCGCTGACGTGGGCGGCAGCCCGACGGAGTCCGGGCGCGACATCCACCTGCGGGTGGCGGGCGCGGTGCACGGCGGCAGTTCCCTCTATCGACTCGACAGCGAGGCGCTGGCGGCCGCACGCCCGGACCTCATCCTCACCCAGGAGCTGTGCGACGTGTGCGCCGTCTCCTACCGCGAGGTGACGCAGGCCGTGCGCGAGATCGGCCGGGCGACCGGCGCGGAGACGAGCGTCGTCAGCCTGGAGCCCACCTCGGTCGAGGGGATCCTCAACACGATCTCGACGGTGGGCGCCATGGCCGAGGCAGAGGACGAGGCGGTGGGGCTCATCGAGATCCTGCGCGAGCGGCTGGGCGCCATCGAGAACCGCGTCCTGGAGCGGCGGCTCAGCGGGCTGCGGCCCCGGCGCGTGGTCTGCCTGGAGTGGCTGGATCCGCCCTTCGCCGCCGGACACTGGGTGCCCGAGCAGGTCCGACGCGCGGGCGGCTGGGACCTCCTCGGCACGGAAGGCGAGCGCTCCCGGGAGACGACCTGGGATGCCGTTCGCGAGGTCGACCCGGAGCGGCTGATGCTGATGCCCTGTGGCTTCGATACGACCGGCACGGCCGACGAGTTCGAGCGCATGTCGCGACCGGACTGGTTCGACGATCTGGGCGCGGTCCGTCGCGGCGAGGTCTTCGCGCTGGACGGTTCGGGATACTTCAGCCGCCCTGGTCCGCGCATCATCGACGGCATCGCGCTGCTGGCTGAGCTCTTCGACCCCGAGGGCTTCGTGGACGTCGCCCCGCCCGAGGCATGGGTGCCGGTAGGACCGGCCTACCCCCGCTGAGATGCCCTTTCGCGAGGCGTTCGACTGCCTCTGGTGCGGCCGTGCTCACCGCACCCGCTCGAGCGAGGACCTCGAGGGCTGGGCGGGGCTGTGCCCGGAGTGTGTCGGCCGGGCGGGCGACAACGGCTTCCTTCGCTTCCGCGTGCGCAGTGCACTTCAGGAACGTGCTCGCGCCGCCGCCAGTCCCGACCTCGAGGCGGAGATGACGGCCTATTACGCCGCACGTGCTCCTGAGTACGACGCCAGATATGGGCGGGGCGGTGTTTCCGGCGGCTCCGTGCTCGACCTGTGGCGCGAGCGGGAGCTCGACGAGATCACCGGATGGTTGGACCGGGTTCCGCTGAGCGGCGACATCGTCGAGCTGGCGGCGGGCACCGGCTGGTGGTCGCCGCTCCTGGCGCAGAAGGGCGATCTGTCCCTCTATGACATCAATGCCGAGCCACTGGACATCGCCCGCGGGCGTTTGGTGGCGCACGGACTCCGTGCCCACATCCACGTCCGCGACGCGTGGCAGGAGCCGGATCGTCAGGTCGATGGCGTCTTCTGCGGCTTCTGGCTCAGCCACGTGCCGCGAGCACGTTTGGACGAGTTCCTGGGCCTGGTCGCTCGCTGGCTGCGGGCGGACGGGATCTTCGCGTTCCTTGACGAGCGTGCCGGGACCGCGGCCGAGGACCTTGGTGCCGACCCGGAGACCGGCGTAACGGTGCGCCGGCTGGACGATGGGCGGGAGTTCCGCATCCCCAAGGTGTACTACGCGCCGGGCGAGCTGGAGTCGGCGCTGCGCGAAGCCGGCTTCGACCGATGCGAGATCCGCCGGACCGAGCGCTACTTCCTGATGGGCACGGCCCTCCGGTGAGCCAGGCACCTGGCACGGCACCTCGGCCGTCGCGCGATCGACTGGGCGCCGTGGGGGTCTGGTCGCATCTCGACGGACTGGCCGCGGCCGAGCTGCGCGCCTTCGCGCGCCGCGTCGAGGCGCTGGGCTACGACGCGCTGTGGGTGCCCGAAACGGTCGGCCGCGAGCCCTACACACTCCTAGGCGCGCTGTCGGGGGAGACCGAGCGGATGCTGCTGGGCACGAGCATCGCGTCGATCTGGGGCCACGATGCGATGTCCACGCGTATGGCCGCAATGACGCTCCACGAGCTTTCCGGAGGTCGATTCGTGCTGGGGCTGGGCGTCTCGCATCCACACCTCGCCCAGAAGCTGCGCGGCCACGTCTACGACCAGCCCGTGACGCGGATGCGGGAGTTCCTGGAGGCTTACCGCCGGCTGCCGTATCGGGGACCGACGCTGAGCGGCGGGGGGGCCGCCAGCCACACCATCACCGAGCCACCGGTGCTCATCGCCGCGCTGCGAGAACGGATGCTCACCCTGGCCGCCACGAACGGGGAGGGGGCGTTCCCCTATCTGGTGACGCCGGAGCGCGTGGACTGGATGCGCGCGGTGCTCGATCGTGAGGCCGACTTGGTCGGTCGACCGTCGCCGCTACTGGCCGTCACACTACCCGTCGTGCTCGAGCCGGATCGGGGGAAGGCCCGAGGTGCCGCGCGTGCCTACCTGGCGCCGTACCTTCGGACGCCGACCTATCACGCGAGCTGGGCCGCGCAGGGTCTCGCGCCGGAGGACTGGGAGCAGCCGGCCAGCGATCGACTCGTCGATGCGATGGTCGCTTGGGGCGACGCGCCGACGCTTCGCGAGCGGCTTGCCGGGATGCACGCCGCCGGCGCCGACCACGTGGCGCTGATCCCACTGGCACCCGACGGCACGACCGAGCATCTACCGACGCTGGAGGCACTGGTGCCAGCCGAGGTAGCGACCGACGGATCGATTCCCACCACTCATCACCGGGGGTGATG
>JBBJNS010000041.1:0-15181 GCA_037720745.1 Candidatus Limnocylindrales bacterium
ATCTGGAGGATCTCCAGGCGCTTCTTCTCGCCGCCGGAGAAGCCTTCGTTGACGTACCGCGCGGCGAACGAGTCTTCCAGCTTGAGCAGCGCCATCTTCTCGCGCATCAGCCGGCGGAAGTCGCCCATGGTGATGCCGCCGCGCGTCATGTCGGAAGGATCGATCTCCGAGTCGCCGCCCTCCAGGCCGCGCCGTCGGGCGTTCAAGGCGGTGCGCAGGAAACTCGCCACCGACAGACCGGGGATGGCCGTGGGGTACTGGAAGGCCAGGAAGAGCCCCAGTCGCGCGCGCTTGTCGGGCGACAGCTTGAGCACGTCCATGCCCTTCCAGAGGACCTCGCCGCTGGTCACCTCGTAGGCCGGGTGGCCCATCAGGGCGTAGGCCAGCGTCGTCTTGCCCGAGCCGTTGCGACCCATGATGGCGTGGACCTGGCCCTTGCGGACGGTCAGATCGATGCCCGCCAGGATCTCGCGGCTGCGATCGGCCACGGGCACCACGTGCAGGTCGCGGATGACCAGCTCGCGGTCGTCCCCGGCGGATGTGGGCACGGTCTCTGGCTGGGTGAGGGTCTCGGTGGTGTTCATACGCTGGGTACGCGCTCCTCAAGGGGATGGAAGGGATGAGCCGGGCGGGGCTGGGCCAGGTCGGCCAGGCTGAGGGAGTCGAGCGCCCCGATGACGGCGTCTCGCACGCGGGACCAGAGGACATTGACGTTGCAGAAGGAGGTGCGACCGCACAGACCGGCATGTGCCGGATCTTCGCTGGCGCAGACCATGGGGGCGATGGGTCCCTCCAAGGCGCGCAGGACCTCGCTCATGCGAATGGTGTCCGGATCACGAGACAACTGATATCCACCGCGCGCGCCGCGGGTGCTGGTGACTAGGCCGGCCGCCCGAAGGCTCACCACCAGCTGCTCGAGGTATTGGCGGGGCAGAGCCTCGTGGTCGGCCATCTCGGAGAGGCTCACCGGGCCGCCGCCGTGGTGACGTGCCAGTTCGACCATGAGGCGGACGCCGTACTCGCCGCGCGTCGAGAAGTGGAGCGCTCCCGAGTTAGGCACGCTGGTCCGCGGCGTGCGGGTCATGGGCATGGCGAGAGATGCGGCTCGGCTTGCTACGGGCTCGGCCGCGAGCGTCGAGGCGGCGTCCGGCAGAGAGGCCGGCGCGGGGACTGGCATCGAATTCCGACTGGTCACGTCAGGATTGAGTCTAGCCCGCCTTCACGAGGCCGTCAACGCATGCGCGAGGCGCGGACAGTCCTCCTGACGGTACACTGCGCGCCGCCATGAACCACCCGCCTCCCGCCACTCCGCGGTTCCGCCGGCCTCGCCCGACGCTCCTTGCCATGCTCCTGCTCGTGGCCGCTGCCTGTGCTGCCGTCCCCCAGGTTTCCCCGGGTCCCAGCCGGTCGCCCGACGCCGTTTCACCCGCGGCCGCATCCTCGGCGCCCGCAGCATCACCGACCGCCGGACCGACCAGCCCGCTCTTCGGCCAGCCCCCACCGCTGGACCCCTGCGAGCTGCTCCTCCCCACCGAGATCCAGTCCGTCCTGGAGGGGCCGTACTTCACCATGGAGCAGGAAAGCTCACGGGGCGCGGCCTACACGTGCATCTACGAGTCCGAGGACCGGACCAACCGCGTCGCCGTGACCGTGCGCAAGCCGCAGGTGACCCTGGATGAGTTCATCCAGCGCATGGAGGGCTTCGACGACAGGGCGACGGCCGTCACGGACCTCGCCGTGCCCGCTGCCCTGGTGGTCTTCGGACCGACCGCGACCGTTTATGCACTCCGCGAGGGCGTCCAGTTCTACATCGACGTGGCTCACACCGGCCGCTCGGGTGGGGAGATCTCACCCTTGGCACTGGGCCTGATGGAGCGCGCGCTGTTCCGCCTCGAGTCGGACGGCGAGGGTGCCCTCGGGGATGGCCCTGTCTAGCGAGCCGCAGCGCGTCATCACCGTGCGCGGCCTCGGTCGGGTCCGACGTTCACCGGACGAGGCCACGCTCTCCGTTTCGGTCGAGCGCACGGCCCCTACGGCGGCGGAAGCCCAGGCAGGCACCAGCCAGCAGATGCGCGAGGTGATCGCGGCGCTGTCCGGGCGCGGCATCGATGCCTCGGACCTCTCGACCGAGGCGATCTCCCTGGAACCGACCTACGACTACCGCGAGTCGGGCGCTCGACTGACCGGCTATCGCGCCAGCCAGACCCTCCGCCTGCGTCTTCGTCGGCTGCACGAGCTGGGGCCGACCATCGATACTGCCGTGGCCGCTGGCGCCACGGGCATCTCCGGTGTGTCGCTGAGCGTCTCCGATACGCGCTCCGCGGAGGAGGAAGCCCGCGGCCTGGCCGTGGCCGACGCGCGGCACCGGGCGGAAGGGCTGGCCACGTCAGCCGGTGTCAGGCTCGGGTCGTTGGTCGGTCTTTCTGAAGGCAGCGTCGATGATGGCCCCCGGCCGATGATGCGGCTGCGCGCCGAGGCGATGGCCAGCGACACGCCTATCGCCGAGGGTTCGACGGAGGTGGTCGTGGCCGTTCAAGCCAGCTTCGCTATCGAGGACTGACGTGCGGCCATCGACGACTGAGCCGCCGGCCAAGTTGTCGATTCGTCACGATCAGGGAACAGGATGGGGTCGCTTGAGCCGTTCGGCCGCTCGAGAGGAGCCGCAGATCGCGCGGAGTGGCGCCACACCGCGGCTTGGGACCCTCGCTGAGCGCGGCAGACATCGCTCGACCGACGCCGGAGCTCGGCGATCACCGTGCGTCGGCAGCCGCCGTCGGCTCGAAGCCGCTCCCGCGGGGCTCTCTGTTTGTTCATCGTGACGGTCTGACAGGGTCGGCGGTTCGTGCGAACAGTGACACTGTCACCGCATGCGTCATTCGGCGCCGCGGATCCCCGTGTCGTAGTTGATCTCGATCTCCGTGAACGCGCCGGCCACCACCGACACCGCCTGCGGCGGCGCAGAGGGCAGCGGATCACCGCCGGGCGTCGGAGCGATGGTGTACTCGCCGGGCGCCAGCAGCACCTCGAAGCGCCCGTCGGTGCCCGATGTGACTCGCGCCACCTCGCCATCGTTGCTGTCCAGGATGACCAGCACGGCCACGTAAGGGGTGGTGCAGGGCACGTCCCTGGTCACCACCGGACAGGTCGGTCCAAGCTGCACGAAGCCGTGGATGCCGGAGTCGAGCAGGACCGAAGGCGCCGGGGTCGGGCCACCCGGCCCGCACCCTCCGAGCGCGATGACCATGGCCACGAGGATGCACGAGGGCAACACCCGCCAAGCTCGCCAGCCGCTTGGGCGGAGCTTCCTCAGAGTCCCGACCATGTCCTGATGGCGCGAGCCAGCGCCGAGACGTCGTCATCGCCGTAACCCTGCGCCACGAGGCCGTTCTCGATCTGCGCGGCCATGGCGGCCACCGGCATGGCCACGCCAGACTCCCGCGCCATAGCCAGGGCGATCACCACGTCCTTGAGATGCAGTGAGACCTTGAAGCCGAGCGGATATTCGTCGGCGATCATGCGACCGCTGCGGTTCTCCAGCACCCATGAAGCGGCGGCACCCCCACCCAGCGCCGCCACCACCTGCTCGGGGTCTAGACCGTTGCGCATGGCCAATACAAGACCCTCGGCCACGCCCAGATAGGTGCCGCACAGGACGACCTGGTTGACGGCCTTGGTGGCCTGGCCGGCACCGAGCGGGCCCATGTGGGTGATGGAGCTGCCCATCGCCTCGAGCACGGGCCGGGCGCGCGCCACGTCGACCTCGTCGCCCCCGACCATGATGGTGAGCGTCCCCTTCTGGGCACCCTCGGAGCCGCCGGAGACGGGCGCGTCGACCATGGCCACGCCCTGCTCCGCGAGGCGCGCGCCGAAGTCACGGGAAGCGGCCGGGCTGATGGTGGAGCAGTCGACCACGAGAGCCCCGGAACGGGCGCCCTCCGCCACGCCGTCTGTGCCGAAGAGCACCGCCTCGACATCCGGCGAGTCCGAGACGCAGATGACCACGATGTCGGAGGCCCCCGCCACGGCCCGCGCGGTTGCCGCTTCGGCCGCGCCGAGTCCGAGCAGCTCCGTCGCGCGGCCGGGCGAGCGGTTCCAGACGGTGAGCAGGAACTCGGCACGGCGCAGGTTCGCGGCCATGGCCCCGCCCATCGTCCCCAGACCGCAGAACCCGACACGCTCCAATGCGAACGCTCCTCACCCTCATCAATGATCGCGCGGCGCGTGACGCGCTTCGCCGATGGTAGCGGCCCCGGAATCGCAAGAGCCCCGCCGCAGGGGCGAGGCTCTCGATGTGGCCGGTGGCAGTACCCCCGATGAACGGGTCGCCGGTCAGTCCCGGCCGCTGCCGAAGATGCGCAGAAGGCTCATGAAGATGACCACGAAGTCGATGTAGAGCGCCAGTGCGCCCAGCACGGAGGCCGACTCGCGATCGCGGATGCCGGGCATCTCACCCTTCTTCAGGCGCTGTACGTCGTAGGCGGTGAGGCCCGTGAAGATGACCACGCCACCGAAGCCGATGATGAGGTTGAGCGTGTCGCTGCCGGGGAACAGGAAGAAGTGCACCAGCGAAACGACCAGCAGGCCGATGACGCCCATGAACAGGATCCCGCCAAGACTGGTCAGATCACGCTTGGTGACGAAGCCGAACAGCCC
The DNA here is from genome assembly GCA_037720745.1 of Candidatus Limnocylindrales bacterium. Classification (GTDB taxonomy): domain Bacteria; phylum Chloroflexota; class Limnocylindria; order Limnocylindrales; family CSP1-4; genus Palsa-1032. The sequence goes on from JBBJNS010000041.1 coordinate 4,654, forward strand.
GGCCGCGGCGAAGATGGCCGACGCACCCAGGAACGCCGAGACCACGCCGGAGACCTGCCCCAGGCCGATGTAGGCGTAGACGACGGCCCCGATGACGAGGCCGTTCATCAGCGCATAGATGAAGAGCAGGGCCAGTCCGGGCAGCGCGCCTATCTTGTTGATGAGGAAGCTGAGGGCGAACACGAACCCCAGCTGGCCGAAAGCCAGGATCAGGTAGTTCTGGAGGACGAAACCCCGGACGCTCTCGTTGGCCACCACGAAGTAAGCGGCTCCGGCACTGACCAGCAGGGCCACGAACATCCACACGAAGCTCATCGTCAGGAAGCCTTCGCGCGGCGCAACGGCCACTCGCTCGCCGTTGACCATGACGCCGCCACTCATGCCCGCGGCCGGCGGCAGCGCGCCGTACGGTGCGGGTGCTCCCTGGTTGGGAGCCTGATAACGGTCGGGTTGGTTGCGATCTCGATCGAACACGGTTCGGGTTTCCTTTGCACTGGTTCCGGCGGAACGACCGTCCGGAGGGGCGTCCCATGCGGACGCTACGAACATCAGTCTAGCGTGGCGTGGCCATGCCGCAGCGTGACCTTGGTTCCGGTGCCCTCTCGGCTACCGTACCTGCGCGGTCCGAGGCGCGGTCCGAGCCAGGGTGGTGGAGCGCTCCTGGGCCTGCTCGGCGGCGCGTGCCAGCACCCAGACCAGGTCCGCCTGTCGGTTGAGGTAGGGCACCAGCCAAGCGCCAGCGAGGAGGCCTTCGCGCTGCAGGCTCACGGCGCGACGCTCGGCACGACGGAGGATGGTCCGGCTCAGTTCCAGGGCAGCGGAGAGGCGTGAAGCGCCCGGCACGACGAACTCCCGCGGCATCTCGATGCGGGCCTCGTAGGCGGCCAGCTCCGTCTCGATGCCCGCCAGCATCGCCTCGTCGACCATGGTCGTGCCGTCCTGGAGCTTCGGCCAGGCATCAGGGTTGGCCGCCAGCTCGGCACCGACCACGAAGAGCTCGCGCTGTAGTCGCAGCAGCAGGTCGGCCAGCGCGTCCAGCTCGGCTGGCAACGAACCGGCGCTTCGCAGCTCACCGATCTCGGCGCGAGCCATGCCCAGGGCAGCCACGGCTTCGTCCGTGGTGCCGTAGGCCTCCGTGCGGGGATCGTCCTTCTGCACGCGACCTCCGAAGAGGAGCCCGGTGGAGCCGTCATCGCCGCGGCCGGTGGCCACGATGCTGTCTTCGATGGATGCCCGCGTGGTCCGGCTCACGGCCGCCTTCCGAACGGACCGCTACCAGACGAGGCCGGCGTCCTTGGGATCCCAGCGCTCGGCGAGCAACGTGACCTTGACCTCGTGGTCCACGACGCTCTCGGCCTGCTCCTTGACCTGTTGGATCATGGAACCGGCGTAGGGACAGAAGGGGGTCGTCAGGATCATCTTGATCTCGGTCTGTCCCGGCCCCAGGATGACCTGACGGATGAGCGCCAGCTCCACTACGTTCATGCCGATCTCGGGATCCACCACGGCGCGCAGAGCGTCGAGGATGGCCAGCTCCGTGGCGCGCGCCTGGGGATCGAAGGCAGCCGCTTCGGGCGAGGCGGTCGCGGCGGTGACGGCTTCCGGCTGCGCTGCGGTGGGATCCGTCTCGGAAGCGGTCTTGGGCTGGGTGGCAGTGGTCGTGTCGGTCATGGAACAGGCCTCAGGGTGCGTGACCTCATGCTAGCACCGGACATTCCCGAGCCGGCCGGACGCCCCGAGCGCTCAGCGATACGTGGGCGAGGGTCGCGGTTCCCCCGCGCTGACGACCACGCCGGACATCGAACGCAGGTGCAGCGGCAGCCCTGCGGCCCCTTCCGCGCTGAAGCCCGGACCGTACAGTGAGCCGTCCGGCTCCAGGAAGCTGCCGTACCGCTGGGGGTGCTCGGCGGCAAAGCGGAATGCTTCGGCGATGCCCACCGGTCGGAGCTCCGGACTCTGGGCCATCATCTCGTCGGGCGTGAGGCCGTTGGCGCGCATCTCCAGCAGATTGCGCACGCTCAGACGGGTGCCGAAGCAGAAGGGCTCGCCGTTCATCACGAGCGGGTCGATCTTGACCCACTTGATGGTCATCTCAGACGGCCGAGTCGTCGGCGAAGCCGGCGCCCTTCCAGAAGAAGCGCACGATGCGGTTGCCCTCGTGGTCGCCGGGCAGGCGACCGTGATGCTTGAGGCGTCCGGCCCAGCGCTCGATGAGCTGCTTCGTGACCGTGACATCCTCGGCGGGCAGCACCGTCAGGACGGCGTCGCGTAACCCGCCCAGGAGCACGATGAAGTCACGCATGGGGATGCCGCGACGGCGGTAGACCGGGACCAGCCACTCCCCGTAGTTGGTCACGAATCCGTCATCGCCCGTCTCCAGGGCACGAGCCAGTTGCTCGATGTGACGGTCGAGGTCGCGCAGCAACCTGCGCATCTCGACCTCGCTGTGGCGCTCGCTGAAGCCCGGCGAGAGGCGGACCGAGGCCTCCAGTGCCAAGGGGGCCAGTCGAAGACGCTCGGCGCGCAGGCGCGCAGCAGCACGAGGGTGACCGGCGGTCCGGTCGGCAGGAGGCAGCCCCAGGCTCGGATGACCCATCGCCCGCTAGTCTAGCGGCTGATGACGCAGTGGCAGCCTCCCCGACCAGCCGATCCAGGCGAGGTGCGCGGGACGCTCAAGGGCGTGACGCCGACGCCCGCCGCAGGAGTTCTGAGCCCCTCGTCGTCCCCCGGAACGAGACCGACCGACCTGCTGCGGGCCGCGCTGGCAGGACTCGTGGTGGCGTTCATGGTGGCACTCGTTCTAGGTGCCCTGAGAGCCATCTTCGACATCGGTCCAGGGCTGCTCGTGGTGGCCGCCGTGGGCGGCTGGCTGCTGGGTGCCGCGCTGGCCTGGGGAGCCTGGGGCTCGGCCGCTCACCTTCCCCACCGCGGCCTGCAGAGGTTGGCCGCCCTCTTGGGAACCGTGGCATGGCTGGCCGGCTCGGCCGCCGACTACCTGATCTCCCTGGCGCTGCTGCCCGCCTCCAGCCGGACCTTCGCGGAGCGGCTCTCGGATCAGCCTTTCCCGGCCTGGCTGGCGCCTCAGCTCTCCCTCGTCGACGCGGCCGAGATCGCCATCCTGGTGATCGTGGCGTGGCGATCTGCGCGCTAGGCTAGAGGTCATGCCCAAGCTGCTCATCTGCGTAGTCCACAGCGACGACTCGAGCCGCGTCATCAGTGCCTTTCAGGAGGGAGGCCTGCGCGTCACGCAGCTGGGGTCGCAAGGCGGTTTTCTGCGAGCGCGCAACGCTACCCTGCTGCTCGGGCTGGAGGACGATCAGGTGGAACCGGCCCTGGGCATCCTTGAGGGGAATTGCCAGACACGGACGGAGCAGGTGCCCATGGAACTGCTGGGCGGCATGGACGCCGCGTGGCTGCCCACCGAGGTCACGCACGGTGGCGCCACCATCTTCATCCTGCCCATGGATGAGATCCGCCGCCTCTAACGTTCGTTGACGTCCGGCGTCTCACCCACGAAAGGCATGCCCTGGTCCCGGATGGCGTGCAGGCTCATGCGCAGAGCGGCCGTCTTCTGCTCGGCGACCTCGCGCACATAGGCCTCTTCCTCCGCCCGGGTCATGGGCCGCCCGCGAACGACGTCTTTGGGACGCCCCACCATCAGCCAGGAGAGGTGGTAGCGATCCATGGCTCCCCACGCGCGGCTGAGCAGGTCGTCCGAGAGCTGCAGCCAGAGCTGGAGGCCACCAAGGGACGGGTCGCGCAGCAGGCGCTCGCCTTCCGCCACGAGCCGTTCCGTCTCCCGGATGAGCTCCTTCCGCGTCACGCCCCTATCATCGGGCCTCCCATGACCACCGCCACGCCGCGTGCCGATCCCCGACGCATCCGTGCCTGCCTCGAGCCGGCGGCGGAGGCTGTGCGCGCGGGTGTCATCCCCAGTGCGGTCGTGGCCGTGGCCGACAGCACCGGCACGCTCTCCATCGACGTCTTCCCCGGCCCGACGACCCAGCGGCTGCGCGCTGACAGCATCTTCTTCCTGGCCTCGCTGACGAAGCCGGTCGTGGCCACCGCGGTCATGCGCCTGGTCGAGCGTGGGCTGGTCGATCTCCAGGTGCCCATCGCGCAGTACGTACCGTCCTTTCAAGGCCCGAGCAAGGAGCGCGTCACGACCTGGCACGTGCTGACCCACACGGCGGGTGTCCAGGACATCCATCCCGACGTGTTGCGCAACCAGCGGCCATCCAGCGCTCGCCTTCTGGAGATGATCTGCCAGGCACCGCTGCGCTTCGAGCCGGGAAGCCGCTACGAGTACTGCTCGGCGTCTTTCCTCCTCTTGGCCGAGCTCCTGGTGCGCTTCACCGGTCGACCGTTTCCCCAGGCGCTCGACACGCTGGTGATCGATCCGGCGGGCATGGTCGACACCTCGTTCGACCCGCGCCATGACCGCTCGCGCATCCTGCCCGTGGACGGCGTGCCCATGCGCAATCGATTGATACGGGAGCTGGTGCTGCGCTATCTGGCCCGGGCGGCGTTGCCCGGTGGCGGACTGTGGGGCACGGCTGAGGATCTGGCGCGCTTCGGCGGCAGCTTGCTGCCGGGCGCCGTCGCTGACGGGCGTGGCCTGCTGAGCGCAGCTTCCGTGGCTGAGATGACGCGCGAGCAGACGGAAGGCATCCAGGAAGTCAGTGCCGACGGGACGCGGCGCGATCCTCGCTATGCCCTGGGTTGGGGCAAGCCCCGACTCGATGGCGCGGCACCGTCCGTGGTGGGCGGCCTGGCACCCGCGCTGGGGGCCCCCGCTCCGACCGACATGGGGACTCTGGACGAGACCGGAGTGGCGGCGCCGACGATGCCCAAGGTGCCGGCTTCAGCGCGTGCCTTCACGCACGGTGGCGCGACGGGAACGCGGCTGTGGGTCGATCCCGACCGCGACCTCGTCTTCGTCTTCCTCACCAACCTGTGGGGCGCCAGCGACGCGGCCATGTTCGAGACGCTGGCCGGCGTCTACGCGGTGCTGGATCAGGGCTGAAGGTCGCTCAGCGTTCGATGGGCACGTTGACCATGGAGCCCCACTCGGTCCACGAGCCGTCGTAGTTGCGCACGTTGGGATAGCCCAGCAGCTCGCGCAGCACGAACCAGGAGTGGCTTGACCGCTCGCCGATGCGGCAATAGGCGATGACGTCCTTGTCCGGCGTCACACCCTTCGGCTCGTACAGCGCGCGCAGGGCATCAGCGTCCTTGAAGGTGCCGTCCTCGCGCACCGTCTGCGCCCAGGGGATGGACTGCGCGCCGGGGATATGGCCGCCACGCTGGGCCGTCTCGGTCATGCCGGGCGGGGCGATGACCTCGCCGCTGAACTCGGCCGGGGACCGGACGTCGACCAGGGTGGCACCCGGGTCACCCAGGCGTGCCATGACATCGTCGCGGAAGGCGCGCAGCTCGTTGGAGGGCTCGGTCAGCTCGATCCCCGTCGGCTCGTAGGTGGGCGGATCCACAGAGAGCGGCAGTCCGTTGTCCAGCCAGTACTTGCGCCCGCCGTTGAGGATGCTCAGGCGCTCCCAGCCATGCAGCTTCATTTGCCAGTAGGCCCACGCCGCGAACCAGTTGTTGTTGTCGCCGTACAGCACGATGTGCGTGTCAGGGCCGATGCCCGACTCGCTGAGCAGCCGCGACATCTCCTCGCGTGACGCCACGTCACGTCGGATGCCGTCGGAGAGCTGGCTGGTCCAGTCCCAGCCCACGGCACCGGGGATGTGGGCCTGTTCGTAGGCGGCGGTATCGACGTCCACTTCCACGAAGCGGACGTTCGGATCATCGAGGTGCTGCTGCGCCCACTCGGCGCTGACCAGGACATCTTCCTTGGCGTATCCAGTGACGGTCATCGGTTCGTCCCTCTGTGCTACGGGATGGACCCCTCATCCACGGCGAAGGTCCGCAAGCGCTCGGTACAGGCGCCCACCAGTCGATCGGCCTGGCGGATGATCCAGGGATCGACCCGGCTGGAGTCTTCCACGGTCACGGTCTCCCCCTGGCTGCCTTCCTCCAGTTCCAGACCGCTGCTGTTGCGATAGTCGGACATCCAGTTCGACTGCAGCTGGACCAGCGCGGCGACCACCACGGAGCGGCTGAAGGACCAGTCAAGGTGCTCCGCGTTGAGCCGATCCACCAGATCCCTGACCCGGATGGGCACACCACGCGGCAGACGCGCCACAAGGTGCACGATGCGCAGCTCCGCGAAGGGATCACCCGCGTCCGCCACGGTCGGCGGCTGGAGACGGGGATCCGGTAGTCCGGGCAGGTCACGAAGCTCGAGCACGATGGGCCCGAGCCTAGCACCGGCGGCCGAGTCGGTCCCCTGATGCTCCCGGGACTCGGGCTATACTCCGGCGTCCCGGATGGATGGACCCAGCCGGCGGCAGCGGAGCCAGACGACGCGATGAACATCCGCCGCAGGACCAGGGGCCTGCGCATGCGCACCAGCGTCTCTGCTGCCTCCATCAGCGGCGCCCTGCGGCGGCATCGCGTGGTGCACATGCTGCACATCGGCAAGACCGGCGGGACCGCCCTGAAGCACGCCTTGCGCCACTGCCCGGCGCCCGACTCGCTTCAGCTCATGCTGCACGGCCATGTCGTGCCGCTCTCCGCCATCCCTCTGCGCGACGAGGTCTTTTTCTTCCTGCGCGATCCCCTGTCGCGCTACGTGTCGGGCTTCAACAGCCGGCGGCGGGAAGGCAGGCCCAGCAACCAGCGTCCGTGGACGCCCGGCGAACGGCGGGCGTTCGAGCGCTTCAGCACGCCCGACGAGCTGGCACGAGCCCTCTCGTCCGAGGACGCGCGGGTGTCCACCGCAGCGCGGCACGCGATGACCCGCATCGGGCACGTGCGCTATCCCCTCTCGCGCTGGCTGGGCAACGCTGAGCTGCTGCGCAAGCACCGCGATCGCATCGTGCTTGTCGGCTGGGTCGACACGCTGGAGTCCGACTTCGAGCGCTTGAAGGACACGCTCGATCTTCCCGCCTCTTGTCGCCTGCCAGATTCCGACGACGCCGCTCACCGAGCGCCTTCGACTGGCTCGACCGGCTTGAGCGATGAGGCCGTCGCGAATTTGCGCCAGTGGTACCGCGCCGACTACGACCTTATCGAAGCCTGCCGCATGCTGCGCGCATGAGCGACGAGAAGTTCGACGCGGATGTCGGTGTCGTCGGAGCCGGTTATGCCGGCCTGGCGGCTGCTCTGTTCCTGCGCCGTCATCGGGTCGAGGTGATCGCCTTCGACGGCGGCCCGCCTCGCAACCACGCTGCCACGGAGGTACACGGCTACCTCGGTGTGGCTTCGGCTTCGGCCGACGACCTGATCGCAACCGGGCGAGGGCAGGTGAAGGAGATGGGCGGTCGCCTCGAGTCCTGCCGCGTCGAGCGGGCCGAGGAGATCGAGGGCGGCTTCGTGCTTCGTGAGTCAGGCGATGCCGAGTGGCGGGTGCGCCGCCTGCTGCTAGCGACCGGCGTGCTCGACCAGCTCCCGGACATCGAGCGATTCGACGAGTTCTACGGTCGCTCGGTGCACGTCTGCCCCCACTGCGACGGGTACGAATGGCGCGATCAGCCCATCGCTGTGATCACCTGGAACGAGGGCGCCCGCGATTTCGTGTCCAAGGTGAGCCACTGGAGCCGCAAGGTCACGCTCCTCACCGACGGCCGGAGTCCGGAGCTATCCGTAAAGGACCGTGCCTGGCTGGAGGATCGCGGTATCACGCTGCGCACCGCCACCATCACGCGCTTCGAGGGTCAGGACGGGCGACTTGATGGCTTGCGCCTCGAAGACGGCAGCGTGCTGCCCGCGGTAGCCGCCTTCTTCAGCCTGGGCGAGGAGCATCAGACCGGGCTGGCCCAGCAGCTGGGCGTCCGGCTGGACGACTCCGGTGCCATCGAGGTCGACGAAGAGCAGCACACCAGCGTGGAAGGGGTCTGGGCAGCCGGTGACGTGGCCGGCGACTCACAGTTCGTGGCCGTGGCGGCGGCCCACGGCGTCAAGGCCGCTTTGGACATCCACCGTACGCTCGCCTCCCGCGAGCCTGAGAGCCATCCCGCCTGACAGGAGGACCCATGCCTCGAAATCGATCCGACGACACCAGCCCGGGTGACGCTCGCCAGCCCTACTCGGACAGTGGCGGCCCGGCCGCTCGCCATGCCGAGACGCACGACGTGCGCCAGGAGGAGCTGACGAATCCCAAGGGACCGGAGCCGCGCGACGCGTCCTTCGACGACGATCTGGCTCCGGTCGATGCGCCGGGTGACCCGGCGGGTCACGCTGACGAGAGCGCGCCGGCGGCCGACGACAAGCACGTCCAGCAGCGACTGGTCGATCGGCTGTCGCCCGACCAGATGGCACGCCTCGCAGTGCTCGAGGAGGGGGCGCGGCTGGAGCAGGGCGGCGTCTACGTCGACCTGGCTGACCTTGAAGCGGGGCCGTTCAAGGCCATCGGCGGTCAGGAGGCTGACACTCGCACCAGGTATGTCGCCAAGCGCGACACTGACCACGAGCTGTGGAACGAGTTGGCGGGCGACCGCGAACCGCGGGTGGAGCGCCCTGGCTAGCTCGCTACAACAGCTCGCCGTGGGCGGAGGCGGTCGGCTCGCCCTCTTTCGGGCGGGGCTCCTCGCCCGGACCGAATGACCGTAGGGGCGAAGTGACGTCCGCGTCCAGGTCGCGCTGCGCCTCCGGCACGAGCGCCTCGGGGTTTACCATCCCGGCGTTCGTGTCACTCGCGGCACGTTCCGTCGCCGACAGCCCATCTTCCTGCGCAGAGCCCCCATTCGTGCCCGCGTCGAGCACGGGCAGCGCGCGTGCCGCCTGTCCCTCGATGGCACCCACGCCGTAGGGCACCCACTTCGACGGATCTTGGAGACGGTGCTGCTCCACGTTGCCGCGTGAGTGGATCTCCTCGAAGCCGCGCGGCTCGATCCACATGCGCTCGCCCTGGAGCAGGCCGTGGACGCCGGACTGGCCGGGCTCCGGGCGCGTGCTCTGGCAGGCGTGACAGCTGGCCTTGTCGTGCTGCTGGTACTCGAGCGGCTCCTCGTAGGTCGTGATGTAGCCCTCGTAGTTGCGCAGAACGATCTTGTGGTCGGAGTAGCTGATGAGGTAGTTGGGCATGACCGGGATCTTGCCGCCGCCGCCGGGCGCGTCTATGACGTAGGTCGGCACGGCGTAGCCGCTGGTGTGACCCCGCAGGCCCTCGATGATCTCCAGGCCCTTGCCTGCCGGCGTCCGGAAATGACCCGAGCCCTCGACCAGGTCGCACTGGTAGAGGTAGTACGGGCGGATGCGGTTCTCGACCAGCTTGTGCACCAGCTCGCGCTGGATGTTGACGCAGTCGTTGACACCGGCCAGGAGGACCGACTGGTTGCCCACGGGCAGCCCGGCGCGGGTGAGCCGATCGACCGCCCGCGAGACCTCCGGCGTGATCTCCTGGGCATGGTTGAAGTGCAGGTTGATCCAGAGCGGGTGGTACTTGGCCATCATCTGGCACAGCTCGTCGTCGATGCGCTGCGGCAGGAAGACCGGCACGCGCGAGCCGATGCGCACGATCTCGATGTGTGGGATCTCGCGCAGGCCGCGCAGGATGGACTCGAAGAGCTTGGGCGCCAGGGTCAGGCCGTCGCCGCCGCTGATGAGCACGTCTCGGACCTGTGGCGTGCGGCGGAGGTAGTCGAGCTGCGCCTCGTGGTCCTTGCGATTGAAGTTCTGCGTCGGGTCGCCCACGATCCGGGAGCGGGTGCAGTAGCGGCAGTACGAGGCGCACTGCGTGGTCACCAGCATCAGCACTCGGTCGGGGTAGCGATGGACCAGGCCGGGCACCGGGGAGTGGCGGTCCTCCGCCAGGGAGTCCTCCATCATCGCCGTGAAGGCCTGCTGCTCCCGGCCCAGCGGGATGACCTGGCGGCGGATGGGGTCGGCCGGATCGTCCGGGTCGATGAGGCTGATGAAGTAGGGCGTGATGTCGACGCGGAACTTGTCCGGCGCCGAGAGGCCCTCGCGCTCCTCGTCGGTGAGGTTGAGGACCTCTTCGATCTCGTGCAGCTCGTTGACGCGGTTGGAGAGCTGCCAGCGCCAGTCGTCCCACTTCTCGTCGGGCACGTCGGCCCACTTCGGCGCTCGGCGGCTCACCGCCGGGCGGCCGTCCGGCCCGAGCGCCAGCGCCGGGTCACGCCTATTCACGAAAGGCGCTTCCGTCTGGGCCACTTTGGTCTCCACGTTCTTTGGCGCTCCTCTGCGCGATGCATAGACTCTATGCACTCTGGATGAAGTCGCGATGATACAGCGAGACGCGGCGACGGAGTGGTCGCCTTTGCTAGACTCCGCGGCGATGGAACGGCTTCAGCACATGGGCGTCGTCTTCGCCTTCTTCCTCACGGGCGTGGTGCTGGTTTCGCTGTACGCCGGCTTTCAGTCGGCCATCGCAGAGCCGGTGGCCCTGCTGGTGGGCACGCTCATGGGCGCGGTCATGATCGTCATCCTCCTGCGCGTCGCC
>JBBJNS010000042.1:0-15147 GCA_037720745.1 Candidatus Limnocylindrales bacterium
TACGCTCGCGCCGATGAGCATGACCCCGGCCATCCCCGGCGCTCAGCCGGTGCCCGCCGTGCCTGCCCCGATCGATCCATCGCGGGCGGCCGAACCCACGCCGCGCTTGCGTCCGCCCACGCCGCGAGCTGCTCTCGTCATCCTGACGGTCATCCTGCTGGCGGTCATCTTCTACATGGCCCGTGGCGCGCTCGGTCCCTTCATCCTGGGACTGATCCTCATCTACACCATGGATCCCGCCGTGGACCGCCTCGCGCGCCTTCGGCTGGGGCGCTTCCGGATGCCCCGCGCGCTCGCCGTTCTGATCATCTACGTCCTGGCCATCGTGGTCCTCATCCAGGCCATGTCCTTCCTGTTGGGACCGCTGGTCCGCCAGATCGCAGAGTTCGTCGCTGGTGCGCCCGCCTTCATGGCGGCGCTCCAGGAGTGGTATCACACGGCAGACCTGCCGGCCTTCGTGCGCTCTGCCGTGGATGGCCTCCTGGCGGGCGCCGATGACGCCGCCGACGGCCTCGACCCTGGCGCGCTCCTGCCCCTGGCGCAGGGAGTGGCCGGGTTCCTGGGCTCCCTCTTTGGGTTCCTGATCATCCCGGTCTGGGCCTTCTTCCTGCTCAAGGACCGGCCCGGCCTGACGGCTTCCATCAACCAGGCCATCCCCGCCACGTGGCGCCGCGACGTATGGGCATCGGTGGGCATCGTCAACCGCATCTTCGGGCGCTGGCTGCGAGCCCAGGTGCTGCTTGGTGTGGTCATCGGTGTGGCGACCTTCGTGGGCCTCGAGATCCTGTCGTTCACCGTCGATCGGCGCTTCGGCGACTTCGCCATCCTGCTGGCTGTGATAGCCGGCCTGGCCGAGCTGCTGCCCATCATCGGGCCCATCCTCTCGATGATCCCCACGCTGATCATCGCCTTGACGGTCCGTGACCCGGTGCAGGGCATCATCGCCGTGGTAGTGCTGTACCTGATCGTGCAGCAGGTCGAGAACAACATCCTCGTGCCCATCGTGCAATCCGACGCCATAGCACTGCACCCCTCGGCGGTCATCCTGTCACTCATCGTGGGTGGCTCCATCGCGGGGCTCCTGGGCGCCATCTTCGCGCTGCCCCTTGCCGCCGCCGGCCGTGACCTGTACCGCTACTTCTTCCGACGCCTGAGCGAGCACGACCCCACCGTCCCACCACCCGACGACCCGGACCTGCTGCCCTTCCGTGATCGGCTGCCTGACGCGCAGGGACGCCTCCACGGGACCGAGCCGCCTCCACCCATCACGGTCGACGCGCCTGCGGAGGAGCCACCCGCCGTGGACGGGGCCGACGAGGCAGAAGAGGCGCGCGAGGGAGTCCCGCGCGACGGCCCGTCAGGCGGCTCGTCGACGCGATAAGGGCCGGAACTCTATCTCGGGTCGATTCACCACGCTGGTCGACCCTGGCGCATGGCGACGCTTTGCAAGATCCCCAGGCCGATGGCGTAGCTGGTCAGCGATGCACCGCCGTGCGTCACGAACGGCAGCGGGATACCGGTCACCGGCATCATCCCCAGGACCATCCCAAAGTTGACCATCAGCTGGAAGAGCAACATCGAGGCGATGGCCGCCGCGAAGGCCAGCCCGAAGGCGTCGCGCGAGCGCCAGCCCACCACCAGGATCCGCCATAGCAGGGCACCGAACAGCAGTAGCAGCACCACGCCGCCGACGAAGCCCAGCTCCTCGGCCAAGGTGGCGCCCACGAAGTCGGTCGCGGAGACGGGCAGATAGTCGAGCTGCGTCTGCGACCCGTTGGTGAGGCCCTTGCCGAACACGCCACCCGAACCGACCGCGATCTGTGACTGGATGAGCTGATATCCGCTGCCCTGCGGATCGGCCGAGGGATCCAGGAACGAGATGAGCCGCCGCTTCTGATAATCCTCCAGGATGTATGTCCAGGCCACCGGCACCATGGCCAGCACGCCGGCCGCAGCGATCAGCAGCCAGCGCAGCCCCGCGCCGGAGAGGAACAGACTGCCGAATAGGATCGCGCCGAACACTAGGGACGTCCCCAGGTCCGGCTGGATGAGCACCAGGGCGAGGGCGGGCACCATCAGCAGGAACGCCCCCAACGTCGTGGCCAGGCTCTTGAGCTGGCCCTGTCGGCCGGCCAGGTAATTGGCCAGTACCACCGCCATCAGGATCTTGGCCAGCTCCGAGAACTGGAACTGCAGCGGGCCGATGGTCACCCAGCGGGAGACACCGCCCACGCCGCTGCCCACGACCAACGTGAGCACCAGTAGGGCAAGGTTGACGAGGTAGACCGGCCAGGCCAGTGTCTTCAGCCAGCGATAGTCGACGGCGGCCGCGACCGTGAACATGACGATGGCGATGGCCAGCCACATCAGGCCGCGCGTGAAGATGGAGCCCGCCTCGAGTGGGCTGTCCCCACTGCTGGTATAGGCCATCAGCAGACCGACCACGGCCAAAGCCAGAGCGAAGAAGGCGAGCTGCAGGTCGAAGCTGTTCCAGGTTCCGCTGGACGGGCGAGCGCCCAGGGATCCCACCCGGGCCGGATGAACGTGCATCGTGCCCATCAGGTCATCGTCGGCGCGTCACTGGCCATAGAAGTTATCCCGCTCCAGGACCCAGTCCTGGCGCAAGTCCACGTCCAGGTCGTAGTGCATCTGCAGGAAGTACTTGACGATCTCCGTGGCCGCGTTGCCGGTCGTACGGGAGTCGTAGGCGAAGGCCAGGACGGCCAGCTCCGAGTCGGTGCGCGAGACGGCTTCGACACCGTCGGGGTCTCTGCGTGTCTTCCAGGGATCCTTGGGCACGAAGCCGACGAACCAGGAGTGGTGCGGCAGGCGTCCCTTGGCGTCGCGCACACCGAACTGGGCCGTGCCGGTCTTGCCCGCGACCACGATGGGCAGGTCGACCAAGTTGTACGTCTGCCCGATGGTCACCACCCGGCGTGCCGCCCTGCGCATGATGCGCAGCGTAGTGTCGTCTACGTCCAACTCGCGGATCAGCTCTGGCTCGATCTCCTCCACCACCTCACCGACCGGGCTCAGGATACGCCGGACGATCTGTGGCTTGAACAGCTTGCCGCCATTGGCCAGCGCGGCGTAGGCGTTCAAGGTCTGGATGGGCGCGAAGGAGTTGTAGCCCTGGCCTATCCCGGCCTGGTAGACCTCGCCGGGGTAGACGGGCTCGTTCATGAGGCGCATCTTCCACTCGTTGGTGGGCAGGATCCCGCGCACTTCGCCGGGCAGATCGATGCCGGTCCGCTCGCCGAAGCCGAACTGGCTGCCCCAATACGCCAGGCGGTCGATGCCGAGCCCGCGCGCGACCTGGAAGAAGAAGGTATTGCTGGAGCGACCGAACCCATCGTAGATGTCCAGCGGCCCGAATCCCTGCCGGTTCCAGTCCCAGTACCTGGTGGATCCGATGCTCAGGTAGGCCCTCGTCTGGAGGATGGTGCGATCCGTGAGCACGCCGTCCTGCAAGCCACCGGTGCCGGTCACGAGCTTGTAGGTCGAGCCTGGCGGCGCGTGGTCCGCGATCGCGTGGTTTCGTAGCGGAGCGCCCGGTGCGTTGAGGAGCTCCTGGTAGTCGGCCGTCGAGATGCCGCGGGAGAACAGATTGTTGTCATAGCTCGGCAGCGAGACCATGGCCAGGATCTCGCCGGTCTGCGGGTTCATGGCCATCACCACGCCTCGCTGAAGGCCGATGAGATCCATCGCCCAGCGCATGGCCGTCTCGGCATCTCGTTGGACGTCGACATCTATGGTGAGCTCGAGCGAGTCGCCCGGCTCGGCCGGCTGGAGGGTCCTCAGAAGCCGGACGGCCTCACCGCGCGCGTCGACCTCGACCTGCTCCACGCCGTACTCGCCGCGCAGCGTCTCTTCGAAGGTGGCTTCCACTCCCTGCTTGCCGATGGTGTCGTCCTGCAGGTAGCCGAGACTGCCCACGCGGGCGAGGTCATCGGCGTTCACGGCCCCGGTGAAGCCGAGCACGTGGGCCACCAGATCGCCGTAGGGATACTGCCGCCGCGGCTCCACCGTGACCTCGATGCCAGGCAACTGGAGGTGCTCCTCCCGGATGATCAAGGCGACCTCCTCAGGAACGTCCCGGGCCACGTTGGCCAGCTCGAATCGGTTGGCCGCAGCGCGGTCCAGCGCCTCGGTGATGTCGGCCGGCCTCATGTCCAGGAGCGTGGCCAGCCGATCGACCACTGCCGGCCGCTCACTGAAGGGCAGGTCAGCGGGACGCGCCTTGATCGCGAAAGTAGCCACGTTGTCGACCAACTGGCGGCCCGCACGGTCGAAGATGAGTCCCCGCGGCGCGCGCACCGGCTGGAGGCGTACCCGGTTCTCGCGAGCCAGGCCGGCGTAGTAGCCGCCGCTCACGATCTGGAGTGTGAACAAGCGCAAGCCGAGCGCGGTCACGACGAGGGCGATGATCAACGCGAAGACGACGAAGCGCGGCCAGAGTCTGGGCTGGCGTGCCGGTTCGCCCAGCGATCCACCGATCATGGCGTCACCATTCCGCGCGCTCCGCTGCGCCGAACCGACGATGGGCAACGCGCAGGGCGAGCACGGCGAGGATCGCGAGAACGCCGTTCATCACCGAGATGACGAGGAACAGCTGCACGGGGATGGACACCAGGGCGATGCCTGCCGTCACGCTCAGGATGGCCAGGAGCACCGCCTGGTATAGCCAGGTGAGAACGAAGGCCGCCGCTCCCACGGTCGCTGCGCGCGGCGCACCGGTCACGCGGGATAAGAGGGCGGCCACGCCGGTCACGATGAGCAGGGCCAGAGCCGTAGCGCCGAGCGGGCGACCGGTGAGTGCGTCCACGAGCAGACCTCCCACCAATGCCCAGACGAGGGAGTCCTCGAAGTCGACCACCATCGCCACCACGATGGCCAAGGCGAAGACGAGATCAGGCTTGGCGCCAGCGACGCTGAGTTCAGAAAGGACACTCGTCTCCAAGAGCGCCGCCAGCAGGGCGCCGACGGCGACGATGGGCATGCTCATCTGTATGTGGTAGCCCTTCCGCGCCGGGGCTGTGCACGTCGCGGCGGCGCTGTCGCCCCATCGCTCAGCGCCGCCGAAGTATAGCCCACCCCCTTCGAGCCCGGCCCGCGGAGTCAAGCGGGACTGTGCACGTCCACGGTCGTCAGCTCGGATCTAAACGCGGGGGAACCGGTCTGTTGCACGTGAAACTTGATAGGCACCGGGCGCGGCGAGGCCGTCGATACTCAGAAGAATCGTTTCACGTGGAACAGCATGCCGCGAAAGGCGGACGTAAGGGCCTTGCGGGAGCATCTACCCAGTCGCTACGCCCCCTTCCGTCGCCGCGCGGAGCCACCGTATCGGATAGGATTAGTGGACGTGGAAACACACCGAGCCGAGCACTGAGTGGGCGAGATCATCGCCTGCGCAAACCAGAAGGGCGGCGTCGGCAAGACAACGACCGTCATCAATGTCGCGGCCTGTCTGGCTGCAGCGGGACAGCGGGTTCTCGTGGTCGATCTTGATCCGCAAGGGAATGCGACCAGCGGCCTAGGCATCGACCGCGACAGCGTTGAAGGCTCGTCCTACGAGTTGCTTGTCGGCGATACGCCCGCCGCCGAGCTGGCGGTCGGGAGTGAGGTCGTGGGCCTCCACGTCCTGCCCTCGGGTCGGACTCTGGCGGGTGTCGAAGTCGAGTTGGTGGGGCTGGAAGGCCGCGAACGGAGACTCCAGCGGGCGCTACGTACCGAGGTCGACCGTTACGACCACATCCTGCTCGATTGCCCGCCTTCGCTCGGACTCATCACGGTCAACGCGCTGACGGCTGCGGATAGCGTTCTCATTCCCATGCAATGCGAGTATTACGCACTCGAGGGCCTCTTTCAGCTCATGTCCACCATCGCTCTCATCCGCGACAATCTGAACCCAGACCTGCGAGTGAAGGGAGTCCTCCTGACGATGTTCGACGGCCGCACGACTCTCTCAGCCGATGTCTCGGCAGAGGTGCGGCGGCATCTGAACGGCCAGGTCTTCGATGCCGTGGTGCCACGGAGCGTCCGTTTGGCTGAAGCGCCGAGCTACGGCAAGCCGATCACGCTCTACAGCCCTGAATCTCGTGGCGCACGTGCTTATCAAAGACTGGCCCAGGAGTTCTTGTCACGAGAGGGCCAGCGCTCCCGCCAGTCGCTGACGTCTGCGGCTGGCACGTCTGCGCCATGAAGGCAGAGATGCGACGCCCGCCGGGCGGGCTGGGACGCGGCCTCAGCGCACTCATCCCCACCGTGGACGCGGATAGGCCCCGCGAGATCGCGTTGCGCGACATCGTCGCCAATCCCGATCAGCCGCGACAGCGCTTCGACGAGGAGTCCCTGGCAAGTCTCGCGGCGAGCATCGCAGAGCATGGGATCCTCCAGCCGGTGCTGGTGACGCATGCCCCAGGTGGCTATCAACTCGTGGCTGGCGAGCGGCGCTTCCGTGCTGCGCAGATGGCGGGGTTGGAGCGTATCCCGGCCATCGTCCGCACGGTCGACGAGCAGCAGCGTCTCGCGCTGGCCCTCGTCGAGAACCTTCAGCGCACCGACCTGAACGCCATCGATGAGGCCCGAGCCTTCCGACGGCTGGCCGATGAATTCGGCCTGACCCAGGAAGAGATCGGCGCGCGGATGGGTCGGTCGCGGCCTGCTGTCGCCAACACCCTGCGACTCCTCGAGGCGTGGGGGGCGGGCGGGGGGGGCGGGGGGGGGGGGCGGGGGCGCGGGGGGGGGGGGCGCGCGCGCCGCGGCCCTGGAACGCCCCAGGAGCAGGATCGTCTATTGCAGGCAGTGACCGGCCGAGCACTATCCGTCCGTCAGACGGAGGCGCTGGTTCGCCGCCTCAAGGCGTCCACGGTCGGATCGACTGCCGCTGCCCACGCCGAGCCTTCGGTCGATCCCGATATCGAGCGGCTCGAGGCCGGCCTGCGCGCGGCGCTGGGCACCAAGGTCACGCTGTCGCAACGGCGCCGGGGAGGACGCATCACCATCGATTACTACGACGACGAGGATCTGGGTCGCTTGTACGAGCGACTGGCCGGGTCCGAGCGATGACCGAGACACTCCGACGACCCGAGGGGAGCCAGGCGTCCAGAGAGGCCGAGGGGCGGCGCAAACGGAGCGCCGCCAGCAGCTACACGGCGGAGAGCATCCAGGTCCTGGAGGGCCTCGAAGCCGTTCGACGACGCCCCGGCATGTACATCGGCTCGACCGAC
This sequence comes from Candidatus Limnocylindrales bacterium, assembly GCA_037720745.1. Lineage (GTDB taxonomy): Bacteria > Chloroflexota > Limnocylindria > Limnocylindrales > CSP1-4 > Palsa-1032. The sequence goes on from JBBJNS010000042.1 coordinate 7,230, forward strand.
GCCCGTGGCTTGCACCACCTCGTGTGGGAGGTGGTCGACAACTCCATCGATGAAGCGATGGCCGGTCATGCCACGCGCATCGAGGTCCACCTCCAGCCTGACGGCAGTGTGCTCGCGCGCGACGATGGCCGAGGCGTGCCCGTGGGCATGCAGAAGCAGACCGGCAAGGACGCACTGGAAGTGGTGCACACGGTGCTGCACGCTGGTGGCAAGTTCGGCGGTGGTGGCTACAAGGTCTCCGGCGGGCTCCACGGCGTGGGCGTGAGCGTGGTCAACGCCCTCTCAGAGTGGCTCAGGGTCGAATCGGCGCGTGAGGGAAAGGTCTGGGGTCAAGACTACGAGCGTGGCGCCCCGACGGCGCCGGTGCGGATGATCGGCCCTTCTCAGGGGCGCACCGGCACCACCACGCACTTCAAGCCGGATGCCGAGGTCTTCGAGACCCTCGACTTCAGCTTCGACATGATCGCGCAACGGATGCGCGAGTCCGCCTATCTCAACAAGGGCATCTGGATCACGCTGCACGATGAGCGTGTGGAGCCCACTCGCGAGAAGTCCTTCTACTTCGAAGGCGGCCTGGTCAGCTTCGTGCGCCACCTCAATAAGGGCAAGGATGTCCTCCACGCCCGGCCCGTCTATGTCGAGCGCAAGGATGGCCCCACGGCCATCGAGGTCGCACTCCAATACAACGACTCCTTCACCGAGACCGTGCTGGCCTTTGCCAACAACATCAACACGGTCGACGGCGGCACGCACGTGACCGGTTTCCGCGCCGCACTCACCAGTTCTCTCAACGACTGGGCTCGCCGGCAGGGGCTGATCAAGGACTCCAGCGGCAATCTGTCGGGCGATGACGTCCGCGAGGGACTGACGGCGGTCATCAGCGTCAAGATGGTCGATCCGCAGTTCGAAGGGCAGACCAAGGCGAAGCTGGGTAATGCCGAAGTCAAGGGGCAGGTCCAGGGTGCCCTCGCCGAGGGCATCATGCAGTACCTCGACGAGAACCCTGGCGACGGCCGCAAGATCATCGATAAGTCGCTCACTGCGGCGCGCGCCCGCGAGGCGGCTCGCAAGGCGCGTGACCTGGTCATCCGCAAGAGCGCCCTGGAGGGGTCAGCGCTGCCCGGCAAGCTGGCCGACTGCCAGGAGCGTGACCCCGAGCGCAGCGAGCTGTACATCGTGGAGGGCGACTCGGCGGGCGGCTCGGCCAAGCAGGGCCGCGACAGGCGCTCTCAGGCCATCCTGCCCATGTTCGGCAAGATGCTCAACGTGGAGAAGGCACGTCTGGACAAGGTGCTCTCAAGCGAGAAGATCCGGCCTCTCATCATCGCGCTGGGCACCGGCATCGGAGAGACGTTCGATCTGACCAAGCTGCGTTACCACAAGGTCATCCTGTTGGCCGACGCGGACGTCGACGGCGCGCATATCCGCACGCTGCTGATGACCTTCTTCTACCGCAACATGCCGGAGATCGTGGAGAACGGGCATCTCTACATCGCACAGCCTCCGCTCTTTCGGGTAAGCACCGGGAAGCTGACCCGCTACGCTCGGGATGAGCGCGAGCGCGACGCGATCATCAAGGAGATGAAGGTCAAGAATCTCACCGTGCAGCGCTTCAAGGGCCTGGGCGAGATGAACGCGGAGCAGCTCTGGGACACCACCATGAACCCGGGTACCCGGACCCTGCTCCAAGTGAACCTGGACAACGCGGTCGAGGCGGATCACCTATTCACGACGCTGATGGGCGAGAAGGTCGCGCCGCGCAAGGACTTCATCAAGGCCGAGGCCCGCAAGGTGCAGAACCTTGACATCTGACGTCAGCGCACGGGCGCAGGCCTGGGTCGATGAGCGGCTGCCGGAGGCGCGCGGCCTTGGCGAGCAGCTGGCCGAACTCATCGACGACCCCGAGGCCTTCCTGAGCGCACTGCAGGAAGGCTTCGAGCGGCTGGCCGACCCGGCCTACGCAGCCGAACAGGAGCGCGTGGCGCCCGGTTCGGGAGCGGTCATCGGCGTTCGCTGGCCGCTGGTGCGTGCCGTGGGCCGGCAACTGCGCGCGCCCCTGCTGGAAGGCAGCTCGGCGTCGGCCATCTCCCTCGCGCAGCGGCTGGTGCGTGCCGAGATCCGCGAGCTGCGCCTCTTCGCCACGGTCCCTCTCGACGCCAGCCTGGCCGACGATCCCGAGCGCACGTGGCAGGTGCTGCGGCGCCTCGCCCGCGCAGCCAACGACTGGATCAGCGTGGACGCCATGGCCGACCTGGTGGCCCGCGGCATCATCGCCGAACCGCGCCGCTGGGCGGAGCTGGAGCAGCTCATCTATTCGTCCAGCCGCTGGGAGCGGCGGCTGGTGGGCTCCACGCTGGCCCGGATGCCGTTTCAGGTGCCTACTTCTCAACGGCACACGCTGGACGGGGTGCGCGGTCTGGTGCTCATCGAATCGCTCATCGGGGACGCCGACGAGCAGGTCCAGAAGGCTCTCGGCTGGGCGCTGCGCGAATGGACCCGTGTTCATCCGCAGGGCGTCGCTGCGCTGCTCGAGGCCGAAGCGACCACGGCCGTCCGCGAGGACGACGGGCATCGAACCTGGGTCATCCGCGATGCCCTCTCGTCCCAACCCGGTGATGTGGCCCGCTCCCTGCGCCACCGCATCGCCGGCGTACGGCGCAGAACGACCGCGCCCGCCACCAGCCGAGCGGCGGCCGTGGCTGGCGAGTTCGTCTCCGCCCTGGAAGGCGCAGAACGCGTCGTGCGGGAACAGGGTGAGCGCATGGCTGGAGTGCGCGCGTGAGCGACGAGCCGCAGCGCGTCATCCGGGTGCCCATCGAGGATGAGCTGAAGAGCGCCTATCTCGACTACGCCATGAGCGTCATCGTGTCGCGCGCCCTGCCCGATGTGCGCGACGGCCTGAAGCCGGTCCACCGACGGATCCTGTTCACGATGAACGAGATGAGCCTCACCGCCACCTCTTCCTACCGCAAGTGCGCGGCCATCGTCGGTGAGGTGATGGGCAAGTACCACCCGCACGGCGACCTCTCGCTGTACGACGCGCTGGTGCGGCTGGCGCAGGACTTCTCGTTGCGCTATCAGCTGGTCGATGGTCAGGGCAACTTCGGCTCGGTCGACGGCGACCCGCCGGCAGCCATGCGCTACACCGAGGCGCGCATGACGGCCATCGCCGCGGAACTGCTGGCCGATATCGAGAAGGACACCGTCGACTTCGTGGAGAACTACGACGGCACGCGGATGCAGCCCTCGGTCTTGCCGGCCAAGCTCCCCAACCTGCTCATCAACGGCTCGGCCGGTATCGCCGTGGGAATGGCCACCAATATCCCGCCCCATCACCTGGGCGAGATCACGCGGGCCACCAGCGCCCTCATCGATGATCCCGATCTGACCAACGACCAGCTCAGCGACCACGTGCTGGGGCCGGACTTTCCCACGGCCGCCACCATCTTCCGCTTCGAGCGCCGCCGCAACGCGGTGACCGGTCAATGGGAGCAGGTGGACGCCATCCGCGACCTCTACGCCCATGGACGTGGCCGGGTCGTGATGCGCGCGCAATGCGCTTTCGAGGAGACTCGTGCCGGCCGCATGGCCATCATCGTCACGGAGATCCCCTACCAGGTGAACAAGGCCTCCCTGCTGGAGAAGATCGCCGACCTGGTCAAGACCGGCAAGATCGACGGCATCGCCGACCTGCGTGACGAGTCGGACCGCGACGGGATGCGCATCAGCATCGAGTGCAAGCGCGACGCCAACCCGCACAAGGTGCTCAACAATCTCTTCAAGCACACCGCGCTGGAGCTGGCCTTCAACGCCAACATGGTGGCCCTGGTCGACGGTCAGCCGCAGACGCTGCCCCTCAAGTCCATCCTCCAGCACCACATCGACTGGCGACGCGAGGTCGTGCGGCGGCGGACCGAGTACGACCTGCAGAAGGCGCGTGACCGGGCGCACATCCTCGAGGGGCTGAAGATCGCCCTCGACAACCTCGATGCGGTCATCCGCACCATCCGCGAGTCACGTGACGTCGAGGCGGCACGAGCCAATCTCATCGCGCGCTTCTCGTTGTCGGAGATCCAGGCCAACGCCATCCTGGAGATGCAGCTGCGACGCCTGGCTGCGCTGGAGCGCCAGAAGATCGAGGATGAGTACCTGGCGGTCATCCAGCTCATCGCCGAGCTCGAGGACATCCTGGCCAACCCAGGCCGCGTGCTGAGCATCATCAAGGACGAGCTGGCAGAGCTCGACCGCAAGTACTCCGGGCCGCGGCGCACGCGCATCGCAGAGGACGCCAGCCGCGAGCTCTCGGACGAGGACCTCATCGCCGACGAGGACGTCGTGGTGACCGTTTCCGGCCGCGGCTATATCAAGCGCCAGCCCTTGGCTACCTACCGGCGTCAGGCACGCGGTGGCAAGGGCATCATCGGCGCCAGGACCGTGGAAGAGGACGCGGTCGCGCACCTGCTGGTGGCCAACACCCACGACTGGACGCTCTTCTTCACCAACCGCGGCCGCGTCTTCAGCTCCAAGGTGCATGCCGTACCGGACGCCACCCGCACGGCCAAGGGCATCCCCATCATCAACATGGAGGGCGTCCAGGTCGAGTCGGGCGAGCGGGTGCTGGCCATCGTGACCATCCCCGACTTCGAGAAGGGCCACAATCTGGTGATGGCCACCGTGCGGGGCGTGGTCAAGAAGACACCCATCGAGCAGTTCGAGCGGGTGCGCAGCACAGGCATCCGGGCCATCACCGTAGCTGAGGACGATGCCCTGGCCTGGGTCGCCGTCTCGTCGGGCAAGGACGATGTGGTCCTCGCCACGGCCATGGGCCGCCTGGCGCGCTTCGCGGAGTCCGAGGTGCGGGCCATGGGCCGCGACGCGGCCGGTGTCATCGGCATCCGCCTGGCCAACGCCGCCGATCGCGTGGTGGGCATGGGCGTGGTCCAGCCCGCCGACGACATCCTGGTCCTGACCGAGACCGGCCGTGGCAAGCGCGTGTCCCTGTCCGAGTTCCGGCGCAAGCATCGCGGCAGCCAGGGCGTGCGCCTCATCCCGCTGGAGGGCGCCAAGACCGGCAACGTTGCCGCCGTGCAACTGGTCTCGGAGGCAGACGAGGAGCTGCTGCTCATCAGTTCCGCCGGCCAGGTCGTGCGCACGGACGTCAAGAGCGTCAATCGACAGGGCAGTGCCGCCCGCGGCGTCATCGTCATGCGCCTGCACCAGGGCGACGAGGTGGCCGGCATCGCCGTGTTCCGCCAGGGCTTGGCGGGACAGCGCTCGATGGACGACAATGAGGGCACCGAGCCCGGCCTCGCTCCCGACCCAGGGACCGAGGTGCCGGACGGTGAAGTCACGCCGTAGCGAGGGCGAGCTGTGAACGCCTTCGGCTCAGGCGATGCGAGTCGACAGACCGAGCAGACCACCATCTACACGGGCAACGCCAACCCGGCGCTGGCCCGCAAGATCGGTCGTTACCTGCGTACGCCGCTGGGGCGTTGCGAGGTCTTCGAGTTCGCCAACGAGAACATCTTCGTGCGCATCCTGGACAACGTCCGTGAGCGCGACGTGTTCCTGGTGCAGCCCACCTGCTCGCCCGTCCAGAAGTCGATCATGGAGCTGCTCATCATGATCGACGCCTTCAAGCGTGCCAGCGCCGGACGCATCACGGCTGTGGTGCCCTACTACGCCTACGGCCGTTCGGACAAGAAGGACCAGCCCCGGGTACCCATCACGGCACGCCTCATCGCGGACATGATCAGCGTCGCCGGCGCCGACCGCGTGCTGACCATGGACCTTCACCAGGGCCAGATCCAGGGCTTCTTCAACATCCCCGTCGATGAGCTGACGGCCGTGCACCTGCTCAGCAACTACTTCATCCAGAAGCGCATCGAAGATCCGGTGGTCGTGACCGACCTCGGCTTCGCCAAGCGGGCGCGAGCTTTCGCCGAGCTCCTGAACGCGCCTCTGGCCATCATCGAGAAGCGGCGCGTGGGCAACTCCGGTCACTCTCAATTGCTCAATGTCATCGGTGAGGTGCGCGGCCGCCGTGCCATCGTGGTCGATGACGAGATCGACACGGCGGGCACGCTCATGGAGACGGTCCGCGCCCTACAGCGTGAAGGCGTCACCGAGATCTACGCTTGCGCCACGCACGGCGTGCTCTCCGATCCCTCCATCGAGCGCATCCGGGAGAGCGACCTGTTGGAGGTCGTGGTCACCGATACCATCCCCGTCGCTGCCGCCAAGCAGTTGGAGAAGATCAAGGTGCTTTCCATCGCCCCGCTCATCGGCGAGGCCATCAGCCGCATCCACCGGGGCGAGTCGGTAGGCGCCCTCTTCTCCAGCGAGATCAACCTGGTGCATGAGATGCTGTTGTGGGGCGAGGACGAAGACGGTAGCTCGTCGCCAAGCTTGAGCGACCGATCGCCAGCCAAGACCAGCCCAGTGCCAGCCCGGACCGATGCGGAGATCCAGCCATGACCCTCAAGCAGTATCGACCTACCTCCGAGGGACTTGAACCGAGCCCCGTCGAGACACGAAACTGGCGAGGCCGGCTTCGCTCCCGGCGCTGGGATGCGGCCGAGCTGCGCAACCCGGACGTGGAGCATGTCAGCCCCGCCATGGGCGTCCTCTTCTTCCTCGGCCTCGCCCTGGCCACCTTCGTGCTGCTGCTCCTGGGCTACGGCTCCGGCTTCTGGGGCTGACCGTTCGCCGACCGCGACGGGTACCCGCCCTATACTTCCCGTCCCATGCGTAACCTCTTCTCCCGCCTTGTGGGCGGCTCCAACGACGCCAACCTTGCCCGCGTGCGACCGATCGTCGCTCGTATCAACGAACTGGAAGAGCACTATCAGGCGCTAAGCGACGAGCAGATCGCCGCCGAGATGGCGGAACTCCGGGCCGAGATCCAGGAGGAGGGCGCCGCCTCGGAGCCCTCCGACGAGGAACGCGACACCCTGGACACCGAACGGCGACGTGAGTTGCGGCGCGTGCGCGACAAGGCTGATCTGGCTCGCCTGCGAGAGATCCTGGACGACGCGCTGCCCGAAGTCTTCGCTGCTGCGCGCGAGATCAGCCAGCGAAAGCTGGGCATGCGACCTTTCGACGAGCAGCTGATGGGCGCCATCGTGCTGCACCAGGGCCGCATCTCGGAGATGAAGACCGGTGAGGGCAAGACACTCATCGCACCCCTCGCGGCGGCCCTCAACGCGATGTCCGGCCGGGGCGTGCATGTGGTCACCGTCAACGACTACCTGGCCAAGCGCGACCCGCAGTGGATGGGACCCATCTACCAGGGTCTGGGCCTGACCGTCGGCGTCATCCAGCACGACAGCGCCTTCGTCTTCGACCCGGAGTACCGCCCCTCCGACGAGCGGCTGCTGCACCTCAGGCCGGTTTCTCGTGCGGAGGCTTACGCGGCCGATGTGACGCACGGCACCAACAACGAGTTCGGCTTCGACTACCTGCGCGACAACATGGTCATGGAGCTCGACCAGCGGGTGCAGCAGCAGCGCTACTTCGCCATCGTCGATGAGGTCGACAACATCCTCATCGATGAGGCACGTACGCCGCTCATCATCTCTGGGCAGGCCGCTGAGTCGGAGGATCTGTACTACCAGTTCGCTCGGCTGGTGCCGCGCCTCCAGCCTCGCAAGGAAGGCGCTGAGGAAGGCGGCGACTACTTCATCGACCTCAAGGAACACGCCGTCTCCCCGACCGAAGACGGCATCACCAAGATCGAGCGCCTGCTGGGCATCGACAACATGTTCGACGCCGATCCGCGCCTGGCCCGCCACTTCGAGCAGGCACTCAAGGCGCATGCCCTGTACAAGATCGACGACCACTACATAGTCAAGGAAGGCGAGATCGTCATCGTCGACGAGTTCACCGGCCGCCAGATGCCGGGCCGTCGCTGGTCGGA